>NZ_MAOG01000141.1:0-265910 GCF_001884205.1 Bacillus sp. NH11B | reverse complement strand
CAACTGGAATAACAGGTTCAACTGGGGTAACAGGTCCAACTGGAATAACAGGTTCAACTGGGGTAACAGGTCCAACTGGAATAACGGGTCCAGTTGGAGCAATACAAACGACAAATGTATTGTATTTTACTTTTTCAAACGGACAAAAACTTGTCTATACAAATGCTGATGGCTTCCCTCAATATGGGACAACACAGATATTGTCACCAAGTGATGTTTCCTATATTAATTTATTTATAAACGGAATTCTTCAGCCACTATCTTCGTACCAGGTTGTAACTGGACAGTTAACTTTGTTAGCCCCTGAGGCTCCAGTGCAGGGAGCTTCAATTATTCTGCAATTCATTACTATTAGTTAAAAAAAGGACAGATTTCCTAATAAAGAAATCTGTCCAAAAACAAAAGATGTTGATTAAGTTACGATAAACTCAACAGTGATTGGAATTCCCGAATCTAATGTGTCTCCGCCTGGGATTGTGATAGCTCCAGTTGGACCCGTAGTAACACTAGAATTCGAACCTGGCTGTAATACACCGTTTACATAGAGATTATAATACGTAAAAGTAGGGAATGCTGTAGCAGCAACACCAGCATCATTTAGACAAGCTGTAGCAGCAATCGCAAACGCAGCACCTGTCCCTGTTCCTGCGCCTAGTGTAGATGTAAATCTTCTAGAAGCGATAAATGGAGGTACGATAGCCATTTGGTATTCACCTCCTTTTCAATTTTATTAGGACTAGATTGTGAGAAAACTTGTCCTATAGTGTATTCTATGACGTGCTTAAATACTAGAAACGGCTTATGTACTGGTATTTAAATATAATTATAGATTTATATATATTAATATTGCGCGAAAATGCAATTGGGTAAAAAAACTTTCATAAAAAAATCGTATACATATGCTCTTTGTACACGATCCATTAAAAACTATGTCTTGTACATTTATTCTATGTTTGTCCTATATGGAAGGTGAACACATTTAAATAAAAATTTCATTTTGTATGTATTCGAAATACCAAAAGAGCACTTTTATGAAGTGCTCTCGTGACGAGTTTCGTTTTTAAAAAGAAAGGAATACACCATAATACGAAATTTTTCTGAAATATGCTTGTGTTAATTAATTAGTATATGTAAAAAAGAGCAGATAGCAAAAGCTAACTGCTCGGTTCTCCAAGGGGGAACAAGGAGAAAGTAACTTAATGGGTTGTCTACAGTATTGACGGAATATTGAGTTTTATTCAGGGGGTAGAGGGAAATGATTAATTTTAGACTGTTCCAACTTGATTTTGGTCTGCAATATCAGAATCGTATGTGTTTGTTGCACTAACACCGCTAAAGGTATTGGCAACAAAAGCAACATTTGATGAACCTGAACCATTATAAGCTTTTGTATTTTCCTTTGGAGAAACGTTATAAAAATCACCTAAGTTGAAAGAACCGTTACTATTTTGTACAACCAGATTTCCAACAACAGATGGCATAGGTTTCACCTGCTTTCTTAGGAAGTGTTTAAATTAACATATGGTGTATGAGTCTAGATGTGCATCTGGATCTGAAAATTTAAAAATGAAGGTTGTTAGAAAACCTAATAAAATAATCCTTTTAATAGAAAGTGAGGTTGGCAGAATGAAAACTTTGAAGAAAAGAAAAGTAAGAAAAGCAATTACTCGTTGTGCAAAAGAGGTGGAGAAGTATCAAGTCAATAAAGCTTGGAGAAACATTTTTGTACAAGCTGGTATTTTAAAGTGAACGCAAACAAAATACAGTCCGGCTAGAAAACTAGAGGACACCAATTCATTAAAGCAGCAATTAAAGCTGTTTTAGGAATAGGTATCCTTTTTATTTTAAAAAGGGGATGGGGAAATATGAAGGTACTAAATGACCAATTACGTGAGTGGAAAAAGCAATCGAAACAAACAAGGAAGAAAAAAGATATAGAGTTCAAGTAGTTATGAGATAAATTGAGAACAGAAATTGAAGAGAGTTGATAATCAAAAGATAAATAGATAAATATTCGGATACTTTAAATGTAACTGAAGTTAAAATTAAAAAGGTATAATTGTTAATTTTTAAGTTAAGTATAGAAAACGAATGAATTATCTAGATATAAAGAAAGGATGGATTTCTGCATATGAGTTCAAATGAATTAAATTTCAGTCTTGCCAGTAACAAGGATATTGTAAAATACCTTAACGTAAGAAAAGACCCTGTTGATTTAAGAGACAAAATGTTTCGGAGTTACTTATTTAGTAATGAGGGAGATCTACCAACGCAAGTCGATCTTCGTCCTAAGATGTCGAGTGTAGTGAATCAATTGGATATAGGTTCTTGTACGGCGAATGCTATTGTTTCAGGGTTACGAGAATACCTATTATTACAATCAGGTCGTCCATTTACTTGCTTATCTCGTTTGTTTTTATATTATCATGAGCGAGAAATAGAAGGACATATTCAGGAAGATAGCGGAGCGAGTGTTCGTGATGGTATGGATGTTCTTAAAAACATTGGGGTATGCCCTGAAGACGATTTTCCTTATACTGAAAATTTTAGAGATAAGCCAACATCAAAGGCTGAATCGGATGCCGCACTGTATAAAATTGGAGCCTACTATCGTATTCAAGATCTGTCGGGATTAAAGGCTGCACTGGCTCATGGATTAGTTATTGTACTTTCATTTGCTGTACCAACATCTTTTAGGTCAGAAGAAGTTATAAAGACTGGCATAGTTCCTATATCAGGAACAGATGATGTAATTATTGAAGATGGTCACCAAGCAGGACATGCTGTTTGTGCTGTTGGATATGATGATGATAAGCAAACGGTTATTATTCGCAACAGCTGGGGAAAAGACTGGGGAGATAAAGGATATTGTTATTTCCCATATGAATTATTTAAAAATGGAATTGTGCAAGATATGTGGACAGGTCGTTAATTAGAAAAAGGAGTGGAAGTATGGAAACTACAAAACATGTTATACATGTTACAGGTAGTATAAAAGAGCGTGAAAAAGATGTAGAAATAAAGGGTGTAATGCATTATCATCTATTAATTAATAATATATCAGTTATACATGCAAGTGGTGTAGAGGCATCAACGATTCCAGATGAGCTATTCTGTGCTATTCGTTACGGAGATAACGAGGGTTTGGGAGAGCCAATTAGTGGTCTAGAATCAGGTAATCCAATTGAATTACAGGGAGTCTATATTGATAAAAATCATGCATATCCTTCAATTGGAAATCCTGGTGATCCAGTTTTGCATTTTACCCACCATCCAGTAGGTTTTGTTATCTACAACGGAAAAAGGTATGAGTAATATCTTTGTACAAGCTGGTATTTTAAAGTGAAAGCAAACAGAATATAGTCCGGCTAGAAAACTAGAGGACACCAATTCATTAGAACAGCAATTAAAGCTGTTTTAGGAATAGGTGTCCTTTTTATTTTGAAAAGGGAGATGGGGAAATATGAAGGCACTAAAGGACCGATTACGAGAGTGGAAAAAACAATCCAATCAAATGAAAAAGAAAACTAAGAAAAAGCGAAAAGAGAAGTTAAGCACTCGTGATATTGAGGTTTGATGGGGATTCATGGACCGCGTTATGAACGCAGACGTGGAGCTTTAAGACAAAAGTAATTTAAAAATAAAAAGGAGTGGTCTTACATGACTAAACAATTATCTTTCTTACCAAATATTGATAGAACAGCGACACAAGTGGAATTAGAAGGTGTGTTGGAAAGCGTACGTATACATAGACAATTTGGGATGATGCGTAGAGAAATGAAAGTCACTCCTTCTTATGAAATACGTGAGCATGGTCCTACACATACAGTTGGAAAACCATTAGAAGATGTTGCTATAGAAAATATTCAACGAAGTAAACGAGAAGAGTGGATTGAAAGAATGTCAGTACGTATTGATCAGTTTCTAAATCGATTAGGAAATGGACGTGCTGGAAGTATCCAAAGAGATATTATTTATAAACGTTATTTAGAAGAAGAGGACGTATGTGATTACATGGTTTATAACGAAATAGGGATGTCTGAGCGCACTTATCGACGTTGGAAGTCTAAGGTGTTTTATAAACTTGCTTTTGCACTTGGATTAGAAGTTTACGAGACAGAAGAAACGGGAGGTAATGAATAATGAACTTCGTTCAACCGATACGTGATCCAGAGCAAATACAGCAGCTTAAAGAGTATTTTAAGGAAAAGAGCTTACGTAATTACATTCTCTTCATTATGGGTATTAATACGGGGCTTAGAATCTCAGATATTTTGAAACTCAAAGTGGGAGATGTTAAGGGCAGTCATATATCTATGAGGGAAAAGAAAACAGGGAAGCAGAAAAGAATACAAATTACTGCAGCTTTGAAAAGAGAACTTAAATGGTTTATTGAAGAAAGAGAAGACAATGAGTATTTATTACAAAGTAGACAAGGTAGGAATCGTCCAATTGGTCGTAGCATGGCATATAAGATATTAAGTGGAGCAGCGGCAGAGTTTGGATTAGATGAAATAGGAACACATACGCTGAGAAAGACGTACGGCTATCATATGTACTTGCAAACAAAAAACATAGCATTACTCATGGAGATATTCAATCACTCGTCAGAGAAGGTCACGTTACGTTATATAGGTGTAAACCAAGATGCAATGGATAAAGCAATGACTAGGTTTAAAATCTAATCATTGCTTATTTCTTTTTTAATCTAGGGTATTGCAACATTTTGGAAAAAAACACGCTAAGAGTATGCAAGATTTTATACAGTTCCAGTAACAAACAAGAACCCTAAAACCACGATAGGATAGGAATGTATAAAAAATGCATAGATCCATAGAACAAAATAAGAAGGTTCCTTGGTGAGAGTACAGTTTCCTCCTTTTTTTGCTACCGATAATAGGACGTTATGTTAACCATACATGAATATCATATACAAGTAAGGATTCTTCACTATTACATTGAAACGACATAAAGAGATAGAAAGAACAACTATACCAGGAAGTGCAAGGTGAATTTCGATAAAAGTATACGGTAGATTATTGGTAAACTGTTCCCTAATTTAAGTAGATTGACGTTACTTTGTAAAATAAAAATGATGAATGTATATTTGTTATTTTTTTACAAATAATACTTCGTGATTATATAACTACATAATAGGAGTGATAATATGTCATCTACTGGCCGTACCACACTATGGACCCATGGTTCAGCTATTCAATACAGATGGTGGGATAATGATTCAGCTACAAACAAAGGTATACATGTTCAACCTTCTTTGGATGGAACCACAGTTTTTGCAGCTACTGGTGCTTCAGATGGGGGAGGAACAGTTCAATTATTTCTCCCTTTACCAACAGCTACTTTTATTGGTGATTCACAATTTAAATTATGGCATTTATATTTTTATTATACTACAGTAGGAAATGGGAAAATTTCAAAATTGGATATGAAGCAGAGATCAGGAACTACAATAGCAGGAAGTCCTTTTCCTGTTACTAATTTGCCACAAGGAACTCAATTTTCTTCTGGTATTCAGCAAGGAATAACATTTTTTGACTTCGATAATTCTGGGAATCCTCCTTGGGTAGGAGATAATTCAAAACAAGCTGGCTATTGTTTAGAACTTGATATTACTTTAAGTTCAATGGCTGATCGTGTAATTATTCATGGTGTAGGTGTTGAATATATACACCAGAAATGGCTACTAGCATGAGTTCCTTGAATAGAATCATTTTCCTTTCATAGTGTACGTAAAACTAAAACCCTTGATATGGATTTTTTTCATTCTTTTATGTATGTTTTTTCGTAAAAAATTATTAAAATGTAACACCATGAATCATACTGAATTATTCATGGTGTTACATTTTCTGTGAATTACTTTGCGCTTTTATAGAAAGTTTGAGTAACACACCTTGGAGAAATTTAACTTCCGAGAACGATAATTATGTAAATAAGCTGTTCACATGGGCAGCTTATTGTGTTTTTCCGCATAGCGTAGATTATTTTGCAAAACGCTGGAGGTATCCAATTACAGTTACTCATAATTTTCATACTGTGTAACTTAAAAGAGAAAGTTAAATGAAATCACTGATAGCAAGGGATTCAGCGAAGGGGTCAGTTACACACAATATAAGATATGGATAACTAATTTATAATATGTAATAATAAAATATAGCTTAATAATTTAGGGGGAATTATATGTATACAGAACTTCAGGGGTTTATAGTACCGGAAAGAAAAACTAAAATTTGGAGATATATGGATTTTACAAAATTCATGAGTTTGTTGGATGCAAATGAACTTTTCTTTACGAGATCTGATAAGTTTAATGATTTGTTTGAAGGTACATATCCAATATCTAATTCAAAGTTAAGAAGTGAAAAGTTGGGTATTAGAGATCAAGCAGAATTAGACCGAATACAACGTACAATAGAAACTTTTAATAAATTCACTCGAGAATTTATGGTGATTAGTTGTTGGCATGTGAATAATTTTGAATCCGCTGCAATGTGGGATTTATACTTAAAAAGTCATGAAGGAATCGCTATTCAATCTAATGTAGGAAGATTAATAGACTCATTCGAGCAAGCCGAAGAAGCAATATATGTTAGTAAAGTGAATTATATAGATTTTAAAACAGAATGGATGCCAGAAGACAACGCTGTACTTCCTTACATACATAAAAGAAAATCTTTCGAACATGAGTGTGAGTTAAGAGCTATACATCAATTACCACTCCCAATTATTGAGGGGCGTATGGATTACAATGGGAAATCTCCAGTGGAATTCGGGAAGTCTATAAAGTGTGATGTAAAAACATTAATAGAGAATATATACATTGCGCCAAGTGCACCAAAATGGTTTGAAGAATTAGTTGAATCAATGTGTAGAAAATTTGATTTGAATGTATCGATTATTAAATCTGAACTAAGTGAATTGCCATATTAAATATTTTTGGCAGAGTGGAGACCGTTTTTTGGCAGTATATGTGCCGGTTGTTTTGGAATTATCGTGTTATATTTGTATTGTGAGTAATTGCGAAAAATGTTACTTACAAAGAGTAATTTATAAAATTCTAAACGGCTTTAAAATTGCGGCACATAAAATCCGAAACCAGCAGATGGTACTGATTGAATGATACCGTTAATGAGGAGAGTTTTGCTCTTCTTCCAGTTACTTAATATTGTTGGAACAGATGAATGTACTGATACTAGGTGATTGGAAGAAGAATAAAACTTCATTTATCGTATTTATAGTAATAATATAAGATTTTAATAAAAGGGCAACTCGTACATAGATGCTTTTTTTAATGGTTTTATATTTTTGTTTAATGAAGGCAATTCTAGTATTAGAAGGCGAAAACTACAGCTTCTATATTTAAATAAAGCGAGTAAAATGATATTCTAATATTAGAATTAAATTTTTGGTATAAAAAGGGTGGTTTTATGGAAAATTCATATTCTAATTTATTTATCGAAGTTAAAACACTAAATGAAATAAAAGATACTGCAACAATTGTTGTAGATACTAATGTATTATTAATGGGCTATCAATGGAAAAACATGACTTTTGAAAGCGTATTAAAAGTTTTGAAAAAGCTATCAGGTGAAAACCGTTTAAGAATTCCAGCCCATGTTATTAAAGAATTTGCCAAAAACAGGCCAGGGAAAATCACTGAAATGTCTAGTGGAATACATAATGTAATAAGTAACATACCAAAAGCGATTAGTAATGGAAAACCTTTGAATGAAGCAATTCCTGCATTAGCAATTTTAGAAAACTATCACAGTGATATTATTGCCCTAGAGGAAAAGTATAATAATTGTATTCAAGAGCTAAATAAAGCAAGAAAAGAATATGTGAAAGGTTTAGGGAAATTACAACAATCGTTGGGTGACTATATTGACCATGATTTAATTTTAAAAGATTACAAAGAAATAATTGAAAAAAGCTATTTTGCACCAGACGGATTAATGAATGAACAACAGCTGGAAGATGAATGGACAAAAAGATCGGAAAGCAACATTCCTCCAGGTTATAAGGATAAATCAAAAAAATCCAATCAATATGGTGACTTAATTGTTTGGGATCATATATGCCAAATAAAGGGGGATGTTATATTTGTAACAGCTGATCTAAAAGGTGATTGGGTACATAGTAACGATAATCAGGTTATGGGAGCGCGTAGAGAATTGGTTGAGGAGTTTTATTCAAGGGGGCAGGCAAAAGGTTATACATTTAAAATTCTAAGCCCTCTACAATTCATTACTTTATTCTCTGGCGAAGAAGTTGAACAGGAAATACAAGATGATTTAAATAAAGAGGTTAAACGTCCAATAGCAACTGGTACTATTACTTTATACAATTTACCAGCAGTAGAAACAGAAATGAAAACTAGAATAAGAAATCTAAAGGGAAATGCCATTTTAGAGATAGATAGTATTCTAGAGAGGTCGAAAATAATTGAAATTTTACTAACAGAATTGTTACATAGTACAAATGATGTTGATTTGTATATTCACATGTGTAATAGGTATATAGATTTTCTTGAAAGAATGAATGAAGAACCAAAACCTGGAGATACTCAAATAAGAGAGTTAAGAAGTTTAATTGATGAAATTCAAGATATTATAGATAAAAGTGTAGTTAGAGAGATTGTTGAATAGCTATTATAGAAAAAACACCCTACATGGGTGTTTTTTCTATAATAGCTATTTTTCTAAAGAGTGAGGTGTATGTAAATGGCTAAATACGATTCGATTAATCGCAACTGCATTGGAGATTATTTGGAAATGTGTTTAGAAAATTCGATTTTACCGTTTTGCACTGTTTATATTGATTGGATATGATGAGGTTGCTAGTCATCTTTTTTCGCTTTGGCTCTGCTGTATGGCAGGGGCTTTTTTTCTTTTCATTTTTTACAGTTAACCGTTTTTTATGTATTGTGTAATTCAAAATAAGAAGTCTTATAAAGTTAAGGATATCAAGACATACAGCGATTGGGACAGTTACATAAAATATAAGATATGGGTAAGTCATTCTGTAATTGTTAATCAGGATATTATATTATTAATTTAGGATGAAATGAAAAGGTGGTATGTTAAGTGGATTTAAGTTGGTTAGACAAAGGATTTGAATGGTTAGGAAGTTTAGGTGTGTTCTCAATTGGGACAGGTATAATTGTATTTGCTCTAAAGAAAACGTGGGAATATATACTAAAAATAAGAGAAGAAGACCATAAGAGTGAACTTAAGAATAGAGAAGAAGAGTTTAAAAGGATTCTCAATAATGAGATGGAAGATCATAAAAGTGAGCTTAGAAATAGAGAGGCAGAGTTTAAAAGACTCCTTGATGACCAATTAGAGGAGCATAAATCAGAATTAAAGAAAATTAATGATAAGTATCAGATTCAATTTAGTAAATTACATGTAGATAGAGCAGAAGCTATAAGAATTCTGTATAGCAAATTAGTTAAATTAGAATCTAGCGGTCTTGATTTATTAGGTCCGATAGGCATTATTAAGCGCACAGTCGATAGAACAATCGCTCCAGAAAAAATGCAGGAGTTAGTATCTAATGCTGTAACTGACACAAATGATTTGTCGCAATGTTTTAGGGTCAATCAAATCTATTTTTCAAAGGGAATATGTGATTCCTTTATAGGCATAATAGGTCAAATGCAGTCGATTGTACCTCACTTCTATCAATATACCTCTAGAGATGATACGCCAACTACAGAAGAAACTATTTCAACGCAGAGAGATACGGATAAAGTAGTAGCGGAACATATTTTAGTTGTAATTCCGAGGTTAAAGCGTTCTCTTGAAGATGAGTTCAGAAAATTGTTAGGAGTAACTGAAGAAAAACAGGTGTTAAAATAAGTGGCAGAGTCGTGACCGCTTTTTGGCAGGAAATGTGCCGGTTGTTTTGGAATCAACGTGATATATTTGTATTGTGAGAAGTGGCGGAAAACATTTTTCACGTTCCTTTATAATTCAAATGGATCGTTAGGCTATGGGTGATGGTTGAGAGTTGAATGAGATGTTGTTTCTTGTTTTCAATTTCAAAGTCAAAATCTGTTGTGTAAACGGGGAAGAGCTTTTGCTCTTCTTCCAGTTCCTTAATAATGTAGGCACAGATGAGTGCAAAAACATTAGGTGATTGGAAAAAGAATAAAACTTCACGTACCACAATTGAAGCATAAATGAATATTTGAAAGAAAAGCATCCATTCGGGTGCTTTTTATTATGGAGGAGGATGAAGGATGGAAACTGCAATTGTTGTTATTGGAGGAACACTAGGCGAAGCGTTCGATATGTTACGCAAATCTTTTATAAATACAGCTAAACAGATCGAAGAATTCGTTGAGCTAATTAAAGATGCTTGTATGTACGAGGAAGAACCAAAATATAAAGAACGAATCAGTTTTCCTCGTGGTGTAACTAATATTATGAAGTCGCAGGTTACAGATCGTAAGCCCAAACATATTAGGGCGAGAACCGTTTGCTAAAGGAGTGAGGATAGATGCAAGTCTATTGTTCTAGCTGTAATAAAGATTACAATATGCAACCGAAAGTAGCGCAGCTTCCTAATCGTATTGAGAAGTGTTACTTTACCTGTCCTCATTGTGGCCATGAACATGTTGCTGCATATGTGAACGATAAGGTTCGTAAGCATCAATCGGACATTGCAAAGTGTCATGAACGGATTAATAAAAAGAATCTTGCTATTGAGGATGAGATGGAAAGGTTGAGGAAGAGGATGGAAGGAACTAAGTAAAGGAGTGTGATGGTAATGTACAAGAAGCGTATTGAGAATAAAGAAGAATTGTTACGTGTTATAGGCGCATTAGATGAACTTGGGAAGGATTATAAGATAATAAAAACTAATAAGCATGTTTCCTTACCACCAGTTACTTATCCAAAAATTACATGGTTTATTGAAGAGTTGTATAAGGATACCGATTCCGATGCCGAGTAAACCATTCAAGTCGTGTAAGTCTTTAGGTTGCAATGAACTAACACGGGATAAGTATTGTAGTAAGCATCAAGACAAAGTACAGGAGACCACAAGATACTATGACAAACACATACGAAACAAAAGCTCACGTTCATTCTACAACTCAAGACTGTGGAAGGATATGCGTGAGCTTATTTATCGTAGAGATCATGGTCTATGTGTTCAATGTAGAAGCAAGGACATCATTAAGATAGGTGATGTAGTCGATCACATCATACCTATTCGAGTGGATTGGTCAAAACGATTAGAACCATCTAACTTACAAACACTCTGTCATGCTTGCCATAATAAGAAAACAAAAGAAGACGAGAAGAAAAACAGAAAATAATTCGAAAGAAAAAATTCATAAACAACCCCCCACTATGAAAAAGCAAAAGGCGAATCTCCGTAGACCGCCGCCTAGCTTTCCGTGTAAAAAGTTCGTTTTATTCCATAAAAGGGGGTTCGGCTGAAGGAGGTGGTTCTCATGGGAAGAAAAGCTAAACCGATTCATCTACATTTATTAGAAGGAAATACAAATCGACTAACAAAAGAAGAAATCGATCAAAGGCTAGCGGCTGAAAAGAAGTTACAAGCAAAAAAGGATAAAGTAAAACCACCAACATGGTTAGATTCAGTTGCTAAGAGAGAGTTCAAACGAATTGCAGGTGAATTATTGGAGTTGGATGTTATTACAAACATAGATGTTAATGCACTAGCAACTTATTGTGATGCTTTTTCTGACTATGTTGAATGCACCAAGATTATTCGAGAAGAAGGACTACTTGTCGAATATACCAATAAGGCGGCTGAAACCAATAAAGTGCCACATCCACTACTTACAAAGAAGAAGCAATTACATGAGCAAATGAAGGCTTTGGCTGTTGAGTTTGGTCTTACACCAAGTGCGAGAGCAAAAATTGTAATTCCAAATATAAAACAAGGTCCGAAAACTAACGTAGAAAAGGAGTTTGACGTATAACATGATAAGACAATGGATGTTGGACTATTGTGATGATGTACTAAGTGGTGAGGTCGTTGCTTGTCAGAAGCATAAACAAGCTTGCAAACGATTTTTAAGAGATTTTGAGCGTGAAGGTTCTGAAGATTTCCCTTATGTTTTCAATGAAGAAAAGGCACTTCGTTTTTTAAAATGGATGTCTTTATTTAAACATACAAAGGGGAAACTGGCTGGACAAAGAATTGAACCGCATTCTATACAAATCTTTGTATTTAGCAATATTTATGGGTGGGTGCATATAAATACAGGATTACGCCGATTTAAAAAAGCGTATTGGCAAGTAGGACGTAAAAATGCAAAGTCACAATCTTTAGCGTGCGTTGGCTCATATGAAGCAATGGCCTTTGGTGAGAATATGTCTGAAGTATATGTTGGTGCCACAAAAACAGAGCAAAGTAAAATTGTTTGGAATGAGATTAAAGCACAGATGAATGGATGCGATGATTTAAAAGGAAAATTCAATATCGCTTATGGGAAAATTGAACATTTAAAGACAAATTCTTTTATCTCAGCATTATCAAAAGATGCTGGAAAGTCTGGTGACGGTTTAAATGTTCAATGTGGGATTATTGATGAATATCATGCTCATGCTACTTCTGAGATTTATGATGTTCTTGTATCAGGTTCGGGTGCGCGACCAAATCCATTAATGATGATTATTACAACGGCAGGATTCAACTTGAATAATCCGTGCTATCGTGTGGAATATCAATATGTTTCTAAGATTCTAGATCCAAATGTTGATATTGAAAATGAAGAATATTTTGTAATGGTCAATGAATTAGATAAGGATGATGAAATCACAAATCCAAATGTATGGGAGAAGGCAAATCCCATTTTATGTAGCTATGAAGAAGGGTGCTCTTTTTTAAAAGGGGAGTTACAATCAGCATTAGATGTGCCAGAGAAAATGCGGAATTTCCTTACTAAAAATATGAATCGATGGGTTGATATGAAGGAAAACGGCTACATGGACATGAAAAAGTGGAAAGATTGCGATGGAACTGTTGAATTATCTGAATTAAAAGGTTTGGAATGTACAGTAGGAGTCGACTTATCTGCCAAAATTGACTTAACAAGCATTTCATTTGAGTTCAAGAAGGATGATAAGTATATTGTTTTAAGTCATAGCTTTATGCCGGAAGATACGTTAGCTGAGAAGAGACAAACGGATAAAGCTCCTTATGATCTGTGGGTACAACAAAAATGGATCACGACAACTCCTGGTGCGGTAGTTGATTATGAATTTATCAAAACACATATTAGAAACATGGAGAAAGAGAATAAGTTCAAAATTAAAGAAATATGTGCTGATCCGTGGAATGCAACACAGTTTATGCAAGACATGGAAGCTGAAGGCTATACGATGATAGAGATACGCCAAGGAATGGCGACTTTATCAGGCCCTACAAAAGATTTTAGAGAACAAGTGTATCTAAAGAAAATCATCCACTATAACAACCCTGTATTAAATTGGGCAACTAGTAATGCTATAACGAGGCAGGATGCTAACGAAAACATTATGTTGGACAAGTCAAAAGCAACAGAAAGAATTGATCCAATTGCGGCTGTAATAAACTCACATGTTCGTTGTATGCTCAATTCTGGTGAGATGGACTTAAATTCATATATCTTAAGTCAAGATTTCTCATTCTAGGAGGAATTACATGCGGTTTTTATTGTTCTTTATCAGTATTTTAGAAGATATTTTACTTATTTCGGGGTTGTCCATTATTGTCGGGACGACTTTTTTTATTAATCCAATTTGCGGATGGTATCTATTAGGACTTATTCTCACAATGTTGGGGGTGGTAATGATAAGAAGATAGAAAGGAGGTGAAAATTTTGATTTTTCGGCAGTTATTTAGGAATCAAGATACGACCGATTTAAAAAATCCGTCTCCTTGGTTTAAAAGTCTATTTGGTTATCAAGCCGCAAGTGGTGAAAAGGTTACGGTTGAATCATCTTTAGGGGTTCCGACAGTATATCGATGCATTAATATCCTTGCAAACAGTGTTGCAATGCTCCCTTTTCAAGTGTTTAGAAAGACATCAAAAGGAAGAGAAAGAGATAAGATGCACCAAGTATCGTTTGTTTTGGAAAGACGACCAAATCCTTACCAAAGCCCATTTAAATTCAAACATTTAATCGAAACACATCGTAATACATGGGGAAATGCTTATATCAATATTCATTGGGGGGGGGATGGCAGACCAAAAGAATTATGGGCATTGAATCCAGCTGTCACAACTCCAGCTGTGGATTTAAAGACGAATAAATTATGGTATTTTACTAGTTTGCCAGATGGTACACCTATAAAAATACCTGATGATGACATTATTCATCTTACTACATTGTCTACAGATGGATTGAAAGGAAAACCACCTATCCAAATCGCAAGAGAATCTATAGGTAGCTCACAGGCGGCACAAAAGTTTAAAGGGAAATTCTTTACAAATGGTGCAGCTCATAGTGGGATATTAAAAACTCAACAACCATTAAATAAAGAAGCGAAAAATGTACTTCGTGATGCTTGGGAAGAAGCAAACACAGGTTTAAACAATGCTCAAAGGATAGCAATTTTAGATGCTGGTTTAGAATTTGAGAAGGTTGGAATGCCATTGAAAGATGCTCAATTTATTGAAGGCATGAAGTTCGATAAAGCTGAGATTGCAAACATCTTTAATATTCCATTGCACATGATTAATGAGTTAGATCGTGCTACATTCTCTAACATTGAGCAACAAGCACTGGATTTCATTCAAAATACATTGAGCCCGATTCTTATCCAATATGAAGAAGAGTTTTCTTATAAAACATTTTCATTTAATGAACAAAAGCGTTACTATTTGAAATTTAATCTAACAAGTTTACTTCGCGCTGATTCTAAATCTAGAGCGGAATTCTATAAGATTATGTTAGACACTGGTGCTTTCTCGATCAATAAAGTGCTGGAACTTGAGGATATGGATGGGATTGGAGAATACGGTGATAAACATCGTGTCGATCTAAACCATGTATCTATTGAAATTGCAGATGAATACCAATTAACGAAGGCTAGTGGAGGTTTGTCGTTGAAAGGAGGTGAGGACAATTAAAGACGTGTTTACTATTAAAAATCAAACGGAATCGTCAGCGGACCTATTTATCTATGGTGACATCATAAATAATACAGGTTGGAAATGGGATGATTCTGACATTATGCCCGATGATGTAAAAAATATTTTGGGGCAATTGGATGATAAAAGTAACCTTAATATCTATGTAAATAGTGGCGGTGGCTCTGTATTTGCTGGTTTAGCTATTTATAACATGTTAAAGCGCAATAAGGCTCAAAAAACTGTTTATGTGGATGGTGTTGCAGCTTCTATCGCTTCCGTAATCGCCCTAGCTGGTGATCATGTTGTTGTCCCTTCTAATGCTTTCTTAATGATTCATAAGCCTTGGACATATGCAGCTGGAAATGCAATTGATTTCCGAAAAGCAGCAAAGGACCTTGATAACATCGAGTCTGGAATTATGAATGTATATAAGGAAAACTTGAAAGAAGGTATTGAAATTGAAGAAATTCAACAATTAGTAGATGCTGAGACTTGGCTAAGTGGCGAGCAAGCTGAAAAATACTTCAATATTGAAGTTGTGGAAGCAAAAGAAGTCGCAGCGTGTATGAGTGATTACTTTGATAAATATCAAAAAACACCAAGTAAAATAGTAGCAAAATCGCCTTCCCTTCCAAAGAAGGACCTTAATGAACAATTAAAAATACAAAACGCACTAGACCTGTTAGAACTATAGGTCTATTTTTTGTGCCAAAACAAGGAGGAAATACCGAATGGATAAACATGAACAAGAATTAAGACAAAAAGTTGCTGATTTAAAAGCGAAAGCAACAGAATTAAATAATAGTGGTAAGTATGAAGATGCAAAAGCGAAAATTGAAGAAGCGAAAAATGCGAAAAATGAATTGGATAACTATCTTGCAATGAAGCAAATTCAAGTTCCTGAACCTGTAAATTCACAAACGGGAGCAGGAGCGTTACCTCCAGCATCAGTTCAAAATGAAGATACATCATATAAAGAAGTGTTTATGAAAGCTATACGTGGTCAAAGTTTAAGTCATGAAGAAGCAAATGTAATGCAGGAATATAAAGCGGCGTTATCTGAGAATACAAGTAAAGATGGCGGTTATATTGTTCCAGAGGATATTACTACAACAATTAACCAATTAAAGCAAACGGTTGATAACTTAGAACAATATGTAAATGTACAACCTGTTTCAACAAATAAGGGAGCTCGTACATTAGAAAAACGTGCGTCATCTACACCTTTTGCTCCATTGTCTGAGTATGGAAACCCAAATGCAATGCAGGAAATTGCTTCACCACAATTTGATCGTTTACCGTATGCTATTGAAGATTACGCTGGTTTCTTGCCTGTACCGAATGATTTATTAAATGATACCGATCAAGCGTTAGAAACCTATTTACGTCAGTGGATTGCGAAGAAATCAATTGCCACTCGAAATTATTTGATTTTACAAGAAATCAACAAGTTAACAAAGGTTGATTTAAAGGATTATAAAGGCATTAAAACTGCATTAAATGTTACATTAGATCCAGCTTTTGCAGCAGCAGCAAACATTTTTACAAACCAAGATGGATTCAATTACTTAGATCAATTAGAAGATAAAAATGGTCGTCCACTACTTCAACCAGATCCAACAAATCCAACGCGTAGTTTATTGTCAGGAAAACCGGTTATTACTTTATCCAATAAGACAATTGCTACAGATAAAGATGGTAAAGCACCGTTTATCATTGGGAATTTAAAAGAAGCAATTGTATTGTGGGATAGACAACAATTGTCCCTTGATATGACGAAAGAAGGCGGAAGTGCTTGGAGAGGAAATACAACAGAATTCCGTGCAATTGAACGTGAAGACGTTACATTATGGGATACAGAAGCAGTTGTATATGGACAAATTACAGTTGCGGCTAAAGCTGGAGCTTAATAAGGTAGGAGGTGCCCTTCTTGGTATTGACATTAGAAGAAGCAAAAGGGTATGTTCGTGTGGATTGTAATGAGGAGGACATGCTTATTACATCCTTAATAAAAGCGGCTGAACAATATATTAAGAATGCAACAAGTAAAAATGTAGATTTAAAGAGCGAGCTTGCTAAATTAGCAGCTCGTATTTTAATTGCCCATTGGTATGAAAACCGTGAAGCAGTTGGAAAAGCTGAACAGCTAGCATTCAGCCTACAATCCATACTTGTTCAGTTGCAATATTGTGTAGGTGATTCCACATGAATCCAGGTAAATTAGATAAACGTCTTACATTCCAAGTAAAAGACGATGATGCAAAGAGCCCCGACGGTGATCCAATAGAAGGTTATAAGGATTCTTTTACTGTATGGGGCTCTTTTACCTTCTTAAAGGGAAGAAAATACTTTGAAGCAGCCGCAGCTAATAGCGAAATCCAAGGTGAAACAGAAATCCGATATCGCGCTGATGTGAATGCTGATATGAAAATTAAGTATAAGAACACGATTTATGACATCGTTTCAGTTATTCCAACTGAAAAGCACACGTTATCAATCATGTGGAAGCGTGGTGGAATGAATGGCTGATGGTGTAGATTTATTAGGTTTTGATCGTTTAATTTCTGAATTAGAACAAATGGGTCTACGTGGAGAAAAGATTGAAGATAAAGCCCTTGCAGCTGGTGGTGAACCTATTCGAAAAGCTATTTCAGAAATAGCTCCAAGAAGTGATAGCCCTAAAAAAGCAACGAAAAGCGAACCGTGGCGCACAGGACAACATTTGGCTGATAATATACGAGTTACAAAAGCGAAAATGGAGGGCGGGATAAAAACTATCAAAATTGGGATAGATAAAGCGGATCGTTCTCCTTATTTCTATGGGAAGTTCGTAGAATGGGGAACATCTAAAATGCCAGCTCAACCATTTATAGAACCAGGATTTAATTCTTCAAAAGAAGCAGCAATTCGTGCTATGACAGACATTTTGAAGAACGAAATGAGGTTGAATTTATGATGAATTTACGCCCCGAAATTGTACAAGCTCTTGAAAATAATCAGGAGCTTGTTTCTTTATTGGGTGGAAAACGTGTTTATTATCGTAAAGCCAAAATTGCTGAAGAGTTTCCGCGGATTACATTTTTCGAATTAGACAATAGGCCAGATAGCTTTGCAGATAACGAAGAAAGTGAGAGTGAAATCACATTCCAAATCGATATTTGGTCAAAGGCTAGTACAACACCAATTCATAAAAAAGTGAATGAAATCATGAAAAGTATTGGTTTCTCACGTTATGCGATTGCTGATTTATATGAAGATGATACACGAATTTTTCATTACGCGATGCGATTCGCGAAAGGAGTGGAGTTATAGATGGCTGGAGAAATTATTACAATTAGTTCGACTGTCGGTGTAGATAGTCTTGTTTATGCAAAATTAACAAAAGATGATGCAACAGGTGTTGCGTATTCAACGGTAAAGAAATTAGAAGGTGCAGTAAAGGTTAAAACGTCAAAAAAGGTAGCGTCAGAAATAATGTGGAGTGACAATAAAAAATCGGAAATTGCTGAATCAGACGGTGAAGTTGAAGTGGAAATTGAAGTTCGAGGTCTTTCGTTGTCAAATAAAGCAGATATTGAAGGGTATCCAGAAATTCAAGATGGTGTTTTAGACGAAAAACGTGTGGGAGAAAAACCATATTTAGCGATAGGATACCGCTTTTTAAAAGCTAACGGTAAGTATCGTTATGTTTGGTTGCTCAAAGGTAAACTTTCACAAGAGGAAGAAGAAGCTGAAACGAAAAAAGACAAACCGAACTTCCAAACAACAAAACTTAAAGGATCATTCATTGAGCGTGATTTTGATGATAGACCAAAATTTACAGCTGATGCCGATGAACCTACGTTTACAAAAGCTGTAGGAGATAATTGGTTTAGTAAGGTATATGAAAAAACCGTAACACCACCAACAGGCAAGTAAGAGGGAGCAAAAGCTCTCTCTTTTTTATTAACTAAGGAGGAATAAACTATGAAACTAACATTACGAATCAATAAGGAAAAGAAAACTTTTAATTTACCGGAGTTCATTTCAGCTCGTTTAATCCGTCAAGCACCTGAGCTTGCTGATATTCCAAACAATCCTGGTCCTGAGGATATGGATAAAATGGTTAAATTTGTGGTGAATGTTTTCGATGAACAATTTACTTTAGATCAGTATTGGGATGGTATGGATGCCCGTAAATTCTTATCGACAACTTCAGATGTAATTAACGCAATTATAAATGAAACTGTGGAAGCAGCTGGTGGTAATCCTAGAGTTGGAGAAGAAGAGAACCCAAACGCGTAGAGGGAGGAGGGTTGACGTTCACTGAGTTTATGGACGAGCTCTACCTCTCTTTATTACGTCAGGGATACAAACATCATCATATCGATAATGAAATGGATATTTGGCATTATTTAAGGTTAAATCGAAAGCATCGTGAACAAGGTAATTCAAATAGTGAAGGTCAGAATTCAAATGAAAGAGAAGTTCCGGCTGAAAACATTATCTAACGAGGAGGTGAGACATTGGCAAATGCAATGAATAATTTAGTAGTTAGACTTTCCCTTGATAATGTGAATTTTCGTCAAGGGATAGCAAATTCAGGACGTGCAGTAAGGACATTACAGAGTGAATTAAAGTCTGTAAGTACAGGGATGGGCGGTTTCGCTAGTGCTAGCCAACAAACGCAAGCGAAAATGGATGCTTTAAGTAGGCTCATTGACGCACAAAAAGAGAAAGTTAAAGCGTTACGGCAAGCATATAATCAAAATAAGGCTAAATTAGGTGAAAATGATGCAGCAACTCAGCGGTATGCTTCACAAGTTAATAAAGCGGTTGCTGATTTAAATAGATTTGAAAATGAATTAAAGCAAGTAAATAAGCAAGCTGAACAAAAAGGGATGGATAAGTTAAATAATTCTTTAAAAGCCCTACAGGCTGAATTTCAGTCTATTACAACAGGTATGGGTGGTTTTTCTAATGCAACTGAACAAACACGAGCTAAAGTTGATGTTTTATCTCGTACGGTAGATAAACAAAAAGAAAAAATTAAGGAACTTCAATCAGCCTATAACCGAGCTAAGACGGAAGAAGGGGAAGCAAGCCAGTCAGCGCAAAGATATGCTGAACAAATTCATCGGGCTACAGGTGAACTAAATCGATTCGAATCACAATTACAACAGGCAAATCATGAATTGGATCAGCAAGGAAATCGTCTATTGAACTTCGGTAATCGTATGGAGGCAATGGGAAACCACCTACAAAATGCTGGCATGCAAATCGGCACGGTATTTGGTGGTATGACTTATGCTATCGGTCGAGGTCTGAAATCAGCTGTGGAAGAATCGATGAATTTTGAACAACAGATGGCCAATATAAAAGCGGTATCTGGTGCTACAGGACAAGAAATGAGCAAACTATCCGAATTAGCCGTTAAATATGGGGAAGACACAAAATATTCTTCTGTAGAAGCCGGAAAAGGGATTGAAGAATTAATTAAAGCTGGTGTTAGTTTAAAGGATATTATCAATGGTGGGTTAGAAGGAGCTCTTAATTTAGCAGCAGCTGGAGAATTAGAGTTAGGGGAAGCAGCTGAAATTGCTTCAACCGCTTTGAATGCATTTAAAAAGGATGGTTTAAGTGTTACAGATGCCGCTAACTTACTTGCAGGAGCCGCTAACGCTTCAGCTACTGATGTACATGAACTGAAATATGGTTTATCAGCAACCGCAGCAGTTGCAGCGGGAGCCGGCATGACATTTAAAGATACAGCAACAGCTTTAGCGGTATTTGCACAGAACGGGTTAAAAGGTTCTGATGCAGGTACTTCACTAAAAACAATGCTTATGAGATTAAACCCATCTACTAAAGAAGCATATAACAAAATGAAAGATTTAGGCCTTATTACTTATAATGCACAAGCTGGATTCGATTTCTTAGCTAAGAATGGCATAACCCCAGCATCTAGAAGTGTGGGAGATATTGAAGTTGCATTAGAAAAATATGTAATGAAATCTGAAGGCGTTACGAAATGGAATGATAAGTGTGATACTACATTCCGTGAATTAGCAACAAGTTCGGCTTTCCTATCTTCTAAATTTTATGATCAAGAAGGTCATATCCAAAGTTTAGAAAATATATCTGGGATTCTTCATGGATCTATGAAAGATTTAACAGACCAACAACGAAGTATGGCTTTAGAAACATTATTCGGATCAGACGCAGTTCGTGGTGCAACGATTCTGTTTAATGAAGGCTCACAAGGTGTAAATAAAATGTATACCGAGATGTCTAAAGTTACCGCTTTAGAGACAGCTGAAACGAAAATGAACACTTTGAAAGGTCGTATTGAACAGTTAAGTGGAGCATTCGACACAATGAAAAAGACAATTGGTGATGCGCTTGCCCCTGTGGTTAGTGCTTTTGTTGCTGGATTACAGAAGCTTGTGGATGGCTTCAATGCATTACCTGGACCAGTACAAAAGGCAATCGCAATTACAGGTGGTATCGTTCTTGCTTTAACAGCAGTTGCAACAGTTATTGGAGTAGTTCTAGCAGCGGTTGGGATGGTTATGTCAGGGATTGGAGCATTAGCAACATCATTAGGAATTGTTGGTGGTGCTGCGGGTCTTGCTAGTGCTGCGGTTGGATTCTTAGGAAGTGCAATAGGTTTATTACTTGGTCCAGTCGGATTGATAGCAGCCGCTCTAATTGGAACTGGAGTTGTCGCATATAAAGCATATCAAAAAGCAACTGAAGATAGTATTGCTTCTGTGGATCGCTTTGCTACGAATACAGAAGGAAAAGTTAGTTCCTCCACAAAGAAAGTTCTTAGTGAGTATTTCAAGCTATCCGATGGTATTAGACAAAAGTTAACTGAAATTAGACTCTACCATGAAGTAATAACAGAAGAACAGTCGCAAAAGCTCATTGGACAGTATGACAAATTGGCTAACACGATTATAGAGAAAACCAATGCTAGACAACAAAAGGAAATTGAAGGACTTAAAAAGTTCTTTGGTGATTCATATGTATTAACAGCTGAAGAAGAAAATAAGCGGATTGAACAACTTAATCAACATTACGAACAAGAAAAACTAAAAACACAAGAGAAAGAAAACAAAATTAAAGAAATTCTACAAACAGCCGCTAGAGAAAACAGAGAACTAACAACGTCTGAACGCATCTCTTTACAAGCATTGCAGGATGAAATGGACAGAGTTGCTGTTGAGCATATGTCTAAAAATCAGATGGAACAAAAGGTTATTCTTGAAAATATGCGAGTGCAAGCTAGTGAGATATCAGCTAGACAAGCAGCTGAAGTTGTTCAACATAGTGCGGAAGCTAGGGATAAAGTTATTGATGATGCGAAAAAGACACGTGATGGAAAAATAGCCGAAGCGATTCGTCAGCGTGATGAAAATAAAACCATTACAGCAGATGAAGCGAACGCAATCATTGCGGAAGCAAAACGTCAATATGATAGTACGGTTTCCACAGCAAAAGACAAGCATAAAGAAATTGTGAGCGAGGCTAAATCGCAAGCTGGTGAACATGTAAATCAGGTAGATTGGGAAACTGGCCAGGTAAAGTCGAAATATCAGGCTATGAAAGATGATGTTGTTCGAAAAATGAAAGAAATGTGGTCAGATGTTACCAACAAATATGAGGATATGAAAACATCAGCAAGCAATAAGGTAGAAGAAATAAAAAATATAGTTTCAAGAAAATTTGAGGAAAAGAGAAAAGCTGTTACAGATAAAATGTCAGAAATAAAACGTGACATTGAAGATAAGTGGAATACAGTTGAAAAATTCTTCAGCACTATAAATTTACAGTCAATTGGAAAATCAATTATAGAGGGGCTTGGAAAAGGAATTGATGATGCTTCTGGTGGTTTATTTAGTAAAGCGGCCGGAATTGCTAACGAAATTAAAAGCACCATCTCTGGAGCTTTACAGGTAAATAGTCCGAGTAAGGTCATGATCCCAATAGGTAGTGCGGTTCCAGAGGGCGTTGGGATGGATAAAGGGAAACGTTTTGTTGTGGATGCAGCAAAGAATGTAGTTGGAACTGTCAAGAAACAGATGAGTAATATGCCATCTGTATTTGATTTTGGATTCCAAACTTCTCATTATAGTGTCCCAAATGATGCGGTAAGTGGTTTAACGAATTATATGCAGCCTAATATTCCTAATAACTCGGCTACTAGTAAAAAGGTATTCCCAAATAGACGACCTGAAGAAAAAGAACTAAATCTTACATTGAATATGACAAACGTTTTAGATGGGAAAGAGTTAGCAGGTGGAACTTATAGGTATACTACAGAACTTCAAGATCGTGATCGACAACGAAAAGAGCAATTTTAAAGGTGGTGAGCACGTTGGGGAAACTCAGTTTTACTTTTAATAAGATTAGAAAAGATTATATACAAATGTTAGTTGGAAGAAAACGCCCTTCTTGGGCTCCAGTTAAAAGAAAATTAGTAAGAGTCCCTAATCGCGCAGGGGCTCTTTTTCTTAATACAGAAACGGAGGAACGTCGTATTGATGTTCCTCTTGTGATTAAAGCGAAAAAAGATATGGCTGATTTACAAAAGATAAAGGAAGATTTAGCGGATTGGTTATATACAGAACAACCAGCTGAACTTGTTTTTGATGATGAGTTAGATCGAACTTACCTCGCTTTTATTGATGGTTCTATAGATTTGGATGAAATAGTCAATAGAGGTAAAGGCGTTATTACCTTTGTTTGTCCAATGCCATATAAATTAGGGGGAACAAATACTCACAAGTTTACTCAAGAGTGGTCTACAGAAACAACTTCTTATTTTACTAATAATGGAAGTGTGGAAGCCCCAGCGTTAATTGAAATGATTGCAAAAAAACCAAGCACTTTTTTAGATGTATGGTTTGGAAAATACCCTACAGAACGAAACTATTTCCGCATTGGTTATCCTCTCACTGTGGAAGAAACAACAGTACAAGAACGAGAAAGAGTAATGTGGGATGAAATGACTACATCTGTAGGATGGACTCCTGTTACTGGACAAGTTGAGGAAATGAAAGGAACAGGCAGTTTTAAATCAAGGGATGGTTACGCATTGTATTGTCAAGATTACGGACAAGAGAAAGGATTCCACGGTGCAATTGCTAAGAAAAATATTCCAGGTGGACCGTTACAAGATTTTGAAATGGAGACTTGGGTGCGTTTGAAATCAAAAAGTATTGGAGAAATGGGTCGTGTGGAGGTATTGCTTTTAGATGAATCAAGTAATATTGTCACACGAATTAACATGAATGATTTATATTGGGATGCTGAAATCACAAAATCATACATGCGTATTGGAAATGCAGGAACGCCTAACAGTATACGAAAATTAGTAGATACAAGTGGGGCACATCCTAATACATTTAATCAATTTTACGGTAGGTTACGTATTGCAAGGCGTGGAAAAGAGTGGTCTGTTTATGTAGCCCGTTTTAGAGATGGTACAGAAATAGATGACGCTTCGTTTGTTGAACGTTGGATTGATGAAACCGGAAATCCAATGACAGAACGAAAAATTGCACAAGTAATGATCTCAATCATGAGTTGGGATACAAATAAACCTGTTGATGTCATGCAGATTGATGATTTAAAGATTTGGAAAGTAAACAAAGTTCCATCAAATACAAAGCCTTATATTTTCGATACCGGAGACAAAATTGTTATTGATACAGAACGAAGTCTCGTCACAATCAACGGAATAAATGCGATTAACTTAAAAGATTTTTTTAGTGATTTTCCTAAAGTAATAAGTGGCGATAATCGTATAGATATCATGCCACCAGATGTAAACGCAACAGTTAGTTATAGGGAGAGATATAGATGAGAACACCAAGCGGAATATTGCATGTTGTGGATTTCAAAACTGATCAAATTGTCTCGGCTATTCAACCACAGGACTATTGGGACGATAAGCGCCATTGGGAAATCAAAAACAATATTGATATGCTAGATTTCACAACTTTTGATGGAACAGAAGACGCAATTACATTACAGCAACAAAACTTAGTTTTAAAAGAAGTCCGTGGTGGTCGAATCGTTCCATATGTTATTACTGAAGCCGAAAAGAATTCCGATAATAGATCTATTACCGCATATTCTTCAGGTGCTTGGGTTCAAATTGCTAAATCCGGAATTGTAAATCCACAACGGATAGAGAGCAAAACGGTTAATGAATTCATTGATATGGCACTTTTAGGAATGAAGTGGAAACGAGGTAATACTGAATACGCCGGATTCCATACCATGACCATTGATGAGTTTATCGATCCGCTTACGTTTTTAAAGAAAATTGCTTCATTATTCGATTTAGAAATTCAATATCGTGTAGAAGTAGTAGGCTCTCAAATTACTGGCTGGTATGTTGATATGATTAAAAAGCGCGGTCAAGAAACTGGAAAAGAAGTAGAGATAGGGAAAGACTTGGTTGGCGTTAAACGTATCGAACATTCACGAGACATTTGTACAGCTCTTGTTGGTTTTGTACGTGGTGAAGAGGAAAAAGTCATTACTGTTGAGAGTATAAATAACGGTCTTCCTTATATCACGGATAGCGATGCTTTCCAGCGTTGGAATGAACATGGAAAACACAAATTTGGTTTCTATACTCCAGAAACAGAAGAACAAAATATGACGCCACAACGATTGATGACATTGATGAAAACTGAGTTTAAAAAACGTGTAAACACATCTGTTTCTTATGAAGTTGAAGCACAATCAATTGGTCGTGTGTTCGGACTAGCTCATGAGTTGATTAATGAAGGCGATACAATCAAAATTAAAGATACAGGATTCACACCAAAACTTTATTTAGAAGCTCGAGTTATCGCTGGTGATGAATCATTTACCGATCCTACACAGGATAAATATGTGTTTGGTGATTACCGTGAGATTACTAATCCAAATGAAGAATTAAGAAAGATTTACAATCGCATTCTTAGTTCACTTGGCAATAAACAAGAAATGATAGATCAGCTAGAAAAATTAGTGAAAGAAGCTAATGAAACCGCTGGTAATGCACAAAAAGAATCAGAAGCAGCAAAAGTACTTGCTGAAAAGGTGCAAGAGAATATTGAAAAAAATACCGTTGAAATTATAGAATCTAAGAATCCGCCGACAACAGGCCTTAAAGATAGCAAGACTCTATGGTTAGATATTTCTAATGGTAAGCCTGGCATTTTAAAACTCTGGAAAGATGGCATTTGGGATCCTGTTGTTCCTGATATTGAATCAGTAAAAAATGAGGTTACTGGTCAATATAACGAAGTAAAAGAAACGCTTCAAGGGGTTTCACGTACCATTGTTGATATAAAAAACAATCAGGGTACCATTGAAAAAAAGGTTACAGCAATAGAACAAACGGCAAGCGGATTATCTTCCACAGTTAGTGATTTAAACAATGTATTATCAGATCAAGGTAAGAAACTTACTGATGCAAATTCTAAAATCGAACAACAGGCAACAGCAATCAATGCAAAGGTTGAGCTTAAACAAGTAGAGGATTATGTTGCTGGATTTAATATACCTGATTTAAAGCAGACAGTTAATCAGAATAAAGAAGATTTATTAAATGAATTAGCTAACAAGCTAGCAACTGAACAGTTTGATCAAAAGATGACTCTCATTGACAATCGTTTTACTCTCAATGAGCAAGGTATCGATTTAGCAGCAAAAAAGACAGAAGTATATACAAAAGAACAAGCAAACGGTGCATTTGCTACATCATCATATGTAAGAGATATGGAATCACGTCTTCAATTGACAGAAAAAGGCGTTAGCATATCTGTAAAAGAAAACGATGTAATCGCAGCATTCAATATGAGTAAAGAGAACATTAAATTAAATGCAGCGCGAATAGATTTAATTGGTAAAGTTAATGCTGAGTGGATTAAATCTGGATTGTTAAGTGGTTGCCAAATCCGAACATCAAATACCAATAACTATGTAAGTCTTGATGACCAATTTATACGCCTATACGAAAGTGGAGTTCCTAGATCGTTCCTTGGTTATTATCGTAGAGATGACGGTGCAGTACAACCAACATTTATTCTTGGAACTGATGGAAAAACCAGCGCTCCAGCAGGTGCTTTGTTTATGTCTCAAATGGGGGCTGGTTGGCCTCAGGCTAGTGCGAACATTGGTATTACTGATGACATAGTTGGTATTGAGATAAGAAAATCTGTGTTTTGGGAGCTTAACAGAAACGGAATTAGTGTTCTACACGCAAACGACTATCATGCTCTTTATGCCGGAAATGGAAACTGGCATTTCAGACGAGGAAAAAGTGGTCTATATCAATCTACATTAGCAATCGAAGATAATATCTCAGATGCAGATTTAAGATTACCTAATATTATATTACGTAATAGCAGGGTAGAAGGATATACTGGTGTTCTCCAACTAAAATCATCTGTAACTCAAAACGGATGGGGCGCCGTTCAAGGGAACTTTATGAGTCCTTCTCTAAGAGAATATAAATCTAATATTCGTGATGTTTCATTTTCTGCTTTGGGAAAAATCAGGAATCTTAGAATCAGGCAATTTAACTACAAGAATGCGGTAAACGAGCTTTACAAAATGAGAGAAGAGAAAGATCCTAGTGAACCACCATTAACAACACAAGCTATAAAAACATATTACGGAACAATTGTAGATGAAACTGATGAAGAGTTCGTTGATGAAAGTGGCAAAGGAATTCACTTATATTCATATGCATCGCTTACAATAAAGGCTTTACAGGAGTTTGAAGTTAAGCATGATGCAGAAATCCAAGAATTGAAAGAAAGTCATCAAGCTGAGATGGAAAGTATGAGTAAGCGTGTGGAAGCACTAGAAACATTGGTTCAAAAATTAATTAGTTAAAACAGATGGAGCAGCAAACGCTGGTCCTTTTTTTATTTTTCATAAAGGAGTGATTTTATGACATTTAAGACGTATGAAATAAATGGATAATTGGGACAGGCATAGCTGTCATAGCGGCAGTTACGGCAATAATACGCCTATGGCTATAGAACTATATAAAATACGGCTTTGAGTAGATTCAATTCATAGATTAAGAGGAGCGATTTCGCTTCTCATTTTATTTTGAGGAGATGATCAGTGTGAAACGAATAGTAGACCAAGTAATTTATGAAAAGTATGTTAGCCAAGAAAACAAAAACCTAGTCAAAGATTTTCTGATCGAAAAGAAAGCACAAGGAAAAGCGGCAAGCACTTTACAACAATACAATTGGGATTTACGAATTAT
Organism: Bacillus sp. NH11B; assembly: GCF_001884205.1. Taxonomy (NCBI): domain Bacteria; kingdom Bacillati; phylum Bacillota; class Bacilli; order Caryophanales; family Bacillaceae; genus Bacillus; species Bacillus sp. NH11B. Next base: position 237,516 of record NZ_MAOG01000141.1, on the reverse strand, counting down.
TTTGTTTCTGATACATGAACACTTCGAAAATAAAAATCTTATTGATTTAACACGAAAAGACATTCGAAACTTATCTATTATTTTTCAGGAGATGGGAATGTCTAATGCACGTGTAAATGGATTGATGAGCGCTTTACGTTCGGCACTTGAATTTTGTGCAGACGATGATGACTATAATTATGAATTCAATGTAGGTTCAAGGGTACGTGGTTTACCTAAGAATCCAATTAGAGAAATTACATTTATTGCTGAGGACCAAATTAATTGGTTGATTGATGAATTACTTGAACAAGAGAAATATATGTTAGCAACTTATTTAGCACTTTCTTACTACAGTGCAGCGAGAAAGAATGAAGTTTACCAGGTTCAAAAAGAAGGATTAACAGAGCAATATTATACAAATGTGGTGCGAGGGAAACGCGGTAAAAAGTTTAGATTATATTACAATCCACGAGTACAGAAATGTATTCGTTTATATATAGATCAACGAGGTAAAGACGCTATTCCAGATTTATTTGTAAGAGTTTATAAGAATGGTGGGCGAAAACTTTTAAATAAAAGCGTATTTAATTATTGGTGCGAGATATTTGCTAAGATGCTGAACGAAAAGGAAGGTAAGGAATTTAAAATCAATCCTCACTGTTTCCGCCATAGCAGGTTAGATAATTTAAAAGTGGAAGGTGTACCGCTTGAAAAATTGAAATCACTCGCTAATCATTCTGATATCTCCACAACTGAGTCTTATTTAAAAGATAGAAGTGAAGAAGATATTGCAGAGATATTTGGAATGGATCCAAGTCACTTTGCAGCATAAAAAGGAGAGGGAAAGATGGATCGTATTGATGTATTAGTAAAAGCGTTTATAGCTACGTTTGGTGGCTTCTGTGGGTATTTCTTGGGAGGATGGGATGCAACATTGAAAATCTTAGTAACAATGGCAGTTATTGATTATTTAACTGGCATGATTGCAGCAGGTTATAACGGAGAGTTAAAAAGTAAAGTTGGTTTCAAAGGCATCGCCAAAAAGGTGGTGCTTTTTCTTTTGGTTGGAGTGGCAACCCAATTAGATATAGCACTTGGAAGTAATAGCGCTATTCGTGAAGCGACAATTTTCTTCTTTATGGGTAATGAATTGTTATCACTTTTAGAAAACGCTGGAAAGATGGGAATCCCTTTACCTTCAGCATTAACAAATGCAGTTGAAGTTTTAGGTGGTAAACAAAAACAAATCGAGAAAAAAGGAGATGTTGAATGATGGGTTGTTTCGCAGGTTCAGGTGGTCACAATAATATTGTACAAGGTGCAAATAGTGTTTATGGGAAAGAACATGTGGAGGATAGAAAGTTTCTTGACGCAGTTGCTAAATATGTACAAGCAGCAGGGTGGAAGTATGTGAATTGTTCTGATGAGGTTGGAACAACACAAACCACAGTTTGGAGCAATGCAGCTAATAATCATTTACGTGTTGCAGATAGTAATGCAGATTTACAGTTTCATCTAAATGCTTCTCCAGGTGGTACAGGCTGTGAAGTTTGGTTACATCCTTCATACGGAAATAGAGAATTAGCAGCAAAAATTTCAAAGGCGATGGCTGATGCATTCGGATTGAGAGATCGAGGAATTAAATTTTCAACAGATCTTGGATGGATTAATAAAACAAAAACAGGATTACTTCCTGAGATTTGTTTTATTGATAATGAAGTTGATATGAAAAAATATCGTGATAACTTTGATAAAGCAGCTAAAGCAGTAGCTGAAGTTATTGTAGGTAAAACAATTCAATCTGGGGGAGGGAGTAACGTGAGTAATGGTGGTTACCAATACGTTAAGTCAGGCGGTTTCGGTACCAATTTATTAAACGAAGCGATTCAAGCTATGGCTGAACGAGGAGTAAAAGGTAATGTGGTTGTAGATCCACTTACAGGATTATGCTATATCCAAACCGAGGTCTTACCAAATCCTGAATTAGATAAAATTACTTGGTGGATGGATACTAGACCAGGTGGAAAATGGTTTTACGAATATATCAAAGTGAAATAAAACAAAAGAATAGTTTGATAAACAAAAATAAGAGCCGTCCTATGGGCGGCCTTTTTCTATTTCTATGTAATTAAAATTTGCTTTTAGATAATGCTTTGAGTATAGGTCTTACAATAAAACCTATTAAACGAAATCCCTTTAAACTCCATTTTGTACATTTTGTATTTCGTTTAATGTTGAAGACATTATATCTACATAATCTATCATAGCACCTATGTTTAACTTGGCTGTTTCAGTATCATTTTCATTTAAAGCTATAAATGCTTGGTCTACCATTTGTTTAATTGCTCTTGCATCGTCTCTTAATTGAACTTTGAAGTAATCATACTCCTTAGGAGGTTCTATACTTGCTAGTCTATTAGCTCTCCCACTTACTCTACTTAATTCTCCCTTTAATCCTGTTTGAGTTGTTTTCCACGTTCCATCTTTTTCAGCTAAGGATTTAATAGATTGAACTGCCGTCTTTAAGTCATTAGAAGTATCCTTAATATCTTCTTGATACTTCTCTAAAGGAGAAGATGCACTAGAACCTTTAGTTAACTGCTTATCTCTATACTCTCTTTCCTCAGCTAGTGTTCTACCTTCTCCAATTACAGCTTCTTTTACTGTTTTATCGTTTGAGACTTCATTTTTATCTGTATCTTCTTTCTTTTCCGTTACCTCTTTTTCTTCCTTGGCTTTCTTTTCAGCAAGCAATTTTTCCTTTTCGGCAAGCAATTTTTCCTTTTCATCAAGCAATTCTTCTTTTTCTTTGTATAGCTTATCTGCTTCTTTGTCTATTGACTCGTCTTTCTTCTTTTCCGACTCTGAAACCTTTAAGCTATCAGTCTTCTTCTCTTCTGTATTGTCCTTAGAACATCCTACTAACATAAGTGGTAATGCTAAAAAACATATTAGTTTCTTTGCTTTCATTATGTATACTCCTTTTTGAAGAACATTGTAATTAATTAACATATGAAACTATAACATAAAATATATAAATAGGATATATGAATTTATCGTCATTACCATTAAATTCTTTTATTCTATTAATGAAAAATATGATATACATACTTGGAAATGAAATAATAGAAGAAAGAAGATTTATATTGCCATTACCTTGTTGGCGTCAATCCGTACCGTCTATTTTTTCTGAAATATGGTAGGTAGACGGACCTACACATTAGTACACAATTGGAAATATAATCAGTAAAGTGAAAAGGAATGTATGAGTTATTTAAATAAAAAAGTGCTAACAAGTTTGCAAACGAACTTGCTAACACCTATACAGAATAGATATGAATTATCGCCGATATGTCGTCTTTGAAATAGCTTTAATCAGTTACATCATACTTATACGAAATGCTCATAAAAACAGTCTTAATATCAAGAATATAACCATCCAGATATCCCTTTACTTTTGAGACGAAAACGGGGCATGATATTAATTTCTACCTCAGAGTTTACATTGAATAATAAAAAATTGCGGTTTGTAAAGCTAAAAGTACAGCAAGCGACAAACGGTATAAAATGGATTAAGTTATTTAGAAATTTAAAAGATGATTTTCATATAGGTGGAGAAGTTGAATTAGATCATATTCTTCAATATCCAAAAGACTATATTATGGGGACAAATAAAATAGTGTTACTTCCATATAATGAGAGAATATATAAAGTTCAAGGTACTAAAATAAAATCTGGTATAAAAGTAAAGGATAGAGAGTATTTATTTAAAGAATTTCAGCGGAAATTCTCTTATTTTACATTACTTCCAAAATGCAAAAAGGTAGTAACAAATAATGAAAATGAATTATTTCCTTTAATTGCACCAAAAGGGTTAGAGACTTTAACGTTAGAAGTTTGGTCCGACAATATATTAATGGAAATAGAACAAGCATTAATTGAAAGTGAAATTGTTTTAGCTAAGATTGGTGAGGCATCTTATGTATTAAATGCAGATTCTCCAGTATTGCTAAAGGTAGTGAGATTTAATATAGAAAAAGTGTTGCAAAATCCATATAAAATGCAATATTGCCAGAAATATAAAACAAATCTTGTAGATGATGTAATGAAAGCTGTATATGCCACTGCAGGTGAGCGAAATGATGCAACGTTAGCGTTAATCGCAATGGAAAATTGTGATGGGCGAGAGAAAATTGACCCAAAACAAATCGTTCGAGAAGGATTTGCACGAACAAAACGTATTTCAGCCTTTATTAATTTATTTATAGGCCAAAGTGTATCTCGTGAAACAATTGTGAATAGTATTCTAAGCTTACTAGAACAAAAAGGATTTTTGAAGCGTAGTTGGAATAAGATACATTTACCTTGTACATATGTTAATTTATCAATTGAAAGAATCTCGAAATTTGATTTCCTACCTATTTTTTCGAAAATACAAGGTAGAGAAATTTCATATAAATTATATGGGAATACAGAGTGGCAAACGATTGACTGCGTATTATTAAATATAAATGAACATAATGCATTTTTGCCACAACCATCAAAAAGAAATGATATGGGGGCTCTTTTTAAACAATTTGTTTCCGAAACATTAATGGGAATTTTACAACATGCGAAAGAGCGAACTGAACAAGTTTATTTCATTGTAGATGCGGATTTGAGAAAATATTGGATAAAAGAGTTACAAAATGAAAAAATTGATATAGATATTTTACCTGAGATTGTTCCGGCTATGCAAAAGATTCCAAATATAAATGTCATAAGAATAAATTCAGCTTTTGATGTGCCAAGCTACGATGTGATAGAACATGATAATGTTACGGATGGCACAGGTTTATATGCAGATCAAAAAGGTATGTATTACAGCACTGGTGAATACACATTAAATTGTAGTGAAATATTGCAGCGATATATCCTTGAAATTCTACCATTAGGTGTAAAATCTGTAGAAAGGGATTATATCGTTAAAATGATACATTACATGTGCTGTAATTCCAGTATGCTCTTGGAAAAAAATCTCCATATGACGTATTCCATGCATATGGTTAAAGTGATAAAAAGTTACATCACAGATATAGATGCAAGAGAGTTTAAAGAGTTTGAAGATGAATTAGATGTAGATATAATAAAAATGGAAAAGAAAGATTCAGTGATTCTACTTTAAATAAAGTAAACAAATCCTGCTCGTTATAGCGATCAGGATTTGTCATTTTTCTATGTAAATAATGCTATCCTTTGTCATGTATCTTTTCTTTTACGTATTTACTTTATTCACATACAGGATTAAGATGTTTTTTAGAAATACAAAATCTACATCATTTGGAAAAGTGATTTTTATTTAGTGAAAAGAAATTTGAAAGGAATGGGGAATTGTGAAGAAATTAGATGTGCTATTAATGTTACTAAGCGGCCTCTTTCCAATTGCAGGAATTATAAAGCAAATCCCTCTAGAACAATCTTTATATATTGGAGGACTATTATTTTTTACTAGTTTCGGTAGTTATTTTGCGAAAAAAGTATATTCACGTATATGTAGCTGGATAGCGTATGCACCATTTATAACATTACTGTTAGTCATATGGAACCAGGATATATCAACAAGTTCAATAATTACGAACGCAAAAATTGCCGCTTGTGTCGCGTTAATTCCGTGTTTATTCCGTTTCCGTACATATGGACTTACTTTGGGATTATTCTCGTTATGGGCTGCTTTACTATGGGATATAAAAGAAGTACAGTCGTTAGTCATACTTGAACGTATGATGAATTTAATGACAAGCCATTATTTATATATTCTTCTTTTAGTTGGAGGACTTATATTAGGTGGATTACTTGCGATGTTATTACACCGTAAAGAGAAAGACACTAATAAAGAAAATACTAATTTATTTAAACAAAAAAAGAAACGTAAAAGGCTATCCTTTAATATTCGCCTTCCAAGATTACCGAAACTTAAAATGAAATTATTTAAGTTTCGCGGAAAAGCATCTAAACATAAAGCACCAGAAAGAGTCCATGAGCATAATTACGAAGAACCAGTTGCGAAATATGAAATGACAGAGCAAATAGATCAATACAATGAAGGCACTGTTCAAGGGCAAACAAGGATGGAACGCCGCAGAAGTAGGTATAATGCATAATGAAATTTAGTAACCTCTTAATGATTTATCTTAAAATCGATTAATCATTAAGGGTTTTTTTTATGTAATTATATATAGGTTGCTAATGAGGGATTTAAAGCATTTTTTTAAGATAGGGACTTCAATAAAATAATGGGAGAAAAAAATACTTGTTATTATATATCTGCTTGTATATTATTCTTAGTTAGCTTTTTACATGTTTATTGGGACTTCGGAGGTAAGTGGAGGACAAGTAGTGTTATTCCAACTAAATCTGGAAAAAAAGCATTTTTGCCTCGTGGAGGAATGACATTATTCATTGTGTTACTATTAAGTATGGCAGCAATAATTTTATTACATCAAGCAAATGTTGTTCATTTTGCAGTTCCTCATATAATAGTTCAAACGGGTTCCTGGATTTGTATGATTGTGTTTTTCATTAGAGTAATTGGTGAGTTTCATTATTTGGGTATCTTTAAACGAAAAAAGATACCCACTTTGCTAGAATGGATACTATTTTATATATTCCTCTTTGTCTTTTTTTATCTCTTACGTTTTTATTAGTAATAATCAAGTGAAAATATATGATACACTATAACTTACGTTATTTTAGTAATGAATAGAGGGATTTACATGATAGATAAAATTAAAAATGTTGTCGATGAAATGTATGAGGATGAAGCAAAACATTTACTGCAAAGTCTCCTTATACAATTAGATTTATTAGAAGAGAACTATAGTGAAGATACGATTAAACACTTGATGAGTATACCTAAGCAGCTGACGAATGATATATCCTATAAAAGAAATGTAAAAGAAAGTACACATATTCATATCACTTTCGATGAATCAACAGGTGGTTGTTTAAAACATATGTTAAGTCAAGAAGAACTATTTGAGGAGAGTGTTGTTTCATTCTCTGAATTCTTTTCAATTGGACCGATACACCAATTACATACGAATAAAGGGCAACTAGCAAGACAGCAATGGTTATTAAACAATCTAACTACTTATGATGGTTATTTTGAAGAAGAATATCTAATGAATTTTATGGAAACTTTAGAAGAACTACATTCTATTCCAAATGAAACACCAATTACCATCTGGAAGGCGAATAACGCACATGAACATGTAGGCCTTTGTTTTGTAATGGCTCAATTAAAAGATAAGAAAAATATTCGTATAATTAATACATCTGAAGCGAGCAGAGAAATATTAAAACAAGAGTATGATATACGTGGAACGGGTGAATTGCCGCCCGAAAGTTTAGCTACTTTCATAAGGAATTCTGTAGAGTTATCATATTTAACTAAAGAGACTAGAGAAAAGTTTGAACATGAATGGGATAGTTTATCGAATAGTACAGAGTTATTAAGAATTTGGAAAGACAATGAAGTACATTCGGTGAAAGAAGACTATTTTGATCCTTTTATTATTGAATGCGCAAAAAGAATAGGTGCTGATAAAGACTTCCTTAAAGCTCCGAGAGTAATTGGGGAAGTGCTTGGTCATGTCGAACAACTTGTAGGGGATACCATTTTAGAATACCGATTGAAAGCATTAATTAATCAAGATTTATTTGAATTTAAAGGTTCACTAGAAGAAATGCGTTTTTATAGTGTGAAGTTGAGTAAATAAAAAATACATTCCGTTTATGAAAAAGCTTGTAGTTTTAAAACTACAAGCTTTATTTTTTTAGTTGAATTTGGGCTATACATAAGCTTCCTACAGTTGGCCTACAACATATGTATGTTAATGGAAATGAATGAAAAGAAGGTGATATGTTAATATGTATAACCAACAAAATTATCCATATGATCAAGGAATGTATTATAATCCGCAAAAATACGGATATGAATCTGTAAATGAAGCGAGAGATATTGAACAAGAAGATTACAGACCAGATGATGCGGAAGATGCTCCAACGTCACCACCACCATCACAAGCTCCGTCTTTACCGTCAACATTTGCTTCTCCTGCACAAGCTGGCAATATGAAATCATGGATGTGTAATTGCTTAGGAAGATGGGGATATTTACGTTTACATCGTCCTGGGCCTTTCGGAAGAGACTTATGGTTCTTTCCGACAGAAGTTAGAAGAAACGGAGTCTCAGGATACACTTGGCAAGGTGGCCGACGTCGTAAAGTAAGTTACCGATATCAACAAATTAGTAATTTTATGTGCTTTGCATAAAGAAGAGTGAGAGAGTAGAAAGATTATACTTTCTCACTTTTTTATTTTTCAATATACGAAGTAAGATTTTGATTAAAAATTTACAATTTTCACGTTTTTATTAGAGTATAATGCAAATGTTGGCTGGTTTTCAAAAAAATGAGAGTGAGGGAATACAATGTCAATGAAAAATAAAGTTGGACTAAGAATAGAAGATGGTATTAATTTAGCTTCAGCTCATTTTAAAGAAGATGCTTATGAAATTTATAAAGAATCAAGAAAAGTGCAACCTGTCCTATTTGTAAATAAAAATGAATTAGGTGCGGAGTGGCTTATTACAAGATATGAAGATGCTCTGCCACTTTTAAAAGATAATCGCTTAAAAAAAGATCTGGCAAATGTGTTTCCTCAAGATACAAAGAACATGTATCTTTCCGTTGACAATAGTGATCATTTAACTACGCACATGTTAAATTCAGATCCACCTAACCACAGTCGTTTACGATCTTTAGTTCAAAAAGCTTTTACACCGAAGATGATTACACAATTAGACGGAAGAATTCAGAGAATAGCGGATAATTTAATAAGTGAGATAGAGCGAAAAGGTACATTAAATCTTGTGGATGATTATTCATTCCCATTACCGATTATTGTAATAAGCGAGATGCTAGGAATTCCAAAAGAGGATCAAGCGAAATTTAGAATTTGGTCGCATGCTGTCATTGCATCGCCAGAAACACCTGAAGAAATAAAAGATATTGAAAAGAAACTATCTGAATTTATTACATATCTTCAATATTTAGTTGATGTAAAACGACAAAATCCAAAAGAAGATTTGGTCAGTGCTTTAATACTTGCAGAAAGCGAAGGGCATAAACTTAGTGCTCCGGAGCTATATTCAATGATTATGTTACTTATCGTAGCTGGACACGAGACAACTGTGAATTTAATTACAAATACAGTATTAGCACTTCTTGAAAATCCAGAACAATTACAGTTATTAAAAGAAAATCCAAAACTAATTGATTCAGCTATTGAGGAAGGATTACGATATTATTCTCCAGTAGAGATTACGACTGCAAGATGGGCGGCTGAGCCGTTTCAAATTCACGAACAAACAATCCAAAAAAGAGATATGGTTATTATCGCATTAGCTTCAGCAAACCGTGATGAAACAGTATTTGAAAACCCAGAAGTATTTGATATTACACGAGAAAATAACCGTCATATTGCCTTTGGGCATGGTAGTCATTTCTGCCTAGGTGCACCACTTGCTAGGTTGGAAGCAAAGATTGCTATTACTACTTTGTTAAAGCGGATGCCTGAACTACAAATAAAAGGCAATCGTGAAGACATTAAATGGCAAGGCAATTATTTAATGCGTTCTTTAGAGGAATTGCCTTTGACTTTCTAGAATAGTTAAATTGAGACATGCATACATTGAAAATGTTTTACATAGAGTATGTATGTGTTATTTAAATTCGAAACGGAAGGGTGAAAACATCCCAATGATCAACTAATTCTATTTTTAAGAGATCTTCGTTAAAAAACGAAATATTCTTCTGAATAGGATTAGTCTGTACATGTATAGAAAAGGGATGTATTTCGCTCTGCGAATATATAGTCTTTTTATATGATTTGTGCTGCCTCCTGTTCAGAACATGAAATAGGAGGCTTTTTTATGTCGACGACTATAGAACCGAAACAAAATCATGGGGTATCACAAGTTTTAAAAAATCGGTTTGTACAGGGAATTCTTGCATCAGCATTATTTTTACAAATAGGAATATGGGTTCGAAACTTTGCGGTATTATTGTATGTTATGGAAATGACGAAAGGTGATGCTTTCGCTATATCAATGATTTCAGTTGCTGAATTCGCCCCAATTTTTATTTTTTCATTCATTGGTGGAACTTTTGCTGATAGGTGGAGGCCGAAGAGGACAATGATATGGTGTGAAACGTTAAGTGCGATTTCAGTATTCGCTGTATTAATTACTCTTATGTTTGGAACGTGGAAAATCGTGTTTTTTGTGACGCTAATCTCTGCAATCCTTTCGCAGTTTTCTCAACCATCTGGAATGAAGTTGTTTAAACAACATTTATCGACGGAACAAATTCAATTAGCAATGTCTATATATCAAACGATATTTGCAATATTTATGGTATTAGGACCAATTCTCGGAACATTTATTTTTCATAGTTTTGGAATTTATATTTCAATCGTCATAACAGGTATCGCAATTTTACTTGCGGCAGTTGTTTTGTTATTTCTTCCGAAAGATCTCGAGAATGAAAATGAGAAGAAAGAAATCACACTAATGCAGGAAATGCTGGATGGTATTAAATATGTAAAAAAGAAAAAAGCATTAACTTTGCTAGGGTTTTGTTTTATGGCAGCAGGACTAGGTATAGGTTTAATTCAGCCACTAGGCATATTTATTGTGACAGAGCAATTAGGTTTATCAAAAGAAAGCTTACAATGGTTATTAACAGTCAATGGTGCGGGAATGATTGTTGGCGGAGCTTTAGCGATGATGTTTGCGAAAAACGTTGCCCCGCAAAAAATGTTAATTGTAGGTATGCTCGGTCAGGCAATTGGAATTGGTATTATAGGCTACTCTACAAATTTATGGGTGACACTTACAGCACAACTTTTTAGTGGTTTAGCCCTACCGTGTATTCAAATAGGGATAAATACACTTATTATACAAAATAGTGATACAGATTTTATTGGTAGAGTAAATGGCATTTTAAGTCCACTATTCACCGGTTCAATGGTAGTAACGATGAGTATAGCTGGTTCATTAAAGGAGATGTTCTCATTAGGTACGATGTATGAGGGGACGGCTCTACTATTTGTTATTGGATTATTGTTTATCTTACCTATATACAATTTAAAGCCAGTAATAGCAGTAGAAAGTGAAATGAATGGTAAAGGAAGTGCTGTGCAACATGAATCCTAATCCAAATGTTAAATACCCAATTGAAGGAAATCAAAGCGTTCATTTTATAAAAAATACAATAACGAAATCTAATATACTTGTTGGTGACTATTCTTATTATGATGCAAAACATGGGGAAACATTAGAAGATCGAGTGTTATATCATTATGAATTCATCGGGGATCGTCTCGTTATTGGAAAGTTTTGTTGTATTGCATCTGGAGTTACCTTTATTATGAACGGAGCGAATCATCGAATGGATGGATTTTCGGCATATCCTTTTAATATTTTTGGGAATGGCTGGGAGAAATTCACACCGAACTTGTCTGAATTACCGTATAAAGGAGATACAGTTATAGGAAATGACGTTTGGATTGGCATGGATACAACTATTATGCCCGGAATAAAAATAGGGGATGGTGCAATAATTGCAGCTAAATCTGTTGTGACTAGAGACGTCGCACCATATACAATTGTTGGCGGAAACCCTGCAAATAAAATAAAAGAGAGATTTTCAAATGCAATAATAGAAGAATTATTGCAAATACAATGGTGGCATTTTGACATTGAGAAGATAACAGAAAATATCGATGCTATTGTACGAGGAGATATAGAATTATTAAGAAGCTAAAAAGGTAATAAAAAATGCATGGCAAAGAGTATCATACCTCCGAATTTTGTTAATGATAATAGAACAAGGAGGTGTGATACTATGGCACAAGACGTTTTATGTGAAGTAAACAACTGTAAATTTTGGGCTAACGGTAATAAATGTAGTGCAGATGCAATTTATGTAGTAAGTCATAAAGGTAAACACGCATCTACAACGGAAGAAACAGATTGCAAAACTTTCGATCCAGAAATATAAATTTTTGAAGGGTAGCCAACTCGAGGTTGCCCTTTTATTAATTATAGTATTGATAATAAATCTCATTTTCATTCATTATTTTTTACTTTTCTTGTTATTTTTTATATTTTCTTCATAAGAGATATAATCCAATGTAATTCATGTTCAATACGTGATTTAGTAAATTCAACAACTTCTGTAATAAAAGGTGAGACAACGTCAAGGGATTGGATGGCTGTAAGTTGTTCTCGAAGCACGTTTTGGCGCGTAGTCAAAATTTCTTTTCTAGCCTCGTAATCAAGTTTTTCGAAGAGCGCGATACGCACAAGGAATTCAGTATTGTTTGTCGCAATTTTTTCAGGAAACTCTCTTAGTATTTCATAAAAAATTTCTTCCCCTGTTTCAGTTATGTCGTACATATTTCGGTTTGGCTTTCCGACTTGTTTATGTATTTTTTTCGTTATAGCACCCATATTTTCGAAGCGCCGAAGAGCGGGATAAAGTGTGTTATGATTTAATTCGAAATTCTCACCTAACCGATTTTGAATATTTTTCTTTATTTCATAGCCGTATTTTGGTCCTGTCGTTAATTCAGCTAGTAGTAAAATATCAACGTACATAAAAATCCCCCTTATATATTTCTCAAGTTCTCCAATAAAAAATCTTCTTTAACATATGTTAAAATAACATATGTTAGATTATACAACTTTGAACTACCGACCTAACACTTTTATTGTAAAAGAAAAGGGAGGAAAGAACTATGGCTTCGCCTGAAAATGTGATTTTAGTTCATGAAATTTCAAAGCTGAAAACAAAAGAAGAATTGTGGAATCCGTATGAGTGGTATCAATTTATGAGGGAGAATCATCCGGTTCATTATGATGAGGAGCAGGATGTATGGAATGTTTTTTTATACGATGATGTAAATCGAGTTTTATCGGATTATCGCTTGTTTTCAAGTAGAAGGGAGCGAAGACAATTCGCAATCCCTCCTTTAGAAACTAGAATAAATATAAACGCTACTGATCCACCAGAACATCGCAATGTACGTTCTATTGTTTCTAAAGCATTTACTCCAAGAAGTTTAGAGCAATGGAAACCCCGAATACAGGCTATCGCAAATGAACTTGTACAACATATTGGAAAATATAGTGAGGTTAATATCGTTGAAGAGTTTGCTGCACCTTTACCTGTTACCGTCATATCCGATTTATTAGGAGTGCCAACAACTGACCGTAAAAAAATTAAAGCATGGTCTGATATTTTATTTATGCCGTATAGTAAAGATAAATTTAACGATTTGGATGTGGAAAAAGGAATTGCGTTAAATGAATTTAAAGCATACCTTCTTCCGATTGTCCAAGAAAAACGATATCACTTAACGGATGACATTATTTCAGATTTAATACGAGCGGAGTATGAAGAGGAAAGGTTAACTGATGAAGAAATTGTAACTTTTTCATTAGGTTTATTAGCAGCTGGTAATGAAACGACTACAAATTTAATTATTAATAGTTTTTATTGCTTTTTAGTGGATTCACCTGGAATTTATCAAGAATTAAGAGAAGAACCTAAATTAGTTGCAAAAGCGATTGAGGAAGTATTACGCTATCGCTTTCCTGTTACATTAGCTCGGAGGATTACAGAAGATACAAATATATTTGGACCTTTAATGAAAAAGGATCAGATGATTGTTGCGTGGGTTAGTGCAGCAAATTTAGATGAGAAAAAATTCTCACAAGCTTCTAAGTTTAATTTACACCGAATAGGAAATGAAAAGCATTTAACTTTTGGTAAAGGGCCTCACTTTTGTTTAGGGGCACCACTTGCACGTTTAGAAGCTGAGATTGCATTAAGTACCTTTATAAATACTTTTGAAAAAATAGAGTTAGCTCCATCTTTCAATTTAGAAAAATGTATATTGGAAAATGAACAAACCTTAAAACACTTACCTATTCACTTAAAAACTCAATAAAACGTTCAACAAGGTACATTGTATTGTACCTTGTTTTTTATTTCTCAATTGTAAAATTTTAATGTGTTTTATAGTATGGAGGTGTGTGGAAAAAGAGTAGAGGAGGGTGCTTATGTTAACGTGCAATGGGAGTAAAACGTTTCAAACATTTATTAAAGCTGTAACTGATTTAATAGATGGTGATTTATTGGAAGAACAAATCGTGTGTGAAATTGAAAAATTACTAGAAGAACTTTTAGAAAAGAAAACATGGCTTCCGTTAGATAAACAGAATGCGAATTCGACTCAATATGCACGTCACTTACTGTATGAAGATCCGTTCAAACGTTTTGAAGTATTAGCTCTCGTATGGAAAGATGGGCAGGCTACACCTTTACATGATCATGATGGCACATGGGGAGTAGAAGGTGTTTATTCAGGAAGGATAATGGTACAGAATTTTATACAAACGAAGCAACTTGGAAGTTCATTGTTTTATTTAACACATACAGGAAATCTGTATTTGGGAGAAGGAGAAACGGATAAAGTAATACCACCAGCTGATTGTCATATTCTTGAAATTAGCGAAAATGAAAACGTTATCACGATTCGTATTTACGGAAAGTGTTTAGAAAAATTTAAAGTATATACTCCAACTGAAGAAAAAAATGTGTACATGTGTGAGACAAAATATACTAGTTATAATTCATAGTTTAAAATCCAAAGCTTTGGATTTTATTTATAATTATTTCTTGACCTGAAACGCTTTTCATAAATTATAAATAAGGAGTAGCTCACGAGTACCGTATGAAAACGATACCTTTTATTTAATTAGAACTCGTGTATTTATAGAAAGTGGTGAAGAAATAATGAGGTTAATCGCAATTGATTTAGATGGAACTCTTCTTTCGGGAAATAAAATGATTAGTAAAGAAAATGCAGAAGCAATTCGAAAATGTCAGGAAGCTGGCCATGTTGTAGCAATTTGTACAGGACGTTCTATGGTGGATATTGAACGACTATTGTTAGAAGTTGATTTAGAGTGTCCGATTATTGCGGAAAATGGTGCACTTATATATAAAGATAAAAAAATGATGAAGAGATATCCGATTCAAAATATGCAAGCACTTGAGATTGTAGAATATCTTGAAGAGAATGGCTTGTATTATCAACTTTATACTGATAAAGGTGTGTATGTACCGGATTATGGAGTAGAGAGTGTACGTAATGAAATTGAGTATGTGAAGAATTCAAAAGAAAATTTCGACTTGAAAGAGTTAGAAACAATCGCAGCCTTATACCTTGAGCATACAGCGTTTCATAGTGCGAAAAGTTGTAAACCAATTGTAGAAATGGATATACATGTGCATAAACTTTTACCGTTTTCTTATGACATAGAGAAATTAAAAAAATTAAAAGAAACGTTTCTGCATAATACCGATTTAGCAATTACATCTTCATATTGGCATAATTTAGAGATTAATCATCGAGATGCTCAAAAAGGAAATGGATTATATACTTTAGCAAAACATCTTAATATTCCAGTTGAAAATACTGTAGCAATAGGTGATGGACTTAACGATGTTTCAATGATGGAAAAAGCAAATGTATCAATTGCGATGGGAAACGCAGTAGATGAAATAAAGGCAATTTGTCAGTACGAGACGTTATCAAATGAAGAACATGGTGTTGCACATGCTTTATATAAATTTGTAATGTAATAAAAAGAAAAAAAGAATCCAAGTAGGATTCTTTTTTTCTTTTTATTAGGGGTAAGGTATTCTATGATATTCATAGAAGCCTTATTACACTCCATTATATAGAATATATTGGAATAAATGTTTATAATTTTCATATTAATTGTGAAAATTTTATGAACTTTACTTTTATTGTGTTTTAATACCGCTACTAGTGGCGCGTAAGACTCACATATGAAAACTTGGTGGACGTAAGGAGGTTAAGTGAGGTTCGCACTGTTTATATAATCACGATTCGTGTGGCTAATAATGTATGAGGGATAAATAACACTTATTGATTTAAGTTTCACTTCATACGTATATAATTTTCTGTTTTTAATTGAAAAATAGAATTTGTTTGAATAATTATTCTACAGCTATATACCTATGCACACTTTCTTCGTATAATGGAGAAGTATGAATTTTAAATTTGTATAAATTTTACATATAGAGGTGAAAAAGGGATGAATGCGCGGCTAATGGAACTTATTGATGTGAGTACAATAGAAACCATGGCAGAACAATTTTATAATTTAACCAACATATCACATCAACTTCTTGATGCTGAAAACGAATGTATATTTTCATTTGGAATTAATGAAATGAAAGTATGTAAACTTCCCAAAATTGAAATCCCCATTTTCTTATACAATCAATATTTAGGGTCTTTTGCTGTATGGTCCGAAAAAAGCGAAATCTTCCATTGTAAAAAATATTTCGAAATGCTTTCTAACCTCATTATAGACGGGGGAAAAAAAGTATTTCAAACCCAAAATACATCGTTACTTTCTCGAAAAGAGGAAGAATTACATACGATCTTACAAAATATGCCCGTTATGGTTGATGCGCTTGACTACAATGGAGATTTTGTTTTGTGGAATCGAGAATGTGAGATTGTAACAGGCTATACTTCTGAAGAAATAATTGGGAATCCAGACGCACTTCGATTACTGTATCCTGACCATAATTATCGCAATCAAATACAAAATAAATTTTTGACTTGCGGAAAAAATTTTAGAGATTGGGAAATGCATTTAACATGTAAAAATGGAGAAATCAAAACGATAATGTGGTCCAATATATCAGAGCAGTTTCCTGTAAAAGGATTTAGTTACTGGGCTGTTGGTGTAGATATTACACATTTAAAAGCGATAGAAGAGCAATTAATACAACAAACTTCTGAATTAGAATTAATTTTTAAAGCTTTACCAGATTTATGTTTTTTAACAGAAGATGATGGGACAATTATAGATTATAAAGCAGGATCTCCTACAAAATTTTACGTACCCGCAGAAGCTTTTATGGGAAAGAAGTTTTACGAAATATTACCATCTGCAGTAGCGCAGCAATTTCAAGAAGCAATTCGCCAATTGAAAGAAGAAGGAAAGAATGTAATTGTAGAATATCCTCTAACACTTAATGGAAGTATCGATTTCTTTGAAGCTAGATGTTTACCATTATTACAAGATAAAATTATGATTATTGTACGTGATATTACAGAGCGGAAAAAGGCAGAAGAATTGCTAAATAAATCAGATACACTTGCGGCAATTGGTCAATTAGCAGCCGGTGTAGCTCATGAAGTGAGAAACCCATTAACTGTAATTAAAGGATTTATACAGTTATTCCAAATTAATAAAGAAGATCAAGAAAAATATTTTGACCTTATGCTTTCCGAAATAGAAAGAATAGAAGCAATCCTCCAAGAGTTTTTGTCGATTGCTAAAACTGATGAAATAAATACAGAAAAGAAAAATATTTATCAAATTTTTAAAAATGTCGTATCACTAATTAATACAAAAGCAATCATGACAAATATTCAAGTTGAACTATTTACAGATTCCAAAGAGATAATCATTGAATGCTCAGAAAATCAATTGAAACAAGTATTTATTAATATTTTGCAAAATTCAATTGAAGCAATGCTAGATGATGGGAAAATTTCAATCCATATAAAAGAAATACATAAAAATGGTGTCATTATTAGTGTAATAGATGAAGGAATAGGAATACCTGAAGAAAGAATTAAAAGATTAGGTGAACCTTTTTATAGTACGAAAGAAAAGGGTACCGGTATTGGATTGATGTTAAGTTATAAAATTATTGAAAGTCATCAAGGAACAATAAGTATAATGAGTGAGGTTGGCGTCGGGACAACTGTAACTATTTACTTGCCGAAAATTCAGAGTAAACAATCTCTATCAAATTGTGATGATAGATGTATTTCAATACGTTCTAATATTAACTCCTAAAATACTTAATACCCAAGAACAAAGCTAAGCTTTTGTTCTTGGGTATTTTTATATTTAATTTAGTAAACTTTACTTTTTCTTTATATTTGTTTTAATTTCTATTAAGTTTTAAACGTTATATTAATATACGTACAAAGTAATGTGTGGAAATTGTACATTACTTTTAATATAGAGAGCTAAAAAATATTAAAAATGTTGTAAGGAGGAGATTATGACAGGGTGAAAAAGAAAGAGAAAAAGAGTGGTAGAGCACTACCTATACGGTTAAATATTTTATTCTTTTGCGTATTTTTATTATTTTCTGGAATTATAATCCAGTTAGGTAAAGTACAAATTTTCGATGGAGAAACATACAAGAATGAAGTAGAAAAAAGAGAGAATGCAACTGTTAGTCTTACAGTACCACGCGGCAAAATTTATGACCGTGAAGGGAATTCAGTGGTGGACAATAAGTCTTTACGTACGATTACATATACAAAGGTGAAAGGTGTAAAATCGGAAGAAATGCTAAAAACTGCAAGACAACTTGCAGAAATAATTGAAATGCCGCAAGAAGATATAGATAAGTTAACCGAGACGGATAAGAAAGATTTTTGGATGCAGTTAAATCCAAAACTTACTCAAGATTTAGTATCTAAAAAAGAAATAGATAAGTTTAGAGTAAAGGATATTAACGGAAAAGAGTTAGACAAAAAAATAGAAGAGTTAAAAAGAAAGCGAGTTACAGAAAAAAATCTTCAAGAATTAACAGCAAAAGACATAGAAGTGTTAGCTATTAAAAGTAAAATGACTTCAGGTTATCAAATGGTACCTCAAATTATAAAAAAAGATGTTAGTGAAAAGGAATATGCTGTGGTTAGCGAAAATTTAGCAAATCTCCCTGGGGTTGACGCATCAGTTGATTGGGAACGGCTCTATGTAAATGATGGCTTATTCCGTTCAGTCCTTGGAAATGTTTCGAATGCTGATGAGGGATTACCACGTGAACGATTAGATTATTATTTAGTGCGGGAGTATAGCCGGAATGACCGGGTCGGGAAAAGTTACATCGAACAGCAATACGAAGATGTACTTCATGGCACGAAAGAAAAAGTAAGAAGTATTGCTGATAAACAAGGTAATACAATTAGAACGGAGACAGTTTCTGAAGGGAAAAGCGGCAAGAATTTAACGTTAACAATTGATATGGAATTACAGAAAAAAGTAGAAGAGAGTATAGAAAAAATATTAAAGGCATATAAAGGTTCAGAATCAATGTTAGACCGTGCTTTCGTTGTAATGATGAATCCGAAAAACGGCCAAGTATTATCGATGGCTGGGAAAAGACTTGTAGAAAAAGATGGGAAAATGGAAGTAGAAGATTACGCTTTAGGTACGCTGACAAGTTCATACGAGCTTGGATCAACTGTTAAAGGTGCTACAGTATTAACCGGATTTGAAACAAAAGCTATAACACCGGGAACACATTTTTATGATGCACCTATGAAGTTTAAAGGAACTAAGGAGAAAAAGTCATGGAAAGATTTTGGAGATATAGATGACCTAAGAGCTTTACAAGTTTCCTCTAACGTTTATATGTTTAACACAGCATTAAAAATTGCTGGTGTGGATTATGTAAAGAACAGTTCACTAGATATTAAACAAGAATACTTTGATAAGATGAGATATTATTTCAGACAATTTGGTTTAGGTGTTCCAACAGGTATTGATTTACCGAATGAAACAGCGGGGCAAATTGGGAGAAAAGATAATCAGCCAGGTTTCTTATTAGACTTTTCTATTGGTCAGTATGATACGTATACACCACTTCAGCTTGCACAATATATTTCAACTATTGCAAATGGCGGGTATCGTATGAAACCACAAATTCTTCAAGAAATTAGAGAACAAACCGTTCAAAAAGATGAGGTCGGTAAAGTAGTACAATCAATAGAACCCGTTGTTTTAAATAGAATTGATATGAAAGAAGAATATATCAATCAAGTAAAAGAAGGCTTTAGGAAAGTATTCCAAGAAGGGGATGGAACGGGAGTAAGGGCGTTCCAAAAAGCACCCTATAAACCAGCTGGAAAAACAGGAACTGCACAGACTGTATACGGTGGAGAAAGTGATATTGGGAGAAATGAGAAAGGCAATCGTAGAGAATGCTATAATTTAACATTAGCAGGATATGCGCCATATGATGATCCAGAAGTAGCATTTTCCGTTGTAGTACCATGGGTTATAAATGATAAGTCTGGTATTAACTCTGATATTGGAAAAGAAGTTTTAGATGCTTATTTTGATTTAAAAAATAAGCGATTAACTGGCGAAGCACCAAAAATAGATGACTCTAAGGAGAATTAAAATATACGAAACGTCTCTGGCATTTATATGAACTAGAGACGTTTTTACATACGAATAGATTAGAAATGAGGTATATATGAAGCAATTGATTCTAAAAGATTGGAGAAAAATATGTAGGTATATTTTAATTATAATAGGAATTATTATTTATTAATAAGTCATTTTTATTTTGTGTGGTAGAAGGAATTTCGATGCAACCTACTTTGAATGAAAATAATCGCATACTAGTTAATAAGGCTAGTGCTTATTTTTCTTCTTTTCATCATGGTGATGTTGTAATAATAAAAAAAGAAGACGAGCCTACATACTACGTGAAACGAATTATTGGATTACCAGGGGATAACATACAATTAAGAAACGATGTGGTATATATTAACGGTAAAAAGCGAGATGAGTTGTATATACAGTTAGATATGTCACAAGTATCAAATCATTTTTCAAACTTTAGAGAAATGAAAGTTCCCTCGCATAAATTATTTGTATTAGGTGATAATCGAAATCATAGTAAAGATAGTAGGAATACACTTGGACTTATCGATGAGTCACATGTAATAGGTAAAGTGAAAATGGTATATTATCCATTTGATCAAATAAAATGGTTAAAATAATTCTATTAACTATTCACGTTTTATAAAATAATTCATATATTGATAGCATAGGACAAGCAGAAAAGCTTATCCTAACCTCAGAGAACACTCCTTATCACAGTTAGGCATCTACTTATGTAGATGCCTTTTCCGATGACTGATAATTATTTATCAACCTAAAGTAGTAAGCATATTGGGACTATTAGAGGAAGATTGCTTGTATTAATAACAGTACGATTAATAAGAACATTGAATTGTAAGGAGTGAGAAATACGTGTTGAATATTTTAATAATTAATTTTCCTGCAGAGGGACATGTAAATCCTACATTAAGTTTAGTAAAGGCCTTTACTGAAAGAGGAGATAACGTACACTATATTACAACGGAAAACTTTAAGGAAAGGCTTGAAGTTTTGGGGGCTATTGTACATACTCATCCGGATTTATTAAAGGAGATTTCTATTGATAATGAAACTTCATATGGATTAAAATCTTTCTTTCATGTACATGTTCAAACTTCTTTATATATATTAGAAATTACGAAAGAATTATGTAAAAGCATAAATTTTGATTTCGTAGTTTATGATATATTTGGTGCCGGAGAGTTAGTAAAGGAATATTTACAAGTTCCAGGCATAGTTTCCTCTCCTATATTTTTAATTCCACCAGAATTATTGGAAACCTTGCCTTTTCATCCAAATGCAGAAATACAATTCCAACCCGATGAACTCTCTGAAAAGTTACTGTATCAAATGGAACATGAATTTGGAGTAAAGCCCAAAAATAATCTTCAATTTATGCATAATAAGGGAGATATTAGTCTCGTGTATACAAGTCGTTATTTTCAGCCTAATAGCGATTCGTTCGGAGAAAACAATGTTTTTATTGGACCGAGTATTATAAAGCGCAAAACAAATGCAAAGTTTCCACTTGAATTGCTTTCAAAAAAGAAAGTTATTTATATTTCAATGGGAACACTTCTTGAAGGGCTCGAACCATTTTTTAATACTTGTATTGATGCTTTTTCAAATTTCGAAGGGATTGTAGTAATGGCGATCGGTGATAGAAATGATATTTCAAAAATTAAGCAAGCGCCAGACAACTTTATTATAGCCCCTTACGTACCTCAATCAGAAATATTAAGTGAAGCAGATGTTTTTATTACACATGGTGGAATGAATAGTGTGCACGATGCAATTTATTACAATGTCCCATTTGTGATAATACCGCATGATAAAGATCAACCTATGATAGCGCAAAGATTAACTGAGCTTGAGGCAGCACATAGATTATTGAAAGAGCATGTTAATGTGCAAACTTTAAAAGAGGCGGTAACAGACGTTCTTTCAAATAAAAAGTATAGACATGGCATTCGAAAACTGAATGAAAGTTTTTTAGAGTGTGGTGGTTCCAAAAGAGCCATTGCAGTTATTGATGCTCTTTTAAATAAATAGTTCGGACAATATAAAAGCATAGAGGATCCACCTTTATGCTTTTATATTATTATCCAGCAAATTGTACAGCAGTATTTGCATGTAAAAAAGCAGTATCAAAAACAGGAACAGTAAGGTCATTTTGGGAAATAAGCAATGGTATTTCAGTACAGCCTAGTAATATACCTTCCGCACCGTTTTGAATTAATGAATTGGTAATTTGTATTAGTTTCTCTCTTGAAGTTTCTGAAATAATGCCTCTACTTAATTCGTTTAATATGACGTGATGGATAAAAGTTCTTTCTTCGTCATTTGGGATAATTGTCTCAATGTTATATTTTGCTAGTCGTGATGTATAGAAATCTTGTTCCATCGTTTGTTTTGTTCCTAATAGTCCGATACGTTTTATATTTTGTTCTACCATTTCTTTAGCACTTACATCACCGATATGAAGAAGTGGGATTGATATTGCTTGTTCTACTTCCTCAGCAAATAAATGGACCGTATTTGAACACATTAGTAAACATTCCGCCCCGGACTTTTCAACCTTTTTAGCAACTGTGACTAATTCGTTTTTCACTTCTTCATATTGATGGTTTTGTAATAAAGTAGTTACTTCTCCAAAATCCATACTATATAAAACTAGCTTCGCATTTTGATCGTATTGAGAGAGTGTTAGAGTATTAATATGTTTATAGTATAGTGATGTAGATTCCCAGCTTAACCCACCAATTAAACCAATTACTTTCATCATACATTCCCCCCTGTAACAATTTTGAATTTATTATTTCATAATTCCGATAAGAATACAATGATTTAAATGCACTGTTTAATAAAAAATAAAAATAATTAGAAAAGTGTTGAAATTTATCTTTCTTAGTGCCATAATACGAATTACAAATTAATACTTATCCAGAGAGGTAGAGGGAACGGCCCTATGAAGCCTCAGCAACCCCTATGTAATTACATAGGAAGGTGCTAATTCCGCAGAGGACATTATGTGTCTTTTGAAAGATAAGGGGATTCTTGTACGTGAAAGAAAATGACCTCTTATTTAAGAGGTCATTTTTTGTTGTATAGAAAGGAAGTGTCGATGCATAATTTATTTTCAAAAGAAATATAGAGTATTAAAAGTTGAATAATACGAGAGGGGAATTGTAATGAACAAATTAACGACAAAGCTAGTAGTAGCTATTGGAATTGGAGCAGCTTTATACGGGGTATTAGGGCTTTGGGGATTTTCTATCGCACCGAATACATTTATTAAACCCGCATTGGCTATTTTAACAGTTTTTGGAGCGTTATTTGGCCCGGTAGCAGGACTTTTAATAGGACTCATCGGTCATACCGTTACAGATACGATCGCTGGTTGGGGTATTTGGTGGGGATGGGTTATTAGTTCAGGTATTATTGGTTTTGCAATGGGACTCATACAAAAAAGAGTTGGTTTTAGTGTAAAACATGGAACGTATAATAACCGTGATATTTCTTATTTTGCAATTGCAGGGTTAATTGGTATTGTCATTGCTATTATATTTGCTGGGGCATTCGATATTATTGTGATGGGAGAACCGTTTGACAAAATAGTTATACAAGTACTAGGCGCAACAATTGCAGACGTTATCGTATTTTTAGTTCTTGGCTTACCAATCACGATCGGCTTAGCGAAATCAAATAAGAAACATACACATTTAAAAATTGAAAAGTAGGGATGAATACATGCAACCAATTATTTCTTTTGAACAATTTACCTTTCAATATAGGCATGCCACGCAGCCTACTTTAAAAAATATTACATTTCAAATATATCCTGGGGAAAAGGTACTTATCGCTGGACGAAGTGGTTCAGGTAAGTCAACATTAGCGCATTGTATAAATGGGCTAATCCCATTTTCTTACGAAGGGATAAGTACCGGTAACATTTTAATAGCTGGAAAGGACCCGAGAAAAGGTAGTGTTTTTGAGCAGAGTAAACACGTAGGGACAATATTACAAGATCAAGATTCACAATTTATAGGTCTTACTGTCGAAGAGGATGTAGCATTTGCATTAGAAAACGATTGTGTAAATCAAATAGAAATGAGAAAGATTGTTACGGATTCTTTAAACAAGGTAAGCATGCAGGACTTTCATACACAAAGTCCACATGAATTATCAGGAGGTCAAAAACAGACAGTCTCTCTTGCAGGTCTGCTAACGACAAATGCAGATATATTATTATTTGATGAACCGTTAGCTAATTTGGATCCTGCATGTAGTTTGAATACAATAGAACTCATTAAAAATATACATGAGAAATATAATAAAACAATTGTAATTATTGAACATCGAATAGAAGAAATTTTAAACCTTGATTTAGATAAAATTATTTTAATAGACGAGGGGGAAGTTATTGCCATTGGTTCACCGGATAGTATTTTAAATTCTAATATATTACCAAATATCGGACTAAGAGAACCTATTTATATAGAGGCGCTAAAGAAATTAAATTTTGACAGTAATAATGTTAGGGTATTTCCAATTGAAAATCTTCGTAATGCAGGTGTTCATAGCCTATTAAAGAACTGGATGCAGAAGCAAGTTTCATCAAAAAACAAATATATTAAAAAAGCTTTATGCAAGATAGAAAATTTATCATTTACGTACAATAACAAACATACAGCCTTAGAAGATATCAACCTTTCAATAGGAGAGGGAGAAATAGTAGCGTTATTGGGTCATAATGGAGCAGGGAAATCGACATTAGCTCATACTCTTATAGGAATAAATAAAACAAAGAATGGGAGAATAACATTCGATGGAGAAAATATAAATTCTTGGTCTATTCGTAAACGCGGGGAAGTTATTTCTTACGTTATGCAAAATCCAAATCAAATGATTACACAGCCTACTGTTTTAGAAGAGGTTTCATATTCATTAAAATTAAAAAAGGTTTCTAAAGATGAGATTGAGACAAGAGTCGAAAAAGCTTTAAGAATTTGTGGATTATATCCATTTCGTAACTGGCCAATTCAGGCATTAAGCTATGGACAAAAAAAGAGGGTTACTATTGCATCTGTACTTATAACAAACCCAAAAATTATTGTATTAGATGAGCCGACAGCTGGACAAGATTATTACCATTACAAACAGTTTATGTCGTTTATTAGAAAATTGGCTGGAAGGGGCATATCCTTTATTATTATCACACACGATATGAATCTTGCTTTAGAATATGCAGATCGAGCGGTAGTTCTGCATGAAGGGAAAATTATTGCGGACAATACTGTATCTGCTGTTTTAGGGGATCAAGGAATGTTACAAAGAGCTAATCTACGAGAGATTTCATTAATAAAACTAGCTAAATTAAGCGGAATTCCAACTCCAGAAACATTTGTGAAACTCTATATTGAGGCTAATAGGAGGGAGGAATATGCATAATACGTATTTTTATCGTATGGATGGTGCAATTAAATTATCTATATTTATATTTTGTATGACACTTACTTTTTTATTTTTTGATTTTCGTATATTGCTAATTTTATTTATTGTTGGATGTATCGGCCTCTTAATTGCAAAAATTCAATTGCGTAAAATAATAGTTATTTTCAGCGTTATATTTACATTTAGTTTATTAAATTCCGTTATGATTCTTTTTATTACGCCCACCCATGGATCGGAATTAACGGGATCGTATACCTCTTTTTTTTATATAGGTTATGCAACAATTACATATGAAACTTTATTTTATGCAGCTACACTTTCATTGAAATATTTTACGTTATTACCATTTACACTTCTCTTTATTTATACAACTCATCCAAGTGAATTTGTAAGCAGCTTAAATAAATTTGCTGTTCCTTATAAAATTACATATGCAATAAATATTGCACTGCGTTATATACCAAGCATTCAATCTGAATATATAATCATTAGACACGCACAGGAAGCAAGAGGCGTACCTTTTGAAAAAGGAGAAGCGAGCTTGTGGATTCGTATGAAAAACCGTGTTTTAATTTTTTGGCCACTTATTATTCATTCATTAGAAAGGATTGATACTGTTTCAAATGCAATGGATTTAAGAGGTTTTGGAAAAAAGGATAAACGAACGTGGTACTATGCAAAGGACGCACAAAAGGAGGATTACATCACACTTTTTGTTGGTATTATCATTTTGGTTATTGCAGTTTACTTAAAGCTGAATGTATTCCAAAGTTTCTGGTACCCATTTTAAAGCACTCTCAATAGAGTGCTTTTACTAATTTTTATGAAGACATGCTCAAAAATGGGAGATACACATACTGTATAATACGAACCAGTTAAAAAAATCAACTACCTATTAGTTTTCAAACCAAAAGGAGGAAAAAACATGAGTTTCGGTGGTTCTTGTGGTTTTGGTGGAGGTTTCGCTTTATTAGTTGTGTTATTTATTTTATTAATAATTGTTGGATGCAGCTGTTGGGGCTGAGGATACTAATTTCTAATTAGTCTCTACAAAATGTAAACTTAAAAAACATAGTAGGTACTTTTTGTATCGTAATAAATGAAAAAGGAGCTTAATAGCTCCTTTTTCATTTATTATACGAAATCTCCTCATTACTGCATTTAGGTAATGTGATTGTTAAAGTAGTTCCTTTATTTATAACACTTCGGATTTTCAATGTGCCTCGCATCGTTTCGATAATTTTTACAGCAACCATTGTTCCTAAACCAGTACCTTTCGTTTTTGTGCTAAAATATGGTTCGCCAAATCGATTAATTTGCTCTTGCGACATTCCGATTCCACTATCTTGAATCCGTATTATGATCTTATTATTATTAACAGTTGTAGATATAATTAGATTACCGCCACTTGGCATTGCTTCTATACTGTTTTTTATTAAATTTAAAAAACATTGATGGAAGTGCTGTGTATTACCAATAATTATTCCCTCAGAGAACTCTTGTGTAATATTAATATTATTCATATTACATAAAGGCAATATCATTTTAATAACTCGATGTAACTCGTGCTCAACTGAAATACGATCTAGTTTTTCTGAAGCAGGTTTGGCAAAAGTTAAGTAATCATCAATAATTGCCTGTGCACGATTTAATTCTTCAAGTATATGTTCAATATATTCATCTCTGGATTGTTGAGTTATATTGGGTGTTTTTAAAAGTTGTGTAAATCCTTTTACAACCGTCAAAGGGTTCCGTACTTCATGTGAAATACTTGCAGCGAGTTGACTGACAATCTCCATTTTTTCAACTTTTATTAATTTTGATCGCATGCATATTGCATCTTTTAAAACTTCATTAAAATAGACCATAAATAATATTAAAATAGTTGGTAATAAAATGAAATAAATAATGTACAAATTATTCACTTCAAAATCCGATAGAGTTAAAACAATTACTGTTGTAAACAATGCAAGGAAAAAAGTTAAAAATATAGATGAAGCTACTTTCATTTTTCTATTGTATGTATTAAATTTTGATGATGCGAATACTGTAATTATTAACATCATTCCATACACAATGATTGTTAACAGGCTAAAACCATAAAACATAAAACGTGTTATTAATAAAATCATGAGTAATGCAATACCGACAGGAAATCCACCATAAAGTGTACCAATTAAAAAGGGGATTTGTCTTAAATCGTGAATACAATTTTCATCCATATAGATGGGGTACCGCATACATAAAATTAGTGGGATGCTCGTACAAAGAATAATAAGCAATTTCTTATATTTCTTCCTAAAGTATCCACTATCATAAATAAAATAAAAAACAAATATACTACTTAAAATATATAGAAGATTATTTAAAACATTTTGATTAATGTAAACAAAGTTCATAATACATGCCTCGTTATTCTGAATTTCAATCCCATATGTATTATACATTATAAAAGTACAAGTTTTATATACACATTTTATAATGTATGTAGTTTTTAAAACTTTTCAGCGTTATAGACTTTTAACCATACATTATTAAACTCTTCCATTGACGCATAGCGCTCACTACGATTTTCATTTACAGCACGGTATGCTACTTCATATAGGCCTTCACTAGCTTCCCATTTCATAAAGGAACGATCTTGCCCGCCACCTAATAGCGCGAAAGCCATAGCCCCCATATTAAATACATTAGTTTTCCCGTCTATTACAGCATTAAGTTGAAACTCTTCAGGTGACATAAAACGAGATGATCCCCACATTCGCCCCATCTTATTTACATACGGTTTGTTACTGTATAAATCAATATCACAAATTTTTGTTTCATTCGTTTTAAAGTTGTACAAAATACTACCGTCATAAAAATCAATAGCTACATAGTTTTTGTGTTCTACGTAAGTGTGGAAAGAAAAAATAGAATTCAATGATACGATGCGTTCCTTAATAGATAAATGCTTAAATTTATAAAATGGTGAGCTAGGATCAATATATTTCGCTGGAGGTGGGAAACTCCAGTGCGGGTGAAGACATTCACCATCAAACCAATCAAAAATTAAAACATATCCATGTTGTACAGGGTAGTGATCAATTAAACTTATAAGAGAAACGTGTTTTAATTCATTGTATATAGTAACTGAGCTTTTTAATCTTTTTATAGCTTCATTTGTAGAAGCATTATATGCGAGTGTTTGTGCCCCTGCATATTTAATAAAGTTCTTTTTCCCATTCTTTTCAACACCAAAACTTATATTACCGGAATCTTGTTGGTCAAAAACCGCAAATACTGTACCTAGTTTTGTAAGCCAATCAAAATTATGATGTTTTTTTAGTTGGAATGTTATAGTATCTAACTGAATTTTAACTGGAATATCTTTCATTATTCACCTCATATTTAATATAATTAAGTTGACTATTACAGTATTCGACATATTTTGTGAAATCCCTATGTTAATAAACTTAAATTTTATAAATATAATAATGTACAATTATAAGGAGGAAAGAAAATGGATGGAAAAATCATAATTAAACCGTACCAACAATATTGGCATACAGAGTTTTTAAATGAAAAAAATAAAATTGTGCCGTCACTCCATGAAGAAATTATTGCTATTGAACATATAGGAAGTACAGCCGTTGAAGGATTAGGGGCTAAACCTCTTATTGATATGATGATTGGTGTAACTAATTTACAAATCACCGAAAATTGGAGGGAAGCCCTAGAAGAAATTGGCTATGAATATGTTCCTAAAAAAACACCTAATTGGCGTTTTTTTAGAAAAGGTAAATGGAGAGCTGGTACCCACCATTTACATGTTTATATTTATAATAGTGAAGAATGGAAGAACAACCTTTTATTCCGAGACTTTCTAAAAAATCATGAGTGGGCACGTGAAGAATATAGAGAATTAAAAGAGAAACTTGCTGCTACATATCCTTTTGATCGTGTTTCATATACAAATGCAAAAGTACCGTTTATTTGCAACATATTAGAATTGGCCAAAAAGGATATAAATAAAATATAAGTAGTTTGCAGATTCTCATTTTATTTTAATCTTTCTCTCATGTTATTCTCTCTTTCACTTGATACACTGCTGATTATAGAGTTTTTGAGTCAAAAGGGGATTATATAAAATGGAGAAAATACTTAGAAATAAATATTTCCATATGTATGTTAAAATAATAGGCATTACTATTATTATTTGCAGTGTTGAATTGCTATTTATTAATGTTTTGTATGGGAATGTATTAAATGTACAATGGCTAAATAAGAAATTAGGTTCTTTAGGTGAATACGGGGCAATTATAGCTGCATCATTATGGTTCTTACGTCAAATATGGTTATTTTTAAGGAAAAAAAATATGCACGGATTTAAAATGATTAAAGAACTATACCTTTTCATAAAACAGTTTCACGTATTAATTGGATACGCTGTAATAGCTGTTACGACTACTCACGGCATTTACTTTTTAATAAAAGGAAGTCGTCATATAATACTAATATATAGTGGTATATTTTCTCTTTTAGCCTTAATAGCATTAGGGGTTGCAGGCTTTACTTTACAGAAATCTAATCAGAAAACAAAATTGATGATGTATCGAAAAGTACATCAAATCATCGCAATTATATTCGGAATAGGATTGCTTATTCATTTAATCGCATAGGAGGAAGTACCGTTGCAACATATATTAATTATTGAAGATGAGGAAAGCTTGGCAGATTTTTTAGAACTAGAATTAAAGTATGAAGGATATAAAGTAGATATACAACTTGATGGAAGAAAGGGATTAGAAGCTGCACTTGAAAAAAGTTATGATCTCATTTTACTTGATTTAATGTTACCAGGATTAAATGGACTGGAAGTATGTCGTCGACTAAGGGCAACTAAAAATACACCTATTATTATGTTGACTGCTCGTGATAGTATTATGGACCGTGTGACAGGCTTAGATAGTGGAGCTGATGATTATCTTCCAAAACCGTTTGCGATTGAAGAACTTTTAGCACGTATGAGAGTTATATTTAGAAGAGAAGAAAATATAGAACATAAAAACACATCTTTTCTTACGTTTAAAGATTTACAGCTTCAGATTGAATCTCGAACTATAACTAAAGGAAACGAAGAAATTGAACTTACAAATAAAGAATTCGAGCTATTGCTTATGTTTATGAAAAATATAAATCGAGTTCTTACCCGTGATATTTTACTTGATCAAGTATGGGGATACGATGCAATGGTTGAGACAAATATAGTCGATGTATATGTTCGTTATTTACGTAATAAGTTACATAGTGTAGATAAGGAGGAGTATATCCAAACAGTCCGCGGTGCTGGATATATAATGAAATGATAAAAAACATTATGTACCGAATTAGAAATTTACCTATAAAGTGGAAATTAACACTTTGGTCCACTACACTAGTTTTTATTTTGTTTATTTTGTATAGCGCATTACAATTCATTGTAATTAATAAGTGGACTATAGATTATGAACAGAAACAAATAAACAGACAAGTGACAGAAATAGCGGCATATTTTCAAGATAAAAATGATACGCTCTCGAGCAAAACATTTGAAAATAGTAAAGAATTTCTAAACAACATGATCGATAAGCATCAAATGATTCGTATTATAGGAAGAGATGGAAAACCTATTGTTACTGTTTCACGAGACTTTAATGAAGCATGGATAGAGCCCAAAATGGTTACGCAAGATGAATCATTTATAAAAAGACATATAGAGGATCGAATATTAGTTGAGCGTATACCCATTCAAACAAAGAAATTTACTGGAACTATTGAGCTTGCGAAAAACTTAGAGACATTTGATCATTTATTAAAAATAATTTTAGTGGTAATGGTTGTTGCGGGAATATGCGGATTAGTGTTTAGTTTTTTAGGTGGAATACTTATAACGAAAAAGCTTTTATCGAGTGTTCAAAATATAACAGATACGATGAAGCGTATTAAGAAAAACGGACTGAACGAAAGGGTTCCAGTAAGAGAAAATAATGATGAACTCGCAAAATTATCGATTCTTTTTAACGAAATGATGGATGAAGTAGAAACCTCATTTACACAGCAAAAACAGTTTGTAGAAGACGCATCACATGAATTAAGAACACCATTAACAATTATTCAAGGGCACTTATCAATGCTAAATCGATGGGGGAAAAATGATCCAGCAGTATTGGATAAATCCCTTCAATCCAGTTTAAAAGAAGTAGATCGATTAAATAAATTAGTTTCAGAACTGCTAGAGCTATCAAGGGCTGAATCAGAACAGATGCATCCAGTAGCAGCCGAACGAGTCCATGTTAATAGCGTATTGAAACAAGTTACACAAAACTTTGCAGTACTGCAAACTGACTTTCAATTTGATCTGAAATTGGATACAGATGAAGCTTATGTTTCAATCCCATCATCTTACTTAGAACAAATTATTATTATTGTAATGGATAATGCGGTCAAGTATACGAAAGAAGCTAATAAGTATATTTGCATCGAATCAAGTATACAATCGGGCAAAATTAAAATTAGTATAATAGATCACGGAGCGGGCATACCTGAAGCAGATTTACCTTTTGTTCTTAACCGCTTTTATCGAGTTGATAAAGCGAGAAGTCGTAAACAAGGCGGCAATGGACTAGGATTATCAATTGCAAAACGGCTTGTAGAAAAATATAACGGAACTATTCAATTAGAGAGTAAAGAAAATGAAGGAACAATTGTTACGATTACATTTCCTTATACTACTCATTAATAACTAAAGTTTATAAAATTCTTTTTGAAAAAACTCTTTAAAAGGAGGAATACATTTGTATTTCCTCCTTTTTTGATGCTTAGAAATCAAAAAAATTTATTTATTTCGATATTTCTAGTACATTGAAAGTATTAAGGGGGAATAATTAATGAAAGCTATTGTACATCAACATAAAACAGGATTAGAGGGTTTAGAATATAAATTATCAGCTGAGATAACACCTAATGTTGGGGAAGTTAAAGTGAAATTAAAAACAGCAGGTTTAAATCATCGTGATTTATTTATAATGAATAATAGAAAAGAAATGGAATTACCTTTAATTTTAGGATCAGATGGTGCAGGTATTGTTACGGAATTAGGAGAAGGTGTTTCAAATATCACACTATATACAGAGGTTATTATAAATCCTAGTATTGGATGGAATAATACTCACGAAATACCAGCGTTACCTGAAGTGTTAGGTGGACCAGCAGATGGAACGTTTGCCGAATATGTTATTGTGCCAGCTGAAAATGTAGTGAAAAAGCCATCATATCTTACGTGGGAAGAATCTGGTGTGTTATCTTTATCGGCATTAACTGCATATAGAGCACTTTTTACAAAAGGGAAATTGAAATCTGGAGAACATGTTCTAATTCCAGGAATCGGCGGTGGTGTAGCAACTTTTGCTATGTTATTTGCTAAAGCAATTGGAGCAAAGGTGAGTGTTACTTCAAGGATAGAGAGCAAAAGAAAGACTGCAGAAAAATATGGAGCAGACTTTTCTTTTAATAGTTCTGGTAATTGGGAAGAGTGCTTACATGGAGAAAAAATAGATTTAATTATAGATAGTATAGGTCCGGCGACTTTCTTGAAATATTTTGATATATTAAAACCTAATGGAAGAATCGTTAATTTTGGTGCAAGTTCAGGAGATAAAATTGAATTGCCGTTACGAGCATTATTTTATAATCAAATCGATATAATGGGAACATCAATGGGCAGCAGTGAAGAATTTAATGAGATGATTCATTTTATAGAGGAACATAATATTAAACCAATCATTGATAAAGTATATCCATTAGAAGAAGCAATTCAAGCTTTAAATCGAATGCAGCAAGGAGAACAATTTGGTAATATTGCCCTTCGTATGGAATAAAAATATGATTTCAGAGAAATTATATTTAAATGAACATGTTAAATATTATATTCATGCATAAAGTGTTTACCATACTATTTAAAATGTTTTACAACCTTTATACATACTTAGCTCTTGTAAATAGTTACACGATTGTCAAATGAATAGTAATAACATGAGAATTAGATGAGAAAAGTTTAAGCCCATTTTCATATTGATGTTGTATACTGTGTAAATCAAGAACTTGTATCTTTATTTAAAGTACAATGAGAAATAATAAGGAGAGAGTAATATGAATTACACAGTATTTCAATGGATTAATAACTTTGCTGGATCATCCAAGCTATTAGATACGCTAATGATCGCTATTACAAATAGTGTTCCATATGTAGCTATTCTATTCATGCTTATCCTATGGTTCAATAATGGAAAGAAAGAGAATGCAATTAGAAAACAATATACAGTGTTATATACGACACTTTCAGTTAGTATTGCATTATTAGTAAATGTTCTTATACATGCGGTATATTACCATCCGCGTCCTTTTATAACACATCATGTAAATCAATTAGTACCGCATGCAGCAGATTCATCATTTGTAAGTGATCATTCTGTGCTTGTATTTTCTATTGCTTTCGTATTTATTCTTAGAGGAGAAAAACTTAAATATATCGCGTTAATATGGGCAATATTAGTCGGTGTATCACGCATGTACGTAGGCGTTCATTATCCTCTAGATATACTTGGTGCTGCGTTCTTAACATTTATTACAAGCGGCTTAGTAATGCAAAGTACACGTATATTTGAGCCGTTAGCAAAACTTATTTTCAAAATGTATGCACTAGTAGCAAAACGAGTTCCTTTTTTAGCGAAATATAACCATATAGCTTAATCGTAAGAACCTACAAAAAGTAGGTTCTTTTTATTTGAAAATTCTTAAATTTCACTTACCGTATTTTTATTTTAAAAATATAAATTAATAAAAAACAAATAGTAACATAGCTAGTTTTCTTATAGTTATAGAGGAATTACTAAAAAAACTTCGAAAAATATAGTATCTAATATAATAAAGAACATAGTTAGTAACACATCTTTGCATTAATACATTGGAAAAGAAAGGAGATAAATATGCATAAACTTCAAACGAATAAAGGCGCTCGATATATGATGATTGCTTTTATTGTTTTGTTTCTTACTATGCTTTTACGCATATTTTATATTCAAGCGGTAGGAGTCGTGCATAATGTTAATGTAAAGGATCTTGCGAAGGAACAACAAAACCAAAATGGAGTTTTAGAGGCAAATCGCGGGACAATTTATGATCAAAACGGCAAAGTATTAGTCCAAGACTCAACGACATATCGCATCGTTGTAAACTTAAAAGGAAAAGATAAATTAAAAGATAAAG
This sequence comes from Bacillus sp. NH11B, assembly GCF_001884205.1. Lineage (NCBI taxonomy): Bacteria > Bacillati > Bacillota > Bacilli > Caryophanales > Bacillaceae > Bacillus > Bacillus sp. NH11B. The sequence goes on along the minus strand of NZ_MAOG01000141.1, from coordinate 202,436 downwards.
AAGATACTGCAAAACGTTTAGCAGATGCGCTTGAAGTTGATAAAGAGGAAATCATGAAAAACTTTCATGAAGGACGTACACAAGTTGAAATTGGTAAAATTGGACGTAACTTATCTAGAGAAGTGAAGGAAGAAATTAAAAATTTGAAAATACCAGGTGTATCTTTCACAACAGAAAAAGCCAGAGTATACCCAAATGAAGATTTCGCCTCGTATATACTTGGTTTTGCAAGACCAGACGATAAAGGTAATGCGGTGGGGAAGTTTGGGCTTGAAGAAAGTTTGGATAAATATTTGCGCTCTACAAATGGTAATGTTTCATATGTAGGTTCACGAAAAGGAATCCCACTTACAAATGATATAGGAAAAGTAGAACCTGCTAAAAATGGGAACAACGTATACCTTACATTAGATAATCAAATTGATAGCTTTTTAGAAGAAGCGATGAATAAAGCGCAGCAACACTATGAACCTTCTATGTTAGTAGGTATTATAGCAGATCCAAAAACCGGGCAAATTTTAGCAATGTCTAGTAAGCCTAGTTATAACCCTAACAAAGTAGACATTGAATATTTTTTAAATGATCCAATTGCGAACGCATATGAACCAGGGTCTACAATGAAAATATTTACATTAGCTGCCGCAATAAATGAAGGTGTATATAAGGGAAAAGAATATTTCCAATCAGGAAAATACGCAGTTGGTTCAGCAGAAATCAAAGATCATAATGGCGGATATGGATGGGGCTCAATTACATTTGATGAAGGGTTTGAAAGGTCATCAAACGTCGCCTTTTCTATTTTAGAAGATCAATTATTGAAACCAAATAAATTTAAGCAATATATGAATAAATTTGGTTTCAATCAAAAAACAGGCATAGATTTGCCTGGAGAAAGTAAAAATACATTATTGTTAAATACTCAAATTCAACAAGTTACTACTTCTTTCGGCCAAGGATCTACTGTAACTCCTATTCAAATAATACAAGCAGCCACAGCTATAGCAAATGACGGCAAAATGATGCAGCCTTATATTGTTGATAAGGTTGTAAATCCCACAAATAAACAAGTTATTATGGAAAATCAACCTAAAGAAATTGGGAATCCGATAAAAAAAGAAACATCAGAAAAGGTAAGAGGCTTAATGGAGCGAGTAATAACTTCATCAAAAGGAACGGGAACGATGTATAAAATTGATGGTTATTCAATTGGCGGTAAAACAGGAACAGCCCAAATCCCCAATCCTGAAAATGGACGATATATGGAAGGAAAAGAAAATTATATTTTTTCTTTCTTAGGAATGGCTCCAATTGATGATCCGCAGCTAGTCGTATATTTAGCTATTAAACAACCGAAATTAAAGGGCGATGAGTACGGTGCCCAGCCTCTTGCTGAAATTTTCAAACCAGTTATGAAAAATAGTCTAGAATATTTAAAAGTGAAACCATATACAGAAAAACAAATGGCAGATGCAACTAAACAATCTGAAATAAAAATACAAAATTATGTGAACCAATCGATAGATACAATAAAGAATATTATAGAAAAAGAGAAACTTCAGCCAGTATTATTAGGAGAAGGAAAGATAGTAAAACAATATCCACAGTCTGGCGAAATAATGAGTGAAGGAGATCGTATATTTTTATTAGGAAACAACGTGAAGATGCCAAACTTAAAAGGTTGGTCAATGCGTGATGTTATGTATTTATCAAAATTATTTAAATTAGATTTAAAAACGACCGGTACCGGCTATGTAACGAGTCAAAGTATTGAAAAAGGACAAGACTTACAAGAAGGAGATACTTTAGAATTAGAATTAGAACCGCCACTACAACCGTTAGCAGAGGCAAATACGAATTAATTCGGACATTTTGAAGAGCCTATATACAATAGGCTTTTTTTTAGAGTTTTAAGTAATTTCACGCACCGTAACTTTCAGAAAAAATAATAAATAAGACCATTAACGATAGCACGACTGTAAATATCTGATTATTCTTTATTTACAGTTAAATAAATATGTTATAATATGGAAAAAATCAAATGCAGTGACGAGAAGAGTAAATAAAATGTATTTTTCACAGAGAGCTCCATTTAGCTGAAAAGGAGCAAAAATTCTTTATTGAACCAAGCCTCTGAGCAGCACATCGGAACCTTTTACATGGGGGTGGTGTGACGGGAGCTCCCGTTATAGAGCTAAGGTATAAGCATGAATGCAATGCAGTACCTGATAAGGTTAATATGGTGACATATTAACAAACTAGGGTGGCACCGCGATGATAAATCTCGTCCCTAAGACTAAAAAGTCTTGGGGGTGGGATTTTTTATTGTTTTAAAACAATTTAGAAAGCGGGTGCCTAAAGTGAAAAAAATACTTGAAGATTGGAAATATCCTTTATTACTACTGTCTGGAGTTGGTATTGCAAATTTAGGTGCATGGATTTACCTAATAGCACTTAATGTACTTGTCTATAATATGGGTGGCTCAGCCTTAGCTGTTGCTACTTTATATGTGATAAAGCCATTAGCCACGTTATTTTCAAACGCTTGGTCAGGAAGTATGATTGATCGTTTAAATAAACGAAAGTTAATGATTTACCTCGATATATATCGTACAGTATTTATTGCTATTTTACCCTTAGTTCCATCCCTTTGGATTGTCTACCTCTTAGTATTTTTTATAAGTATGTCCAGTGCGATTTATGAACCAACTGCTATGACATATATGACGAAATTAATTCCAGTAGAGCAAAGACAACGTTTCAACTCACTACGTAGTTTAATAGGGTCTGGTGCATCTTTAATTGGTCCAGCGGTAGCGGGAATATTGTTAATAGCGAGTACACCAAATTTTGCAATATATATGAATGCTATAGCATTTCTGTTATCAGGGTTCATTACATTACTTTTACCTAATCTTGATAAAGAATACGATTCTAATACATCAAGTGATAAATTGTCTCTAGCTTTACTAAAAAAAGATTGGAACATAGTTTTAAGTTTTAGCAAAAAATCTGTGTATATAGTATGTGTTTACTTCTTATTCCAAGGGATGATGGTATTAGCTACCGCAAATGATTCACTTGAACTATCATTTGCGAAAGAAGTTTTATTGTTAACAGATAGTGAGTATGGCTTTTTAGTTAGTATCGCTGGAGCGGGTTTTATTTTAGGAGCCATAACAAATACAATTTTATCAAAAAAATTAGCACCTTCATTTCTAATTGGAATCGGATCATTATTCATTGGAATCGGATATTTGATTTATGCCTTTTCAAATGAGTTTTTAATGGCAACTATCGGATTCTTTATTTTATCTTTCTCTATGGCATATGCAAATACAGGATTTTATACATTTTATCAAAATAATGTTCCTGTTCATATGATGGGACGGATCGGAAGTATATATGGGCTTGTTATTGCGGCAATAACCATTTTTATAACGATTCTGTTCGGCGTTGCAACTCAATTCATTTCTATACAACTTGTAGTCATTGTAGGAGTATTGGTAATGCTACTTATTACTATTATATTGTGTGCATTTACCTTATTATCTTCAAGGTCCAAGGTATATTCAACTGAATCAATAGATTCGAAATAATTTTTCTTTTTTTTTACAATTGATGGCACGTAATAAGAGGGTTCTTCCATCTATATATTGAAAAATAATTAGGGGAAAGAACATTATTGGATGATAAGGGTGGTTGTCATGATCAATACAAATGATGTGGTTGCGAAAATTGTCAAAGAATTACACCAAGAATTAGAGTTTTCCGGGGCAATCTTAATAAAAAGAGAAAATGACATTATCTACGAAAATTCGTTTGGATACGCTAACCGAAGTGAAGGTATAACCAATACACTACAAACAAGATTTGGAATCGCTTCAGGATGTAAAATATTTACTGCAATCGGCATATGTCAACTCGTTGAGAAAGGTTTACTTTCTTTTCATACAAAGTTAACAGATTGTTTAAGTATTGAATTTCCAAACTTCGATAAAGACATTACAATACATCAACTTTTAACGCATAGCTCTGGTATTCCGGATTATTTTGATGAAAGTGTTATGGATAATTTCGAGGATCTTTGGGAAAAAACGCCTATGTATCTATTAAAAGGTTTAAGAGACTTTTTACCATTATTCCAAAACAGTAATATGATGTTTGCCCCAGGAAGTAAGTTTCACTACAACAATGCAGGTTTTATCATACTTGGATTAATTATAGAACAACAGTCAGGACTTGAATTTACGGAATATATAGAAAAGAATATATTTGTTCCAGTTGTCATGAATGATTCGGGTTATTTTTCTTTAGATAATTTACCTAAAGATACAGCCCTTGGATATATAAAAGATGGGAATAATCAAAAATGGAGAACAAATGCATACTCTATACCTATTAAGGGAGGTGCTGATGGCGGTGCCTACGTTACCGCACCAGACATGTTGAAATTTTGGAAGGCTCTATTTAACAATGAAATATTAAGCCACCAATTTACAAATTTACTTTTAACTCCTCATATTTCAGTGAATAATAGCCAGTCTTACGGTTATGGAATATGGATTGAGAAAAAACAGAATACCATTTTTAAATATCATGTAATGGGATATGATCCAGGCGTTAGTTTTCGCTCGGCCATATATCCAGACTTAGGAATTACATTAGTTATTCCATCAAATAAAGGAGTAGGACCCGAAAAATTAATGACAGAAATAGAAGGAGCTTTTTAATTACATGAATATAAAAATTAGAGCATATAAAAAAGAAGACGAAATAGGTTGGGTACGTTGCCGTGCGTTATCGTTTTTAGATACAGCATATAATGATAACGTATTTAGAGAGAAAGAAAAATATGAAAATCCTGCTATTGAATTAGTAGCTGTACACGAAAATCAAATAGTGGGTTTGATAGATATTGAATACGAATTAGAAGAACGTACTGTTTGTTCAAGAGGAACTGGTCTTGGCGGTATGATTTGGCATATTGCAGTTCATCCTGATTTCCGTAGAATGAAAATTGGTGATCAACTATTACATGAAGCAGAAAAGATAGCTAAAGAACTTAAGCTAAATCGACTGGAAGCATGGACTAGGGACGATCTATGGGTACATGGATGGTATGAAAAGAACGAATTTGTAAACGTAGATTCATATTTACATGTTTATTCCGATCATACAGACGAAATAAAAGGTTTAATAAATAGTAATATAAAACAGTTATATCCGGTTCAAACATTTGCTCATTACACAGGTGAAAATAAAGAAGAGATAAGGCAAAAGTTTAAACGGGTTCATGATTGTATCTGCTTTGAAAAATATTTTAGTTAATGCGTGATAAGCAATAAATTAAAAACCTTCGTTTAATTTACAAAATGAAGGTTTTCTTTAATGGGCTGTAATTCTATACAGATAAAAATCAAATTATACGCACGTAAATTTTTCAGTTGAATATTTAAATTGTAATTTGTATGGTTATATATAAAAATAATGATATATAGTTTTGATATTGATCTGAAGGGATGTGTTAGCAGTTTGCATTTGATCAGCGGTAGTGTGTTTATTGTTTTGGGAGTTATCTGTTATTTGATTGTACGAAGTATTTTAATTGGGATGAAAAATAAAAAGCATGTAAATTGGTGGAAAGAATTAATTAGTTTTCTATTTGTAGTATACATTTGTATGGTTGTTGCAGTAACTTTATTCCCTTTACCAATTGGCTTTCCTTCTAGTATTGAAAATCTTAGTCGTTCAGTCAATATTATTCCCTTTGCATCAATTATTAAAGATATTGGTCAAATAGGGAGTGCTTATGATGGTGATGTCCTATTTATGACTAGTTTAATCGTAAGAAATGTAGGCGGGAATATTTTATTATTAATGCCTTTAGGATTTTTAGCGCCAATAATATGGGATACATGTAAAAAGAGCAAAAATATAATTTTATTAGGTTTTGTTATATCAGTTTGTATTGAATTATTACAATTAATTGAGTCGTTATTTAGTGGATGGGGTCGCATTACTGATATTGATGATGTAACCTGTAATGTTCTAGGTTCTATTCTTGGATTTATTATTTATAAAATGGCTTTAAAAATAGCTGCTAAATTTAACATTCAAGTATTAGATAAGGCTAATTCTAAAGGTGTAGAATCTATTGATAACTAAAAGTTTAAAAGAGTTCATGGATATACTTGTTTTGAATAAAGGTATTAAAAGCGTACGAGTAAAAAGTACGTCTTTTGATTTTTATAAATAATGCTTAAGACTGATGGAAGATTACATTCTATATTTTACAATTAAAAGTGGCTATTGCATTTCAAGTATGGAATAAAGAAAGGAGAATATAATTTTTAAAGGGAAACGTGTAAATAGGGGGAATTTAATTGGATATTATCGTTGTTATTCTTATTATCGTTTTAATGCAAGGTAAAGAACGTAAAGTGAAAATTAATCGTATTTGGCTCGTTCCAGCTTTATTGTGCTATGTAACAGTTCAGTCCATTGTTCACATGGAACAAGTAACTTTATTGCAAGGACTTCTCTTCGTTGCAATGCTTGGAATTGGATTGGCCCTGGGGATTATTAGGGGGAAAACTTTAACATTTCGGTTAGATAGTGAAACAGGTCATGTATTACGAAAAGGAAATTGGTTAAGTACTATTATTCTCCTTGTTATTTTAGGTGCAAAAATCGTGATTAAGCAAAGTATGTTTTCTGGCAGTACGTATTCTACATTAATGGTTGTAACGAATGCTTTTTTATGTATTACATTAGGTACCGTGATTAGTAGACGTTATTATATTTGGAAAAAATATAATGAATTAACACAAAAAGTATAAAAATATTCATCCCTTGTTTATCAATACTGTGAACGGCAATACTAAATAACATTGAACTTTTACAACAAGGGATGATAATATGATATTTATTTACACAGATTTCGGCGGAACACATACAACATCACTAGCTGCAGCGTATCATTTGAATAAATTACCAACTGATCGTAAGTTAACGAAAGAAGAAATTTTGAATGTAGATTACTTCAATAAATTAAAAACAGAAGATATGGGGAAAATTATTTTTCATGGAATAGACGAAAATGGTAATCCTGTTTATACGATTGGATGCGGCGCATCAAAAGTTGTTGTACCTGCGATGAAACATTTAGGAGAGATTCTGCAAAAACATTATCAAAGTCATGAAAAGATTATTTTTTCTAATACATCACCAACAGTGCCTTTACCAATGACTTTCGGTGGTCTGTTTTCTAGAAGGTTCCACATTGACTTTATCGGAGTACCGTTACTTGTATGGGGAGCAAAAATTTGCTGTGATAACATACAAAGGCTTGTTAATTATACGAAAGAAGCTGGCCGATTGACGAATGATTATGTTGTAATTTTAGATAATCAAACTTTTAAATAATGTATTATTAGGGGGAAATCGGGGAAATATCCTGATTTTCTTTTTTTATTTGTGAATTAGACAAACAATATTCACATTTATCATATATCTACTATAGCCAAAATATTAAAGTCCTGTTACTATTACAGGGGATATTCTCTTTTCATAAGATAAATATATAGAAAAGTCAGAAAAGGGGAATTGAATAAGGGAGGAACAACATGAAGCGTGTTGCTTGGATTACTGATAGTACAACTGCGAGTTTTACAACAGAAGGAGATAACTTTGTTATCCCAATTGAAGTTATTATCGATGGAGTGTCGTATAAAGATTGTGAAGAAGGAATTCATGAACGTCTTTATGAAGCGTTAAATGATGGAAGAACGGTTACTACTTCACAACCTAACATAGGGGAAATGGTAGAGTTATTTACGAAATGCAAAGAAGAATATGAAGAAGGCTTTGCAGTTGCTATTAGCGGAAAAGTAAGTGGGACCTATCAAAATATGAAGCTAGCTGCTGATATGGCAGGTTTCCCTTTAACTATATTAGATAGTGAAACGACAAGTTATCCAATGGATGAACTTATGAGAAAAGCTAAAACGTTATACAATGATGGTATGACTTTACAAGATATACACAAAACATTAGTAGATGAAAAAAGAAGACCTTTTTATGTATTTCCAAAGAGCTTAAAAGGTTTATATGCAAGTGGTCGTGTAAAGGGAGTTCAATTCTTACTTGGAAGTTTATTAAGTGTCAACTTAATCTTAGAAGTAAAAGGCGGAGAACTTTTACTTGAAAAGAAAGTGCGTAAAATTCAAAAATGTAGAGAATACATTAAAAATGAGCTTGAAAAAGAATTACCAAAAGTACTTCATATGTTCTATGCTAACGATAAAGATGGGGCTGAAGAATGGATTTCAGATATTAAACAAGCATTTCCTGAAATGGATTTCAAACTGTATCCATTACCAATTTCATTTGCTGTTCATGCCGGTGAAGGTACAATAGCAATTAGTTATTAAAAGGAAAACCCGTGAATGATTCACGGGTTTTTTTTATTATATAAAATCTTAATTACATCAACCTCATATCATAAATAATAATGTATAGATAAAAGGATTTTCTCCTTTTAAAAAAGAAGTATGTATAAACAAAAATTATAATGGTAGTGATATTATGAAAATCGGAAAGTTTGGAGAAATAAATAATATAAGTATAGATACAATTAGACATTATATGGATCTCGGACTAATTATTCCTGAAAAAAAGGGTGGCCACTATTTTTTTGATGAATATTGTCAAAAAGATGTAGAGCTTATATTAGAGTACAAATGGCTAGGTTTTAGTTTGAATGAAATTAAAAAACTTTTTCTTTATCAAAATTTAGCGAAATCTATGAATTACGAACAAGATACTCTTTACCAATCTTTATTTAAATCAAAATATGAAATGTTTGAACAAGAAATACAAGTTTTAGAGGAGAGAAGGGATAAATTAAAAGAAGTGTTAAATGATTTATCGCTAACAAATGAAACTCCGAATTCTATTATTGGGATAGATTTAAGCGTACTTCATTTACTTACATGTTCTAAGTGCAGCAAAAACTTAATTCTTCAAAATGGAATTATTAATTGCAATCAAATTACAGAGGGAAAGTTAATTTGTAACTGTGGGGAAGAATACATTATTACTTCAGGTATTCTAACAGCCGGCAATTTATTTAAAGCATATGAGCGATCTTCACTTGAAAGTTCTATTTCAGATTATATTCATGAAACTGATAATGCATATTTGGAAAATATGCATAGAGAAGGAGAATGGGCGAAAAAGAAACTAATGCAATTAGATTTAAATAACAAAATACTACTTGATATAGGATCGGGTCTTGGGTTCTTTTTGCGAAATATTTATGAAGAACTACCCGAGGATTGCTTATTTATTGCAGTTGATCGAGATTTGAATAAACTACTATTTTTAAAAGATGTATTAGAAAGAAGAAATCCGAAAAGAAACATTCTCTTTATCTGTGCTGATTTTTTAAGTATACCTATTCAGAATCAGTCTGTTGATATTGTAATTGATCAGTCTGGTACTAGTAATTATAGTTTTGAGCATGAGAATTTTTTACTTCACAAATTAAATTCTCTTTTAAAAGCTGATTGTTATTTATTAAGTTTATTTATTTTATTTAAAAATTTTAGCATAAACAGCCAAATTGAAACTAAGTTTCGAGAAAATTTTACACTTTCAAAAGTAACGAAAGAAATCCAAAATCTACAGTTTCAATTCATTGATGAAAGAACTTCAAATTATTTGGATCGAGGCGGAAAGTACGAGGATTTCTTTGTTCAAGGAGAAGAAATTTATACATATTCATTTTTCGGAAAAAGATGGAGTTAACCCCATCTTTTTTTATTTCTTTGTAGTAATTTTTAAACACAACATATTGATATTGGGTTGACCCGAGAACTTACACTGTACGTAATACAAAGTTCAGTGGGAGGGAAATGTTATGGGAAGTTTACAATTACATATGGAAAATAAAAAAAGCAACCAAGAACTAAGAAATATTTGTCTCTATTCAATTGCGAAAACAGTATCAATATCCGGTAGTTCTATTTATAGTTTCGCATTAGGATTATATGTTTTACAAATAACTGGATCTGCGTTAAATTTTGCGATTACGCTCATTTTAGGAACGATTCCAATGATTGTTATGAATCCATTTGCCGGTGTAGTTGCTGATAAGGTTGATAAAAAGAAACTGGTTGTTTGTATGGATTTACTAAGTGGATGCTTATTAATAACGGTTTATATATTAAGCAGCTATTATGGATTAAACTTATTCATCATTTATACTACTACCTTTCTTATGACGGTATTTACAACATTCTTTGGAATAGGGTTAGAAGCCGCAAAACCAAATATTGTCTCTAAAGAGAGGCTAATGAGTATTAACTCTATAAGTAAAATTATCGATTCTGTATCTTTAATTCTCGGTCCTATGTTAGGTGGCATCGTTTTTGCAGTCTTTGATATTAAAATTTTTATAATTATTAACGGTATTTCATATATTCTTTCGGGTATATCCATATTATTTATTCATTTTAAACTGTTCGAGTTCAACATAAATGAGGAATGCTCAAAACGGAGAATTAATTTTATTACAGATATAAAAGAGGGGTTTTCTTACTTAATTGAAAAGGAAAGTTTAAAGAATACGTTTAGTATTTTAATTTCACTTAATTTCTTCTTAGGATTTGCTGTAACCGTTCCATTACCATACATTATTAACACAGTTCTCAATCTTAGTTCTAAGCAATTTGGTATCATTCAAGGAATTTTTCCAGTAGGGATGATAATTGGTGCAATTTTAGTAAAAAAGATAACTGATCGTTTTTCTTACTCTTATCTTTTGAAAAAGCTAAGTTCTATGCTGGCAGTTTTTATGATTATTTCAGGAATTCCAGTTTTATTCAAAAATATTGAAGTAAATGATTTTGTATACGTTATTACGTATTGTGTTGTTATGTTCTTTTTAGGGCTTATTATAGCGCTAATTGATATTCCTTTAATTTATTTCATGCAAAAAGAGATTCCCGATAAATATAGGGGAAGAGTGCTTAGTATTGGATTAAGTTTAGGGAAAATGATGCAGCCAATAGCACTCGCAATATCAGGTATATTATTAAACCATATTCCAGCCTATACTATTCCAATTGTAGGAGGAATCTTATATTTAATATTGAATCAGGTTTCTTCAAATCGTTTAACATTAGAACTTCATTCGAAAGATTATAGCGCTTAGTAGTTTCTTAGTTTATTTATAGAATGGATACTGCCATATCACCACTTAGCTAAAAAAACAACTACCCCGAAACGAAAAAATGAACTAAATTCCTATGGACAATTATGAAAAGATTACATTTCAGTTTTGGGGATACTTCAAAATTGTAGGTTGCTGAGTATGAATGCTATTTCTAAATATAATAAGAAAATTTAACTGTATTGATTGACCTTCCCCTTACAGGAACCAGTATATTTAAAGTAACTAATAACAGGAGGTGATTGTTATGCTTTCCATTGGTGCGTTTTCAAAAATATCACATCTCACAATGAAGACGCTGCGCTACTATGATGAAATTGGACTTTTAAAGCCTGATTTCATAGACGCTAATAATGGCTATCGCTACTATAATATTTCTCAATTAGAAACAGCTTTATTGATTACACGATTAAAAACCTATTTATTTTCACTGGAAGAGATTAAAGATCTTTTAACAAATTGGGAGAATACTGAGTTTCTTAACTCTAAAATGAAAGTCAAACAAGAAAATCTAACACAACAAATAACATTTTATTCTTCTTTATTAAAAAAGTTAACGCTTGATATTCAACAATTAGATGAAGAGGAAAGTATCATGGGTTACTTAAATCATATTGAGATTAATCTTGTAAATCACTTAACCTATAATATATTATCTCAGCGAAAACAAATGAATACCGCTGATTTTTTAACGCATTTTAATGAGTTGTTTAGTAAAATTTCATTTGAAAATTTATTACCTATTGCAAAACCACTTGCTATATTCCATAGTTCAGAATATGTACCTGAAAATTATGATGTAGAAATTGCGATTCCTCTTTCAGAGGCCACAAATAAAACAAAAGTGTTTAATCCCGGCCTTTGCGCAATGGCTACACTTATTGGATCTTACGAAGAATTGCCTTCTATTCATACAAAGCTACATGTTTGGGTTAAAGAAAATAACTATAAACTGAATGGCACTCCGTTTGAAGTTTATAAAACGAATCCTTATAGCACACCGGAGGAGAAAAATATCATAGAAGTATATTTTCCCATAAAATGAATAAATAAAGGGGCGTATCACAATGTATGGTATAAACCGGCCAACAATAAAAGAAAAAATCTTGATTTTAGTTGCTGAGATTATCTATTTAATCATCGCGTATTATTTACTTTTCATTACTCATGCCAAATCAGGCGTTTCACTAGGACTTTTTATTGCTTTAATTATTACAGTTTTACGATTAACAGCTATGATGTTTATTTGGTTACCTAGAGGGATTGCATGGCAAGAAGCAATTATGAACAGTATTGCTTTTGGGATTTATTATTTAGGTTTCCCCATTTTAATGATTACTAGTAAACAGGATCCAAACTTAATAGTGCTTGTTATAGGGTGGATGTTGTTTTTAGGAGGGAGTATATTAAACACAGTTTCAGAGTTACTTAGAAAACCTTTTAAAGACAATCCTGCAAATCAAGGTAAGCTATATACAGGCGGTTTATTTAAATATGCAATTCATATTAATTATCTTGGGGATTGCCTTTGGGTATTAGGCTTAGCGCTAATCTCTAACAATATTTATAGTTTGCTAATACCTCTAGGCCTATTCATAGTATTTGTTTTTGACTATATTCCAAAATCTGATGATTACTTACAGAATAAGTACGGAGAACAATTTACAGTATATAAACAGAAAACAAAAAAACTAATACCGTTTATTTGGTAAATTAATTTCATAAATTATAAAAAGCGCAGGATCACCATCCTGCGCTTTTCTATCGTAATTCAGCTGTTTTTCTAATAACAATCTTATCGATATCATCCTCTTCATCACCAATAAATAATCCACGTTCTTTTAAATATGTTTCGAAGTATAAATCTGCTTCTGCACGTTCATCGTATGGCTTTACAGAAAGAACGAAACCTAATTTATTTTGCTCCTCTAAATGAGAAGTGGAGATGTATGCCGGTACATTATGTCGTAAAAAGAGCTCTTTAGCAGGAATGATCATATCTTTCATTAACTTCGTTAACATACCCATTTCAAACTCAAAATTAAAGCGATCTATACTAGATAAATCCGCGAACACTACACCAATAAAACCTGTATTAAATACTTCTTGATATTCTACTTCTTCGTTACCGTAAAAATTTTTTTCAATTAAATAATTTATAAAATAAGAAACACCATCACTTTGTTCAAAAGGTTTTGTTGAAAGAACGAAGCCGATTTTCTTTTGTTTATGTAAATACACACATGACATGTATGCAGCGATATTATGTTCTTTAAATAATGCACTCGTTGCTCCAGATAGACCATCTAATACGTGATGAACAATTTGAAGTTTTTTACGAGCGAAATAATAGGATTTCTTTTGTAACTCCAATGTATCAATAAAGACAGAGCCGATAAAGCCTGTATTTGAAATAATAGGTGTTTGCTTTTTTCTTCCTCTGCGCTTTGCTTGAGTCATTGTTAAAATCATCCCTTCATGTACAATTAAAATAAAAAGAACGTTTGTTCGTATATTTATATTTTACTATTAAAACGCTCTAAAGTAAAGGGTTTTTGATGAAAAAACAACAAAAAAGACACCTGTAAAAGGTGCCTTAAACGCTGTAGGGAAGAGGGTTCATCCCAACTATTTATATTATGATACAGAAACAATCTCTTCTGTATCTTCTACATCTAAATGACAGTCCATAGTACGAACATCTTGATCCTCATGACTTCCGAAATAAATAGTAATTTTCATATGTATCGCTCCTTTATTCTAGGAATACCTAAAATAATTACTAGTAATGTTAATATTTATTATATACCACTTTTTTCATTCCGACAACGTTATATCATTTTTAATTCTTTTAGGGCGCAAAGAGTGATTTATAGAGATATTTTTATAGAAATAGGTACATTTCTTATATGTTATATTTAATACTGAAGGATTCGAATACGAATTTTTATGAAAGGAGCAAAATTAATGAATTATAAACAGTTACTAATAGATAATTTCACATATAAAACCTCATATATTGCGCGGCAAGTACATGGAATGGATGTAAAAGAAACGAAGGATTACATTACTGTCGACTGTGGATTACCTGCAGATACATTTAATATTATTACACTACTAAATAGTAATGTAACGGAAGGGATCGAGAAATTATATAAGGAGGTAGAATGCTATAATCAAAAAAAATTTCCAATGAGTGTTTGGTTTTGGGATGATAAGCAAGAACAGACTATAAAAAGCGAATTAATCAAACTTGGTTTAAAAGAAGCAGAACAGAATATCGCGATGGTAGCAGACTTAAGAAAAATTCATCCAACAATAGACATTTCAGTAGGTTTTACAATACAAAATGCAACATCGCCAGAACAAATAAAACAATTTGGCGAAACGTTAGCAGCTTTATTCGGTACATCAACAGAAGGTACTCAAGTTCAAGCATACTATAATCAAATTGCTTCTTTAGATTTATGGAATAGTGATGCCATGAAACTATACTTAGGCCTTTATAAAGGGAAGGTAGTATCTGTGGGCTCTCTAGTTTGTACGGAAGATAGCGTTGGTATTTATGATATAGCGACTAAAGAAGATATGAGAGGAAAAGGATTTGGTTCTATTATGTTCAATTTCCTGCTGCAAGAAGCAAAACAACTAAAAAATAATTATTGCGTATTACAAGCTTCACCTGATGGAATAAACATTTATAAAAAATCTGGCTTTCAAGCCGCAGGACAAATTACAGTTTTTGAAAATCGACATTTAATTGAATAATTCATCCAAATTAAATCGCTTTAAATATAGGAGTAAACATACCGTTATGAAGAAAATATCTATAATTACAATCATCTGTTTCTTTATTGTAATTAGCACTTTTGTTTTTCAGCAATTAAATGAACAAAAATATACAAAAGCCATTAATCAATCAAATCATATTAAAAATATTGCGCATAGAGGGGCTTCTGCATATACACCGGAACATACATTAGAAGCGTATCAATTAGGACAGCAATTAAAAGGTGACTATATAGAAATAGATCTCCAAATGACAAAAGACGGACATTTAGTAGCTATGCATGATGAAACATTAAACCGCACAACAAACGGTACTGGTTTTGTAAAAGATCATACATTAGATGAAATAAAACAACTGAATGCAGGTTCTTTTTTCAATAAAAAGTATCCAAAGTTAGCAAAGAAAGAATTTGAAAATGCTAAAGTTCCAACACTAGAAGAAATTATTGAAACGTTTGGACATAATGCTAATTATTATATCGAAACAAAATCACCAGATGAATATCCTGGAATGGAAGAAAAATTATTAGAAATTATAAATCTCTATCAAATAAGTGATAAAGTTATTATTCAATCATTTAGTGAAGAAAGTCTACGAAAGATTCATAGTTTAAATGCCAATATACCGTTAGTACAATTATTATCATATAAAAAAGCAGTTCAATTAACAGATTTAGAAATAAAAAACTATAAAACATACTGCATTGGCCTAGGCATGAACTACAAATATATTGATGCAGTCTATGTGAAAAAAATAAAGAAACATAAATTAGCAGTTCATCCATTTACAGTAGATAATGAAAAAGATATGGAAAAGTTACTAAAATGGGGTGTAGACGGGATGTTTACTAATTATCCGGATCGTTTGCATTCGATATCGCCTTAAAAAAATCATAAATAAAAAGAATCCAAGTATTATTGGATTCTTTTTATTTTCACTTCCTGGTTATCCTTATAAAAATAAGATGTTCCATTCTATTTTTACAAAATAAATTAGAAGGTAATTAAACTGTAATTAATTTTATCTTTGTTTTTTATACCTTTTTGATACACTAGATACAAGAGGAATGCCAATTAGGGTAGGTAAGAACCAAAACCATATTGGTGGTAGTAAATTTATAATAGGAATATACATCCCAATGTTCACTAAAAGTGCGGTCACTGCACCAATGTAGGAGCCTAGCATACCTCTAATATGATGCCCTAGCCAATTTTTCCATCGCTGTTTTCTTGCGAGATATCCGTAAATCGCAAATGAATAGGAGATAATTGCTACATAAAATAAATATGCGATTTTATCCCAATTTAATATGGACAATATAATTGCAGTAATGGTTATAACAACATAGGATGCATGATATATTTCGCCCCATTCTGTATGCTTTCCTTTCTTTTTTTGAGCAAGCATCGCTACGATACCAGTGATTAAGCATATTGTTCCAAATAAAATGTGTATGGTTAAAATCACGTTAAAAATGCTCATAAAAATTCCTCCTTTTTTATTTTTATAGTATTGCAGTATAGGAGAAAAGTTGAAAAACATTGTTAGTTTGGCTTAATATATTGAAATATAGGTACTCTTAGAACAAAACGAAAAGATTAAATTTTTTCTCAAATTTAGTGAGACGAGTATTACGTTAAATGAAGGAGAGACTTCTATGTTTACATCTATCACATATTTACAATCTGGGGATGATAAGCAACAAAAAGTTTACGAAGTTATTAATAAACTAAACATAATGGAGGATTTAGCTCTATATAGCCCTGTACTTTGCGGGACAATCCCTATTAGAATTGATATCCTTCATTCTGACTTAGACATTGTAATGGAAGTACATAATTATGATTTTTTTGAACAGGAAATTAGATCATTGTATGGCTCATACGAAGGATTTGAAATGAAAAAGAAAAACTTTAAAAACATTTTAACAATAAAGGTGAATTTTAAATTTGAAGGTTTTGAATTTGAATTATTTGCTCAACCTCAGCCAGTACGTAACCAAAATGCATATAAACATATGATAGTGGAGCACATGCTATTAATGCAGCACCCACACATTAGAGAAGAAGTAATTGAATTAAAAAAACAAGGCGTAAAAACAGAACCGGCTTTTGCACAAGTATTAAAAATTGACGGAGATCCTTATGAAGAACTTATTTTATTAGGACAGGAAATGAGATTGTGGTAAATAAGGTACACAAAAAATCCTCTTTATATAAAAGAGGATTTTTATTATACCATTAACTTACGAATCAAATTACTTAATATATAAATACCTTGAGCAATTTGTTCAGTGGAAGCATATCCATACGATACGCGTATGCACTGATCCGATTCTTCTTCATAAATACGTCCTGGGTTTAAAAGTACTCCCTTTGATAGGGCCTCTGAAAACAGTTTTTTCATTGGAATGTTAGGTATAACCGTTAGCCATATAAAAAATCCACCACTTGGGATATCCCATGTAGCAATATCTGCACAATACTTGTCTAAAGCTTGTAACATCATTCGTCTGCGCTCTTTCAGGTGGATCCTTACGTTCGCAACGTGTTCTTCATAAAAGCCTTTACTTAACCATTCCGCAGCAACTCTTTGAGATAAAGAACTCGATCCATAGTCTGTTTGCATTTTTATGTCTGATAATCTATCAATAACTGGCTCTGGTCCGATAATCCAACCAATTCTAAGTCCTGGACTAAGCGTTTTAGAGAGACTACCAATATATAATACATGTCCATGTTTATCCATTGATTTTAACGGAGGTGGAGGTAGTTCATCAATCCATAACTCACGATAAATATCATCTTCAATGATAGGCAATTGTTCTTTTTCACAAATTTTTAGTATTTCTTTTCGACGCTCTTTGGACATTAATGCACCCGTTGGATTTTGAAAACAAGGAATCGAATATAAAATATTTTTCTTTTGACTATAATTAATTCGTCTTATCAAGTCATTAGGAAAAATGCCATGATGATCCATCTGTATTCCAGAAAGGTGAATATTAGCCGATTGAAATACATGTAGCGAATATAAGTAAGATGGTTTTTCAAGTAAAACAGTTGATTCTCTATGTAAGAGACCGATTGATATTAATTGTAATGCCTGCAATGCACCAGAGACTATTAATACAGAACTTGGAGATGTATTTATTCCGAATGATTTTACATAATTACTTATCGCTTCACGTAAAGGGAAATATCCTTTTTGTTCCTCGTATCCGAAATAATCTAGCTCCTCACATACGTTTCCCATAATGAATTTCATGGTTTCTAACGGGAAAAGATGAGGTGCAAGTTCTCCTTTACTAAGATGAATGAATTTTTTATTTGCTTCTGCTTCATTAATTTCTCGAACCATTAATTTACTCGGTTTATGAATACCGGCTTTCACATATTCACTCCAATCAGGCGGGGGATTAGTCGCTAATAATGACCATGTATTATTCATTACAATTGTCCCCGCTCCAGCTTTCCCTTGAATTAAGCCATCTGCCATAAGTTCTTCTAGCGCAGTTATTACAGTACTACGATTGACATGAAATAATTTCGCTAACTGCCGCTGACTAGGAATCTTACTTCCAATTGTCCATTCTCCGTTTTCAATCTTTTCCTTCATATAGTCTATTATTTTGCGATATTTTGGCGGTCTTTGATCGGTAGACATATTAACAAACTCCCTCATTCATTTTAAAAATACAAAGTGGTTGGTTTTTTAGAGGAATAACTGGTTGAAGACATTGTATCAACTATTAAATATGATGAAAAGAAATAATTGGTAATTATAAAATGGCTGGTTTATTGGAGAGGGAGAGAAAATATGCATAAAAAAAAATGGGATTTTCGTATTGTATGTGCTCACGCTTTTACGATTCTTATATGGGGGACAGCTTTTCCAGGAATTCGTATGGGGCTTGAAGCTTACACGCCTGAACACCTCACATTGCTACGATTATTAATCGCTTCTTTGATTCTTCTACTGTTTTCGTTTATATACAAATTACGTTTACCCGACTTAAAAGATATTCCAGTAATTTTTATATTTGGCGCTCTAGGATTTACTATTTATCATATTGCACTGAACTACGGTGAAAAGAGTGTGAATGCTGGACCTGCTAGTTTAATTGTATCTGTAACACCTATATTAACGGCAATTCTTGCTTCTGTTTTTTTGAATGAAAAAATGAAATTAAATGGTTGGATCGGTGGTGTAATTAGTTTAGCAGGAATTGCTTTTTTATCATTCAGTCAAGGAGATTCCATTCAATTGAATAGTGGGGTATTCCTTATATTATTAGCGGCATTTTCAGAAAGCATATTTTTCGTTTTCCAAAAGTCGTACTTAAAAAAGTATGGTTTCTTGCCATTTACAATATATACAATTTGGTCTGGTACTGTATGTATGCTTATTTTTTTACCTGGGATTTATGAAGAAATCGTAGCAGCTCCTATAGAAATTACTTTGAGCGTTATATATTTAGGTATGTTTCCGACAGTACTTCCGTACATTGCATTAGCATACATTACATCCCATGCTGGTGCATCTGAGGCAACTAGCTCTCTATATTTAACACCAGTAACTGCGTGTTTTATCGCTTGGATATGGTTAGGAGAGGTGCCCACTGTTGTTTCGATAGCTGGAGGAATCATTACTATACTTGGAGTTGTGATTGCTCATTTAACATTTAAAAAAGATAATTATAAGCAAATCGAGAGCGAAAAAGTATGGTAAAACTCTTCTGCGAGTAGTTGCAACTTGAAAGTAACAATATTGAACTAATATGGGGTTTTTAATATATATATAATGGAAAATATCTATATTAAAATGCACTAGTCCAGCATTTGTACGGAATTTAATTATACTGTTAGATGATTATCAGAGTAAGAACTAGTATAATACTAGTTCTTTTTATCGACACACTACCCACCATTAATATTTGCTTAGAATTGTATAGATTTTAATTTTTTCCACATATACATAATTATCTTACCTATGAAAGGGGAACGTTTCTTGAAGAAAGTTTTATTTTTCGGAGACCCAGGTATTGATGATTCATTTGCAATTATGTACGGATTACTACATCCTGAAATTGAAATTGTTGGTATCGTAACTGGATATGGAAATGTTGAACATATACATGCCGCTCATAATGCAGCTTATATTTTACAGTTAGCAAACAGACAAGATATTCCTGTAATTAGCGGGGCAACAAAGCCACTTACAAATGAAATTACAACGTATTACCCTGAAATTCATGGACCAGAAGGATTAGGACCCATACATGTACCGGAAAGTGTGTTATCTATTCCGATATACAATTTTGGTAGTATTGCTGCGATTCTTGTAAAGTATGGAGAAGATTTAACAATTGTCGATGTAGGAAGATCTACCTCGTTAGCAATTGCTTTTAATTTATGGAACGACTTGATGTTAAATGTAAAAGGAATTTATTTTATGGGCGGTGTCTTTTTAGAAGCAGGGAATGTTACTCCATTAGCAGAGGCGAACGTGTACGGAGATCCTATAGCAAGTCAAATTGTATTTCAGCAAGCGAAAAATATAACGTTATTCCCTTTAAATGTAACAAATAAAACAGTTTTAACCCCAAATGTATTTACTTATATTTTAGCTAATACAAAAAATTCATTTAAGCCAATTATGAAACCAATGTACGATTATTATTTATCAGCATACCAAAAGCTCAATCCATCTATTGAAGGGCCATTATTACACGATGTACTTGCTATAAGCGGTTTGGTGAATCCTACATTTTTAAATTATACATCCCGAAAAGTGACTGTGGATATATACGGTGAAACGAAGGGACAAACTTTTGCTGATTTTCGCCCACACTCTAAATCTGAAGGAGCGCGTATAGCGTTACAATTAGATGAGGAAAAATTTATACAGGATTTTATGAAAATCATGTTATAGGTTGATGTCGAAAAAGGGAATCATTTCACTCCGTTGAATATAAAAGATAAATTCTCTTTTTAAAGGAGCTTAAAATAGTGAACATCCAATTAAAAATTGTTACGAGAGAAAATTGGGAAGCTGCATTAAAGTTACAAGTTAAAGAAAATCAAATGCAATTTGTTCCAGCAGTGGCAGTATCACTTGCTAAAGTATACATAAAACCAGATGGTGAAAATGTCGAATATATTCCATTCGCTATATATGATGGTGACCTTATAGTCGGTTTTATTATGCATGCTTTTGTACGTGAGTCAACAGATATGTATTGGATTAACGGATTTATCGTTGATAAAAAAGAGCAAGGAAAAGGATATGGAAAAGCAACATTACAGGAAATCATTAAATTAATAAAAAATAACTTTAAAGAGTGTGAGGAAATTAGATTAACTGTCCATAAAGATAATATTTCTGCAAAGAAACTATATGAATGTTATGGTTTTAAACCATTAGGAAATGTATATGACGGTGAGGAAGTATATCGCTTATTGTTGTTGAATTAAAGATGTGCGATTTTCAATAAAGTTATATCGTGTATTTATAGTGAAAAGGCAAAGGATATCTAGAATTGAAAGATCAATTAAGTAACTGATTAGAAACAATAAGTTGTTTCGGAAAAGGGTCAAATTGAGGAGAATTGGTTTTACTAATCCATATAAATTATTACAAATGAATTCACGCAATTATTTAAACATTTTATTATAAAACAGTATTTATATATACTTAAACTATCATTAATAAAAACATCAATGGAGGAACTATTATGAAAGAGAGCAATAAAAAAGAGTTGTCACTAGAGCAACGTGAAGAATTACTACAAACATTGAAAGATCGTTTTGAGAATAACATGAACCGTCATAAAGGGCTAGAATGGGCTAATGTTCAAGAGAAGTTGGATGCTAATGCTGAAAAGTTGTGGTCGCTCAATGAAATGGAAAGAACTGGCGGAGAACCTGATGTTATTGATTTTGATAAAGAAAAAAGCGAATACATTTTTTATGATTGTTCAGCAGAAAGTCCTAAAGGTCGTAGAAGTGTTTGTTATGACCTTGAAGCGCTAGAATCAAGGAAGAAACATAAACCAGAAAATAACGCTATTGATATGGCAACTGCTATGGGCATTGAACTATTAACGGAAGAAGAATATCGGGCGTTGCAAAATCTTGGGGATTTCGATTTGAAGACATCGAGTTGGATGCAAACACCTTTTGATATTAGAGAACTTGGCGGTGCCCTTTTTTGCGATTATCGCTTTGGACACGTCTTTGTGTATCATAATGGGGCAGAATCTTACTATGCCGCAAGAGGCTTTCGTGGTTCGCTAAGAGTCTAAAATTTGTACAGGCAGGTAAATTTGAAATAGAGAATAGAGTTACCTAGGGAAAAGTAGTGATTGCATTCTTTTGCTATCGGTTTCGATTTTGAGTCCGCGAAGAATAGGGCTAATCAAACCTTTTTGTAAAAGAATGAATCAACTAAAAATATTAAGAGTATGTTTTGATGATTTATTTTCATAAACATACTCTTTTTTAGAATCGTTTATCAAGATTATTAGTTTCAATTAAATTGTAAACGCGAACATGTAAAATTCACACTTGCAGTTATTCATAATGTTCATCCATATGATACACCTATGATTTATATTATCCCGCTTTTAAATGACAATTTTTGAGCAAGTATAAAGTGAATGATTAGGAGGAATACGAAATGAAAAGTAAATTCCATCATATTGTACGAGCAATCATGATAAAAGATGAAAAATTACTAGTTGCTGAATACATAGGACATCACTATTTTTTACCCGGTGGCCATGTTGAGATTGGGGAATCAGCAGAGAATGCACTAATAAGAGAGTTACGCGAAGAACTTGGAATAACATGCAGTATAAAACAATTTTTAGGCGTCATAGAAAATAAATGGCAAGCTAAAGAAACTCTCCACCATGAAATTAACCACATTTTTGAAATAGATTCTAATGAATTGAAATCTGATTTTACTCCAATATCTAAAGAGTCCCATTTAGCATTTCACTGGATTGATTTTAATAAAGAAAACATAAATTCTTATATAATAATGCCGGCACCTTCAGTAAAAGAATTACTAGAAAGAAAATTAAGTGATGAACTATTAACTTGCTGGATTAGTAACTTTTAATTGACTCTATTTATATTAATTACATCCACTAAAAGAATATAAAGAAAATAGGCTCATAAACAAGGTACATCACCTAGTGTAAAGTCATATTTTGTTGATGTACGCATTTAGTCTATAGCCTTATTTCTACTTTGTTTTTAAAAGTAAATAAAGTTAAAAGTATGGACGGAATTTACATTTGTAAATGGAGGGTTTCATAATGAATGAGTTTCAACAAGAACTACAAGCATTAAACCTTAATGATTATCAACCTGGTAATGTTGTGTATTGGGATCAGCAACAAAATCAATATCCATATTATTACATCCAAGACGATGCACGTCGTTGTGGCGGATGCGGTGGACGTTGTGGTGGCTGTGGTGGTCGCTGTGGTGGTTGTGGCGGCGGACGTTGCGGTGGTTGTGTAGGTTGTGTTGGCTGTGTTGGTTGTTTCAGCTGTTCTAATTGCTGGAGCTGGTGGATTATTTAAGTACAGAATAATATTTCATATGAAAGAAAAGTGTAAATACCAGTTTATGTTGTGTTAACGCTTTTCTTTCATGCTATCATTTTTTCGTTTTCATTTTAGGGGGAACTTATTTGTACAAATATGAGAAATTAATTTCATGGGTAGAAAATATTAAAGAAACTAATCAAAGTTCTGCGGCTGCACTTTGTATTATGAAAGATAATAAAATTGTACTAGAGCACTATAGTGGAAAGCATTCAAATACTCCTACTAGTAAAAAAATAAACATATCTTCACAGTTCAATGTCGCTTCCGCAAGAAAAAGCTATTTAGGATTAATGGTAGCTTATGCAGTTTATGAGGGGAAAATAAAATCTCTTGATGACGAGGCAGTAAATTATTTTAAAAAACATGATCCTTCATTACTTGGTAAGACAACGATAAGACACTTAGTAACTCATTCACACGGTTTAAATGAAAACGATGAGGGGACAGTTTTTCGTGAATTTGAATCGGGACAAGCTTGGGCGTACAGAGATATTAATGTAAGAATGGTAACGCAGCTTATTTATCAGCTGTATAATAAGAGTTTTCCTGAATTATTAAAGGAGCGTGTATTCCTACCTGCCAACTTCAATGAAACTGGATGGAGAATAGAACATAATGAAAATTTAGTTAAGGTTATTGTAAATCCAAATGAAGATGCTATAGAAAGTGTCGGTGCAGTAGATGACGGCTCCGAGAAAAATTTGTTTGTCTCTGCGAGAGAACTTGCATACTGGGGGAACCTGCATTTAAATAACGGGTTCTTAGATGGTAAACAAATTGTGCCAAAAGAAGTTATAGAACTTGCTACGAGCTTACAAAGTCCAGCGTATAAAAATAAAGAACTACCTCAAAACGGATTATTTTGGTTCGTTCAAAATGAACCTGCTTTATTTAGCGAACTTGGTGAGCGAGTTCCGAAAGGTTCCTATCAAATATTAGGAATTACAGGACCCACGATATTAGTCATTCCAGAATATAATGTCGTCGTTGCTAAAATGTACAATAAAAGATACAACTATGGTGGGGATAATTATTTATATTATTTACGTGAATTTAGCAATTTAGTCACTGATACATTTAGTAGCAGTAAAAATAATACGGTTAGGGCATAACTACTCCTATAATAAAAAGGAGTGAACTTTAATGAAAAATGAAGTGAATAAAAATAAAAAGCAAAATATAAAGGATGTAAACACAGAACAAAACGCGATTTATAGCGATCCGAAAGATGCAGCAAATATGCAAACTGTACCGCAGCCGAAAGATTTCGAGGAAATTGAATATTAATTTTCTCTCCGACTTATTTATGAAAGAAAAATACGTCTTAAGTCTCATCACTTTCCGCAAATTATTTGATAACATATGTACATAAGCATTTGAAAATGTCTTATCTTAACAAAGCTTTCTTTAAATACATCTGTATATAACCTAAAAAAAGGCACTTCTTGATGAAGTGTCTTTTTTGTGTAAACTAACTTAATTTCCATTTTCCGTACGGTATCGTGCAATTTATCATGGATATACTAATTGTGAAAATTCATGTCATGATAAAAGAAGGGGACAGTTAGTATGAAACAATCATCTATAAATCCGTTGCTAATTGTTCTAGGTACAATCATTGTTCAAATTGGCCTAGGAACAATTTACACATGGAGTTTATTTAATCAACCCCTTGTAAGTAAGTTTGGATGGAACCTCAATTCAGTCGCGATTACTTTCTCAATTACGAGTTTTTCTTTATCATTCTCAACTCTATTTGCAGGAAAGCTACAACAAAAATTTGGACTCCGTAAACTAATCGCTACTGCAGGAATTGTTTTAGGACTCGGTTTAATACTTAGTTCACAAGTTTCCTCATTACCATTACTTTATTTATTAGCTGGTGTTGTCGTTGGATATGCTGATGGAACAGCGTATATTACCTCACTATCTAATTTAATTAAATGGTTTCCAAACCGTAAAGGGCTTATTTCTGGTATATCTGTTTCGGCATATGGAATGGGAAGCTTAATCTTTAGATATATAAACGGAAATCTTATCAACAGTCTTGGAGTATCACAAGCATTTTTATATTGGGGTATTATCGTCTTACTTTTAGTGTTGACAGGATCATTCTTCTTACGTGAAGCAATTGTAAGTAACACTGTAACTGAAACATTACACAATGATTATACGCCGCGTGAAATGATGAAAACAAAACAAGTATATCTCTTATTTTTCATGCTATTTACATCATGTATGGGCGGACTGTATTTAATCGGTATGGTAAAAGACATTGGGGTGCAGCTCGTCGGCCTTAGTGCAGCGACTGCCGCAAATGCCGTCGCAATGATCGCAATCTTTAATACAATAGGTAGAATTATTCTCGGAACGTTATCAGATAAAATAGGCCGATTAAAAATCGTCTCTGCTACATTTATTATTATTGGATTGTCCGTCTTCACTTTAAGTTTTATTCCGCTAAATTACGGGATTTATTTTGCTTGTGTAGCAAGTGTTGCCTTTTGCTTTGGTGGTAATATTACTATATTCCCAGCCATTGTCGGGGACTTCTTCGGATTAAAAAACCATAGTACAAACTATGGGATTGTTTACCAAGGTTTCGGATTTGGTGCACTTGCAGGATCATTCATTGGAGCACTACTTGGCGGATTTCAACCAACCTTCATTACAATAGGTGTTCTATGTGTAATATCTTTCGTTATCTCTATAGTAATCCGCCCTCCAAATGCAGAAAAGGAGAAGGAAATACAATCGTTAAATCGAAAAATAGCTTAATGCTAAGAAAGAGTCCTTATGCAGGGGCTCTTTTTAAAAGGTTATCTTTACATTATAAGATAATGTGTAAACAATGTACTCCACATCAAAATAAAACCATGTAAAAAGGATAATTACTATTAATTACAATTAGAGTCTCCACTCAAAATATCTGCACTTCACCCTTTACTTATTACGTAACCTACTATTAATAAAGACAGGATAATTTAATTATTAAATTGAATAGATTACGTAAATATAAAAAGGTGCGTGATACTGAAAATGAAAATTCAAAAACAATGGATTCAAGAAGATAGTGATTACATAAGTGAGAAAGTAATTGAATATAACCAAAAACATCTTTCAAATGAAGAGAAAACACCTTCAGAAAAGGTAAGTTTTATAGTAAGGAATGAAAAAGAAGAAATAATCGGAGGGGTAACAGCGATAACTTTTTGGCATCACTTGCATATTGACTTTCTGTGGGTGTCTGAAGAATATAGACACGAAGGCTATGGCAGCAAATTAATGAAACTTATTGAAGAATTTGCAATCGAAAAAGAATGTCGGCTTATAAACTTAGACACTTTTAGTTTCCAAGCTCCAAACTTTTATAAAAAACATGGATACAAAGTGATCGGAGTCAGTAAAGATCATCCTAAAGGACATCATCACTATTATTTAGAAAAAAGGTTGTAAAAAACATATTAAATTTATAGTTGCTATTGCTTGGTATTTTTTAACCGAATCGATTTTTTAACATTTAGTGGATGTGTTTTGATTATTCTTTTTCAAAACATGTTCTTTTTCTTTTTTGTGAATAAAAACCATTTAATGATAGAATGAAATAAAGACAGAAAATTCGTATCATTGAAGGGGATTAAATATGAAAAAGGTGAATGTTACATACGCGCTGTTATACAATGAAACTCACGAAAAGCTTTTAATGGTTAAAAACAAAGGGGAAAATGGCTCTTATTACACTTTACCAGGTGGAGCAGTTAAATTAGGTGAAACGTTAGAAGAGGCAACAGTTCGTGAAGTAAAAGAAGAAACTGGACTAGATATATCCGTAAAAGGGGTTTGTTCCATTAGTGAAGCGTTTTTTGAGGAAAGGGGACATCATGCAATCTTCTTTAATTTTTTAGGAGAAATAATCGGAGGGGAAATCTGTATATCAAGACCAAAAGAAATTGAAGAAATTATCTGGATGGAATTACATAAAGCAGAACCTTATTTACGTATACCAGAACACTTAAAAAGCCTTTTACAAAAGAAAGAAACAGTTCCTTATATTTTTAATGGAACTATTATTCATCAATCTTCATAAAGATAGTATTTCATTTAAGGCGGGGGAAAAATGGAGTTTATCGTTAATCACAAACAATTTACACAAGCTCTTTCAGAAGTAAGTAAAGCTATCTCAACAAAAAATTTAATTCCTATATTATCCGGAATAAAAATAACAGCAGATCCATCCGGAATTACTTTAATCGCAAGTAATTCGAATATTTTCATTGAAAAATTTATACCTATTTCAATTGAAGACGAACAAATTGCAACTATTTTAAAAGCAGGGAGTATTGTTGTACCAGCAAAGTATTTCATTGAAATTATTAAGAAAATGCCAAGTGAGATTTTAATAAAAAGTATGAATGAGCAGTTGATTACAATCCAATCTGATGAAATTACTTTAAACTTAAATGGATTCTCGGCGAACGAATTTCCGAATGTAC
This sequence comes from Bacillus sp. NH11B, assembly GCF_001884205.1. Classification (NCBI taxonomy): domain Bacteria; kingdom Bacillati; phylum Bacillota; class Bacilli; order Caryophanales; family Bacillaceae; genus Bacillus; species Bacillus sp. NH11B. Next base: position 174,294 of record NZ_MAOG01000141.1, on the reverse strand, counting down.
CATTTATAGACGATCATGCAGAAATACAAGTAGAAATGGAACAGTTGATTGAAGTATTTAAACAAACTGTCTTTGCAGCTGCTAAAAATGAATCTAGACCCGTTCTTACTGGCGTACATTTCGTTATTGATCATAACAAATTAATTTGTGCTGCTACTGATTCTCATAGACTGGCTTTACGTGAAATACCCATTTCTTCACATGCGGAATTAAATTGTATTGTACCAAGTTCCACTATTAGTGAACTACTAAAATTAATGAACAGTAATTCAAATTTAGTATACATATATCTTTCAGAGAGTCATATTATTTTTAAATTCGGTACAATTACGTTGTATTCAAGGCTTATTGAAGGGAAATATCCTAATATATCTGGCTTAATTCCAAATGAATCCCAAACGGTTATTAATATAGATAGAAAACAGATTTTACAAGGTGTAGAACGGTCAAGTTTATTAGCTAGTGAATGGGCAAACAACAACGTTAACTTAGAGATCATCGACGAATTCACAATACAAATCTCTTCTAATGCTTCTCAGATTGGTAAAATATCCGAGACACAACAAATAGATACTATTCACGGTGAAAAGCAATTAAATATATCTTTTGATGGACGATATATGGTCGATACTTTAAAAGCAATAAAAGAAGATAGAGTTACTTTAAGTTTTGGTGGTTCTATGAGACCTATTTTAATTGAATCAGGTGAACAATCTGCAGCAGTATATTTAATATCACCTGTTAGAACTTCTTAAGAACAAAGGAATGAATTAAAAAATGTACAAGCATACTTTATGTTTTATAAAAAGAAATGAAGAAATACTTATGCTAAATAGAGAATATGATCCTGTAAAAGGATTATGGAACGGTGTAGGAGGGAAGATAGAAAATGGAGAAACACCGTTAGAAAATGCAATTCGTGAAATAAAAGAAGAAACAAATATAGATGTGGAACAAAATCAAATTCAATTTAAAGGCATTATTAAATGGGAAGATTCCTCATATTCTGGTGGCATATATGTCTATCTAGTTGAGCTACTTAATGAATTTACATATCACACTCCAAAAAAAGTCTCAGAAGGAATTCTAGATTGGAAAGAGGTATCTTGGATTTTAAGTGACTATAATTACGGCGTAGGAGAGATGATACCTAAATTTTTGACTGAAGTACTTTATAATGAATTAATATTAGAACACTCTTGCATTTTATCAAATCATAAATTAGTAGAGTATAAAAATAAAGAATTAGCTAAGCAGACGACCCCAATAGATTCAATACATAAATTAGTGCAAGCAGTAACAGAAAATAGCTAATGTAGTCGAAGTGAAACTAAAGATAAAATTTAACGTGAGGGTGAGTATTATGAAGAAAATAATCGCTTTACTCTTAGGTATCGTTCTAATTATTTTCGCTTTTTTTCATTACAATAAAGAAAGTTCAGTTCAAAATGATAAATTGTTCGTTGAGGACTTTAAAGGTAAAAATGATTCATATAAAATTCAAGCAGCCATTAATAAAGCAGAATCAAGTAAAATTAAAACGGTTTTGCTCGATGATAAAAAATATAAAGTCACTTCACCAATCATCGTTAAGCAAGGTGTTAAATTATTATTCGGTTATGGTACACAATTTGTTGTTGAGGGAAACTTTAGGGTATTGGAACTAGAAAAAAATGCTTCGATTGAAGGAGCGTACATAGCTATCAATGATCCTAAATTTAATTCTGAAGTTATATATTTAGATGGTAAAAATAAGTATTATAACACTTGGAACAAAACACAAATAAAAGATATAAATATTATAAATTGGGCCGAAACAAATAAAGGAACAGGAATTTCTTTATTCACTGGTGGAAAAGAAAATGAAATCTCCTTTATTAACTTCGATAACATTAAAGTAGCAGGAATGGAAACAGGGTTAAAATTAATAGCGAAAAAACCGAAATCTGGACATACCTGGATAAATGCCAACCGTTTTATGAACTTCTCTCTAGAGGATTGTGTGAATATGATTTATATGGATAGTAATTTAACTACACCAAATGAGATTAGCGGGAATCAATTTACAAATCTACAAATACAACCGTCAAGTAAAACAAAAAACATTTTAAGGGTAAGTGGACAGCATAACGAATTCAATGGAATGGTGTGGGATTTACAGAAAATTAATCACGAAAACGAACTCATTGAACTAACTGATAAGAGCATGAACACAACCATTGATATTACCTCTGTGCCGACAAGCAGAGTTTTAGATAGCGGGAAGGCAAATATAGTAAAGTAGTAATTAGGGGAGATTAGTATGTAATAGAAGGAGGAGCTCACGAAAAAAGGAAATCACTTATTTTGGGTATATATAACTAGTATCATTATAATGCCCTTAATTATTTACTTAGCATTGGCAGCCTCTAGCGAAAAAGATACCCTTACTCAACTAAAAAAAGCCCCCGGTATCCCATCTGCTATTCAAGATTCAAACGATATAGAAGACCCTACAGGATATTGGACAACAGAAAAGATGAAAAATGCAATTCCAGTAGATAAAACAAAGAATTTTAATAGATGAGTCATAAATGAATAAAAAGCGAACCATCAATATTTAATCGGTTCGCTTTTTATTATAATTATACTTCTCTCCACCAAGTTGACGTAGGATAACCTTTAGATTTTAACGTAATAGCTTCACCGATTTGTGGCGTTGCAATATTAACCCTTAAACGATTTGCTTCTTTCGTAACACGTTCAATAGGATCACTCCATTCATGTAATGCTAACGTAAAAGCACCCCAATGAATCGGAAGAAGTAATTCTCCTTTAACGTCAATATGAGCTTGTACGGTTTCTTCTGGCAAAATATGAATAGCAGACCATCTCGCATCATATTGTCCACATTCCATTAAAGTAAGATCAAACGGACCGTATTTATTACCAATCTCCTTAAAGTGCGGAGCATAGCCACTATCGCCACTAAAGAAAACCTTCGTTTCTTGACCAAGAATAAGCCATGAACACCATAAAGAACGATCTTTATCAGTCATACTTCGTCCGGAGAAATGCCTTGCAGGAGCGCAAACTAACTTAATATTATCAAACGTAATTTCATCCCACCAATTATGCTCACTAATTTTATTAGGTGAAACACCCCATTTAATAAGATAACGTGCAACTCCAGTCGGAACATAAAAATGCTTTGCACAATCTTTTAACTGCATAATACTTTTGTAATTTAAATGATCATAGTGATTATGCGAAATGATAATCGCATCAATTTCCTGAAGATCTTCACGTTCTAAAGAAAAAGCACCACTATAACGTTTACTATTAAAAACAGGGAACGGGGAAGAGGCATCTCCAAGCATAGGGTCTAATAACAGTTTTTTACCTTCTATTTTTAAAAGAGAAGCAGAATGGCCAAACCATGTAACACTCTCTAAAGATTCATTATCTTTATTTGATAAAACGATAGGTAAATGCTTTATAGGACGCAGCTTTGTTTTCATTTTAAAGTAATCAGTCATTAAACCTATAATATCTTTTGGTTTAAAACTCATATCAGTATGAATTTGATTTGTATATTTCTTTTTCATTAGTTCTCCTTTTTACGTTTAACAATATACGTATGTTGTTATTGTAGCTATTTGTAGTTTAAACTATATCATTTTACCTTTCATCTTAAATGCAGTACATTTCATTAATTTGACATATTTATTATTTATATATATAAAATGAGATTCATTCAGCAGCAGATAAAACCAATATGAAGTAAATGTAAATTATTTTAATTTAGTAAATTTCCTCTTATAAGCATCGAAGAACATACGTTTCGTTGTATGTTATAGAAGCAAATATGTCTCTAATTAACAAAAGGAAGGAGAGGATGTAAGTGCAAATAGAGAGAAAAAAGAAATCAAAATGTAAACTATCAAAATCTGAAATCATTCATCTGTATGCAGAAGGGAAGAGTAACTCAGAAATTGCTATGCTTGCTAACGTGTCTGCAAGGTATATTCGTATGGTTTTAAAAGACAATTACGTACCAAGGCGAGCTATAGGGAGCTGGAAGAGAAAGTATGACTTAAAAGAAGATTATTTTAAAACGTGGTCAAATAACATGGCTTATATTTTAGGGTTTATAGCAGCAGATGGTGTAATACAAAAAAAACCAATGTGTCAGTATCTCACAAAAAGAAAGTGCTATTTTAGAAGATATAAAAAAAGAACTACACACAAACCAACCACTTTACCAAAACAAAAAAACAGGTGTATACATGCTAAATATTAATAGCAAAACAATAAAAGACGACATTATGAACATACACGGAATCATGCCATGCAAATCATTTAACATTGAATTTCCTTTCGTACCAGAAGAATTTTTACATCATTTTGTTCGTGGGTATTTTGATGGAGATGGTTACGTCAATTATGAAGCTTATACAGTTAGTTATGAACTCTTTAAATCAAATACTACAAAATCACAATTTACCAGCCGATTTACTAGATCAAAATAAACATTATCGCGTCATTTTATCCGGAAGAAAATCAATATAACTATTTTCAAATTGGATTTATAAAGACAAAGATATTTATTTGCATAGAAAATATGAAGTATTTCAGAAAAAAAATCTAAGTTTAGACCAATTACAAGATCGAAAACTAAAACAAACTCAAACTGCCGTTAAACAAAGAAAACGAAATTTCCTTAAAGAATATATGAAAACTAAATGTAATGCTACAGCTGGTTCTAATTTAGAACTAAGCGAATCAACTTTTAAACGTTGGTTAAAAAATGATAATCAATTTAAAACAGAGTATGAACAACTTAATTTGACAAATCCAAATAGCATTAACTAAATTTAGAATTCTAGATAACCTTAGTATAGGTATTAGCTTAGCCATACGAAGGTTTTTAAATTGAAATCATAAAAGGATACTTATTTTTATTTATAGAACATAGTAAATACATAGATTTTACAATTAAATTACTAAAAAAGGAGGGATTTTAAAATGCTTGCTAATTATACTCCGGAAAAAATACTTAAAACAACTTATGAGACAAAAATGATTTCATAAGGTGACAATTATCCAACTTTAAAAATAAGCGGAACAAACCTTCAATATTTACTTGTAATGCTCCATCTGGGTATAAAATCAAATGCTATAAAAACAAAGCCAAATTGGACTAACGAGGAATTCGAAAAACAAATGCACGCATTAGAACTAGAAGGTTTATTGAAAAAAACAGAAGGGAGTTACTATCCAACATGTATGGTTATAACAGCTAATGAAGGAGAAAAGCAGTATAACCTATGTGAGCCTCTAATTAAACCTACACTTAACATAATTGAAAAGTATTCTAATCAAATTGGTTTTTATGGAAACACTCGATATACAACTTTGAATTTAATAACTGCGAATAAAGAAACGTTTGAAGAATATTTTCACGATGCTATTATCGATATAAATTATACGAAATAGCATCGTGAAAATTTTGTAGCAGCAGATAGACAAGTATAAAAATTCACAACCTGTTATCCCAGTGTTTACAGCCGCAGACTTATCTATACTTAACGAAATCGCGAACGCGATCAGTGAAGATTTGATTTTATTATATAAAGAAAATGAGAAGCCTTTAAAAGAATACTTTGCAAGCAGCAGATACTCAAAAGAAATAACTTACGAAGAATTTTTTATTTGGTGGTATCACTTTTTTCTATACAAAAGTAACTGAAGAATTAATACAAAAGGCGTAATTATAACAAGCGCTCAAAAAAATCAAACGTACATAATCTATTAAAAACTTTAAATTAAAGTGACTAATATACTTTTGCGTATGTAGCAGCTGAATGTATAGACAATAATTAGTAAATAGAGGATAATCCAAAATAAAAACCTAATATAAAGAAAAAAAGATATTAAAAGGAGAGAAGAGCCATGCAAAAGAAATTTATCAATCCAGAAACAATGCCAGCAACTTTCGGATATTCTCATATAGTCGAGGTCAATAACGCTAAACGAACAATTTACATATCTGGACAAGTAGCGATCAATACTGATGGTCAAATAGTTGGCATTGATGATTTAGCTACACAAACGCGACAAGTATTCGAAAATATTAAAAGTGCATTAGAAACTTCGGAATTAAAATTTAATGATGTAGTAAAATTAACATTTTTCTTAACAGATATTTCTCAAATGGCCATCGTTAGAGATATACAAGACCAATACATCGATACTAACAATCCACCAGCAAGTTCAGCTGTAGAAGTTAGAAAGTTAATTAACGATAACTTATTAATTGAAATCGAAGCAATTGCTGTAGCAAACTAATTTTAAAAACTTGTTATTAAATCATATCCATACAATTCGTTTAATGCGTTTATTTTAAACGAATTGTATTTCTTATTGTCTTAAATATCATTTATATCTGGAGACATTATCATCAACAACTTATAAAACAAAAACAAATAACCACACAATCCATCACACAGAATGAATCCCAAGAAAAGGGGAGCCCAATAACAATAACTAACATATAATAAGTTTATTATTTTTAATTAGTTAACATAATATATATTATAGGCAGTTACTGAAACAAAGTAATCTCAGGTATCAAAAACCAAGTAAACTATACTTAATGAGACGAAACGGAGATTTTTAATGAGATTTACACAAAGTCTTATCTAAATGAATTTCTACAGTTTATATCGTCTATTTTTATATCAATGAATCACAGCATATTTAAATCGATTATCGATGTATCATTTAGCGACTCAAAAATATTTTTGATCAGCAATAAATTTTTATGCGAAATAATTTTTCTATACAAAATCTAGATTATAAATTTCATTTTATGTTTTACTGTATCGATTTATTGCTAATTACATACACTTTATAATTTTATATTTTCTTGTTGTTATTTTTTGTATTTATACTTGACTTTTATTGCACATATCATTTCGCACTCTAGTTAACATAATGTTTATTTTTAACATAAAAAAATCCTCCTCACCTTCAGGAAGATTTTTAGTTTGCTATTATTTATATCTTTTAGTAACAATCCCAATTGTATATAACGTTAGAAAAATCTAAGTTTAATAAATCTTCCTTGCGTATAAAGAAATTAGCAACACCAGAATCTCCCCACATAATATTTAATAAATTGTCTGTATCGATTTGCAACAATAATATATCATGTTGTTGGTATTTTTCTTCCCATTCCCTCGGATCTGTCTGTGTGAAAAACGGATAGCCACCAATTTTATGCCCGTAATTTTCACATAAATCATCATATAGTTCGCCTAATTCTGTTTCATTTTCTTCATCAACGATTTCTCCCCAATCAATGATATCACTAAAAATCTTTTCAAATCGATAATCTCTTGATGTTACTGGTTGGTAATCCAATTCAAATTTTAGTTTAGCTGCTTCAGGTATGATAAAATGCTCTAAAGCTAAAGTATTTAAATAATTAAAATCAGTAATAACCTTAGTTAAATCTGCCGTTATTGTAGAATGATAAATAATTCGAAAGTCGTTTTGGCTTGTTGGATGATCGAGATCTATTCCAAAAAGCTCATCATCAGCACTTACGAAAAATTGTAACAGTCCGTTTTGAGGCATGGATTCAATATGCGGCATTTCTTCAAAATTCAACTGCGCAAGTAACATCATAGGTTGTCCGTTTGAGTCTTTAGGATGCTCTTGATTTATAGGTAAATACGGATAACCGCCAAACTTACTTTCAAAAAGAGTTGTCTCTGCTAGCGTTCCAGACACTTTAATATACGGTTTTACACTTTCTTCTAAACTTGTTCGATACTGTTCTAGTTCTTTCGGTAATTGAAGCTGATATGTATTCTTCATCACATTTACCTCCCTTTAATAATGAATTGAAAATGCCTTACTTAATTATATAGCATGAGATAGCTTAATTAAAAATTGTTAAAAATCCGTTTTCACCCTTGTTTTTTGCGCACTTGGTGGACAAATTAAATTATGTTCTAAAACCTTTTTATTAATAGTTCGAATTAAATCCGCTGCTTCTGTAATATTTGTATTTTCTTTTAGTCTTTCTTTTAAATCATCAATTTCCTTTGAAATTTCAATCCACCTAGGTAAAACATGATTATTTTTCAAAGTTCTATACAATTGCTTTTCAGGATTGTACGAAAGGTCTTTATCAAGATTAAGAGGTTTCCCTTTACCGGGTAAATTATCAAAAGACCCTTTCTTTTCTGCTTCTTTAACGATAGAACTAATATGATCCTCATACGTATAGGACCAAACTTTCTCATCTTTTACTAAAATCTCTTGTTTTTTAAGGTTTTTATCTAGTTCATCTTGATTCATAGATTCATTCCCCTTTTCATTTTTTAGCGTTGTTTTTGTATGTTTCAATGCTATCAATCCATCAAATAACTTTTCTCGCCACCACACACTGTCATGTCCGCCTTGAAACTCTTCATAAGTAATTTGGTACTCTTTTTCTTTTAAAGCTTTGTACAGGCTCCTATTAGCCGTTAAAAGAGGTTTGTTTTCGAGTTCTCCTGCTGCTATGTAAAAATGAGGTTGACTCGTATTGGAATTTATAGATGAAATTTGATTTTCAATCCAAGGAATTTTATTTTCATAGGCATCCTTTTTCCAATGCACGGATCCAGACATTGACAACACGTTCCCGAAAATGTGTGGATTTTGAAGCGCTGCATAAAAAGCTGCTAAGCCACCAAGACTGAAACCAGCAATTGTTGTATGTTTGGCTTCTTGATGCACTCGATACTTCGCCTGGATCCACGGAAGTAATTCCTCCGTTAAAAACGCATTCATTTTATCGTTATAAGTTAGTTCTTCTAGCCGATTAACTGGTTCTATAGCAACAGCAATACAAGAAGGGTTTTTTTTTGCGTGAATTAAATAATTGAGTGTTCTTTCGATTGAAAAGTTATTAATGAATGAATTCCCATCAAACACAATGAGAAGTTCTTGAAGATGTGAAGTGTGAGAATAATCATGAGGCGTATAAATATGAATTCTACGTGTGTTATTTAAAATCGTACTATGAAAAGAATGTGTTTCAATTTTTCCAGATGGATAATGATTTGAAGGGAAACGACTGCTATACTGCACTTTCATCCCTATGCTTAACACAGACGCTCTATTAGCACCTTCTCCAAATGTATTTCCATTAAATTGGTCTAGTTGGTACTGTTCACTACGCTTTATCCAATCATTTTCGAAAACATCGTTTACTGAAAAATAGTACGTTGAAATAAAACTCTTATCCGTCCTAAACGTTTGATACCAAATATCTGTCTGTAACAATCGTTTTAATTGATTTACAGACAGATCCCAACCAGGAAAACTGCCGAATACATAAACGGTTTCAGTTTTTCGATCCCCTAACCAAATATACGTTATAAGACTATACTGACTATCTACAGGACATTGTTCTATTAGTGGCGTATTATTCGACTTTATTTCATGCAAAAAAGTATACAAAGCTTTCTCGTTTCCATTCTTTAATTGATTATTAAGCTCCTCTAACTTAGGACTAGTTATTGAAGTCACCCATCTTCCTCCTTTGTATTTCTTTCTTTTCACTAGATTGCTTTTATAAAATTAGAATTTGGATGTTATGTATTTAGGTGAGTCATTCACTAGAAAGTTTATCAATTGCCTGAATAGAAAGTTCTAACGCTTTGATCCTCCTTGTTAAAAGCGTTCTTTGTGGACTACCAGCCTTAGACTTATCATAGGCCCTCTCGATTGATGGAAGCAAACCAGCAAGGATATTACGAGCTTCTGCTAACTCTTCATGGCTATACAGGTGACTTTCTTGGTTCCATACTTTTTCTAGCACTGCTAACCCTACGCACACAGCTTTAAGTCGTTTTTTCACTAATGTAGTATTTGCACCTTTTTGAGTCATTTGTGATAGTGCATTTTCAAGTTTACGGATTGTTGACTGTAAAGATTTTATTGATTCCAATTTATCTATAGTTGATACGTTTTCCATGTTAATGTTGTCCCTTCTCACTTATTTTGTTTAATGTTTGATAAAATAAGTACTTGATTTCACTCGAAATATTTTAACATAATTAACTAAATATATTCGAGTTGGACAATAAATTAATGGAAAACGGTCACTAAACATCTCTCCCTCCCTTACATCATTCTATATGTACTTCTTTCTTCGTATTAGAATTCCTATATAAACAAGTTGTTAATATTGTATATTTTATGAACAAAAAACGTACAAGTAATGTAACCTGTACGCTTTCACTTTTATTCAGTAAGGTAATAAAGTAATAGTTTCCGGACCTTCTCATAATTCATGAAATCTCTATACAAAATGGGATACTTCACAATTTCTGTTTCTAGAAAACGATATTGTGGAAACCATTCGAAAAACGATTTTCGTAGCCATTTTATTTGCTCAAACGAAATCTCCTTTTCATTTTCATTTTCATTAAGTACGTAACTTAAAGTCCCTGCTGTATGCATACAATAATAATTTAAATCAGCACTTATACAATCATCTTCTGTAAACATATTTTTATGATCTTTCCGTATTTTTCGAATATCACAATTCGGAAATGGTTTATATAGAGGACTATGCATTTTCTGCAATTCATTAAACATAACTTGTTTTCCTAACTTCAAATACCCACCCCTTTATTTCTCTATCCAATTTAATAAGTTTTCATAATGATATTGAGCATCTTTATAACCTAGATTATATAAATTAACGAGTTTTTCCTTGTCTCTTTCTATTCCGCTTATAGGAAGTTGTACACTTGGTTGAATTACATAAAAATTATCTTTTTGTTCTTTTTGACTCATATAAGATATCGTTTCATTATAAAAGCGATAATGTTCTACTAAAGTCTCTGCGATTTTCGGATATTTTCTATATAAAATTTTAGCCAATCCAGAAAATTTATTCCGCTGCTTCTCGTATCCATCCGGCTTTGTCATAATAACAACATTCTTTTGGTAACCATCATTTTGCGCTTTTAATACTGGAATAGGATCTATAATCCCTCCATCTAACAATTTTCGATTATCATAATCTACAGCAGGTGCTATAAACGGAACAGAGCTTGATGCACGAATAATTTTTAAAATATCATTTCCGTGTTCTGTTTTATTATAATAAACTGCTTGTCCTGATTCGCAATCAGTCGTTCCGATTACAAACTGTTCATTTGAATTTAGGAAAGTTTGAAAATCAAACGGTACAATTTTGTTTGGTACTTCATCGAATAAAAAATCCATTCCAAATAACTCACGTTTTCTAATTAAATTTCGATAAGATATATACCTGTGATCTGCTACTAGCTCTGTATTCACTTTCTTATTTCTTCCTTTTTGACGTGACAAATATGTTGCTCCCATACATGCTCCAGCGGATACACCGACTACATACGGAAAGAATAAATCCCTTTCCATAAAATACTCAAGTACTCCTGCAGTATATAATCCTTTCATCCCGCCGCCTTCTAATACTAAACCGATATTCTTCATGCTATATCCCTCTGCTTCTTTTTTCTTAATTTCATATTAGCACAAGATATTAAGATGAGGTTATATAAACTAATTACAACAATAACCAAAAACTACTAAAGTAATGTCATAATATCTTTGTGAGTAACATGTTACAATATAAGTAATTCATTCCACATATATTAAAGGAGGAATTTAATATGGGTTTATTTAGCGGTATTTTAGGAAATGCATCAAATATGAGTTCTGAAAGTGTAGAACGTGATTTAGAGAAGATTATGCTAGACGATGAAAAAGTAGAGCATGCTTATAAATTAATTCGTGATCTAATCGTATTTACAAATCGTCGTCTTATTTTAGTAGATAAACAAGGAGTAACTGGCAAAAAAACAGAATACCATTCTATTCCTTATAAAAGTATTACACAATATAGCATCGAAACGGCTGGACATTTTGATTTGGATGCAGAACTTAAAATTTGGGTGTCTAGTATGGAGGATCCAATTACGAAAGAATTTAAAGGTGACGATAGTATTTTAAGCATTCAAAAAGCGTTAGTAACATTTACGACAAAGTAGTAGTTTTTGTATTTTTATTCATTTTCCAAATTACTAACCCGAGTATTTTGGGAGAATATACATTATTTTTGTATATTTAATCTGAATTAACATAAAAAGGTAAAGCGTATTTTATATGCTTTACCTTTCTTTTTTGTAATAAATAAGTGTAGTTTTATCATTTAATTTCTTTATAACTTCTGTTCTTTTATACCCCATCTTTTCATACAAAAAACAATTTTTCTCTTCTTCTAAAATAGTAGCCAGTTCCCAGCTCGTTGCTTCAGGAAACATTTCCTCAATTAATGTAAGTACCTTTTGAGCAATTCCTTTTCCTTGATGACTCGGGTGAATAAACATTGGACTGATCCAAAATTTAGAGGGTGTTTCTTTTTGTGAAATACATATCGCTCCAACAAGATTCATAGCCACTATTATTTTATAGAAGCCACTGTCTACATGATTTATTCTATAAATAGTTTTTTCGATAGTTTCATTTGCTGGATTTGTTTCATAGTCTTTATATGTATTTAATAAAAGGCTAAATGAGTCTATTTGCATTTGAAATATAACTTCTGCATCAGCTTCTGTCGCCTTCTCTAATATAATCTCCATATTACCAATTTAGACGCTTTCTTAAAGAAGTAATATGAGCTGTATGATGACGACCGTGCCAGGCGTATAGTCCAATTGCAACAGCCAATTTTGTTTCACCAGATTCAGGATGATTAAATGTCTTTTCTAAATCAGTAGGTTCTAATGAATATAAAAGGTTAACCCATCTTTTATGTAATGAATCTAGCATTACTAGTGAAACATCTACCGGTAATTTCGAATCAGGCAATTCTGCCCACTTTTCTTCTTTATACGGTTTAATAGTTGGATTCTTTTCTGTCAGTGCTAATTTAAAGCGTATGTAGCTATTCATATGGCTATCAACAACGTGATGAACAACTTGACGGACAGTCCATCCTCCAACGCGATACGGTGTATCTAACTGCTTCTGATCTAAATCTTTAATTGCCTTAGTTAGTTCATTAGGTAAATCTTCAATTTCTTGAATCCATGTATCAATCATTTCTTCAGTTATAGGACGTTTGTATGTAAATTGGCCAATTGGATAACGTAAATCATTCATGAATAAGTCCCCCTTATTATAAGCGCGAAGTATTTCTCCAAATATAATGTACAAACTTCACATGTTCTCCATTTAATTCTACAGATGTTGTATCTGATTCGTTTTGATAAGAAGAAAATCCGCTTTTTTCTAGTACAATTTGTGATGCGAGATTATTAGTCGTTGTTTTAGCATGAACCCTATTAATTTCATTGTTTTTCGCTACGTCTAAAATTAATTTTACGGCTGCTGTTGCAACTCCTTTTTTAGTAAATTTTTCTCCGACCCGATACCCTAGCGAACTAATTCGAGTTTCTGTATCTATATCTACTAAATTTATTCGTCCTACAATTTCTTTTTCTTCATTACGAATTAAATAAAAATAAGAATCTCCATCCGCCTGTTCTATTAATAAATCGTCTGGTAGTTTTTGGAAATATTCAAATTCAAAATATTTCGAGCCACGATTTGGTACCATTGTTTCAAAAAAAGATTTATTCGTAAGTTCAAACGTAAATAAATCCTTAGCGTCTTGTTTCTTTAGTTGCTCTATGTATATTTCCATCCTGTATTCTCCTTCTTGATTTACTAACTGTTATACATTCTTTTCTAATCAATTATATTCCTGCTATTTCTTTCGATTAAGTAATACAGCTAGTAGCACTTTCGGATGAAAAAGATGAAATGGACTACGAATTAAATTCATCACTCGTACTAACCGAATATAAACATCAGAATCACTTGCGGATAGTCGATATATTTGTTTCGTATACCACAGCTGAAATTTTTGTTTCGTAGTTAATTCTCTCTTTAGTTGCGGGTGACGTGATATTTCCGTTGTCGTCATATCCCAAGGGGTTTCTATTATGTTAGCTGCCTTTTTATAAAATTGTTGTGTAAATGTTTTATCAAGTTGTTTTCTACCTTGCAGAAGTAATTGCAACTGGTGAGATTCCATAGCAGCAACTGAAACACCTTGACCGAAAACGGGATCAAAACGACATTGCGCATCTCCAACTACTAACAACCCTTCTGGTACATTGCTAACTAAATCAAATCGCCGACGTACTTGATAAGGAATTTTGTATGTCTTTATATCAGTAATCCCCTCAGCTTTGTTTAGAAACTTTGTTACATTAGGGATTGATAGATTTTCAGCAAAATCATAAAACTCATCATCTGTTTGTGGTGCTTTCTCATTTGCATATCCACTGAAGGTAACAAAATAACGATTATCTTCAATCGTTTGAATAAGAACGCCATAAGGGTTTTCAGGGAAACTTGGAGACATTAACATATTACAACAGTCTAACTCCTCATTTTCTTTAAGTTTGAACATTTTCGTTGCGTAAAATAAATCAATACGAACTTTCTCTTCTTTTACTTCAATTTCGTATTCTCGTAGCCACTCTATACTTTTCGACCCAAATCCACTCGCATCAATTACAATATCTGCATAAACTTCTTCTTGCATGCCTGCCTCTAAATATTTAACTTTTACTCCACACACTTTGTTAAGCTTTCCATCTACTAATAACCCTTTAACCAATGTTTCATATTTAATAGTAATATTTGAAATTTGATCAATTCGTTTTTGAATATGCCATTCTAGCAAAGAACGACTTTGTTGAATCATATGTACTTCCCCTATAAACGGTTGTTTCCATAGACCAAATTGATGCCATTTCAAATCACGCGTAAAGTTATTTATGATACTGCCCGCTTCTATTAATTCATTCGTAATAGTAGGAAACAATTCTTCAATTGCTTTTTCTCCACCTTTTAATAACACGTGAGGATGATTGCTTTGTGGAACTCTTTTTCTTGAAGCTTTTCCATCCCATTTTTCACCGACTTCTAAAATGATTACTTCTTTAAAAGAAGTTGATAATGCTTTTGCTGCAAACTTTCCCGCCATACTTCCACCAATAACAATAGCCTTATTAAACATATTTTCCCCCTTAATGAAAAGAGATCCTGCCTTGTATGAATGAAACAGGATCTAAACGAAGAATTACTAAATTAAAACACATGAGTAAATTGCAACGTTAAAATTAAAATGCCTAATCCCCATACGTAATACGCGAATACTTTTAAGGAGTGACGTTTTAAATATTGAATCATCCATGAAACAGCTATGTAACCAAAAAACGCTGCTGATAACGTTCCGACAATTAAAGATGTACTAGAAATAGATTCTGCTTTCCCTTGAAAAACATCTATAAATTGCAAAATGGTAGCTCCAACAATGGCTGGTGTCGACAGTAAAAAAGAAAAGTAAGCAGCTGTTTCACGGTCTAATTTTCTCCATAATGCAGCGACGATTGTCATACCAGAACGGGAAATTGCCGGAAAAATAGCAGCCGCTTGAAATGAACCGATGATAAATGCATCTTTATATGTAATGTCATCCATTTTTTTACGACCATTTTTTTGTTTATCGGCCATGTAGAGAAAGAAACCTGTCACTAAAAACTCCCATCCAATCGTAATACCTGTTTTTGAAATATCTTCAAAGAAGTCTTTAAATAACAATCCAATTACAACTGCAGGTATCGTCCCAACAATAAGCAATAACATTAGTTTTGAAAATGGATTTTTAATTAAGTATATAAATTCTTTTTTGTAATAAATAAACACTGCAAGCAAAGTTCCGATATGCAGCATCGTATCTAAAAATAAACCTGCTTCATCTAATTGAAACAAATGCCTTCCTAAATAAAGATGTCCTGTACTACTAATCGGCAAAAACTCTGTTAAACCTTGTATTATTCCTAATATAAAAGCTTCTAACCAATTCATTATGGTCCCCTTTCTCGTTTGCTTGTACCAATATATGAAGGTTCAATTTTCGATATGAAAAAAACTATTTTTCTCTATGAATTTACTTTTATTTTATGGATATATATGTAAAAATAGTGAGGAGGGTTACTATGTGGCAACATACGAAATTCGGCAATGTATTACTGTGGGCAGGACCTATCCTTGTATTTATAGGGTTATGTATGACAAATGTTATTTCAGATATTCCTTTTTTTGAAGGAAAACATAAAACGCTTGGAATTATAATTTTATTTATAGGGCTTTTCTGTTTAATTGCTGCTAATCATTTTAAAAAAGGAGAAAGAAATGAAGAATGAAACAAAAAAAAACAATCCCAGTATATGTGCTAGGATTGTTTTTTTGTTACTTATTTATAGAACACTTTATCAACGTTATATTTTGCTTTATATTCATTAATAATGTAAGTTTCGTAAATTTCTCTTTCTGTTGGATCTTCTACGATACATGCATCGATACGATATACTTCATCACGATGATTTTTGATTGGTGAAACATTGTCTTCAAAATGCTTTTTAATACGTTGTCTAATTTTACGAGCTTTACCTACGAAAAGAAGTTCGTCATTAATATTGTAAAACATAAAAATGCCGCCTTTATCTCTAGGGAACAAGTGGAAATCGATAAAACCGTTAATTGGAGTAATTAATGGCTCGTCTCCTTTAATAACTTGTTTACGTTCAGTAATTGAAACATCAGCTTCAGGAATATTAATTTTAATCAAGTTCATTCACGTCCTCTTTTATTATAAAGATAAATAATAGCATAAGTATGTAAGAAAAGCTATGTTAAGAGAGATATTTCATTTTATAATTCAAATATTATAGGGATATCATGTAAACTTTTTTTCCAAATCATATGATCGTTTGATTCGCCCCAATAATCCTTCAGCACATAACTAGGTTTTCCAAACTTTTTTGTCCATATACTTTGTGCTTTTTTGTATCCACTATCTAAACAGCATTCGGTTATTCCTCTGCTAAGCAATGTAAGATACATTGTATTTAGAAGTAAACTCCCTATACCTTTTCTTTGGTACTCCGGAAGTATAAATACAGTTCCTATTTCATACAAATCCTTAAGTACACCGTCTGTACAACTATTAATCAATGTACTTGCTGGACCGACTTCAATTGTTCCAATAATTTTATCGTTATTTGTATCTATTGCTAATAAGTTATTTGTATCTATTGCTAATAAAAAGTAACGATTTTCTCCATTACTATCAAAATCATCTTTCAAATATTGCTTTTTCGAGTTAATTTCATTTTCTATGTCATCTAATAGATGTGATAACCCTTCGTTTTTAAATGTATTAGTAATAACAAGACGAAAAAACAAATGTAGTTCATCTAAATCATTCGAATTCGGCCTTCTAATTTCAATGTTATACATGACTTAAATCTCCAATCTTTGAAAATATATGAGAAAGTGTATTTGTTCAAAAAGATTTTATGCAATTGTTAAGACCATACTTTATATACTCTATTCATCATTATTCTACACAACTCTGCATAGATCCAGCAGTATACAAAACTCAGTATAAATATTAATGTAATAGCTTTTATATCCATAATTGTATGAACAGTAGGACCAAGTACTGGAAAGCGGAATATATCGAGAACGATCATAATCCCTATAAGTAGACATAACGCTGAAAAGGAAACTATCAAAATCCTCCTCTTGAATTGTAAAAAGGATACTCCTAACGCTATACCTAATAATCCTGTAGTAAAGGGAAAGACAATTAGTTCACTCGGCTCAATAATAAATAATAGGAAAATAGTAAGAATATAAGAGAGTATCCCCTCACGAATAGAATAGCAAATAGCAAAAAATATCGGCAGTGTCGAGAATGGACTAATAAATAGACCTATACCAGGAATTAAGTTCCCTGCAGATTGAAAGATAGCAGCAAGTGACCCGAGTAATGCTGTAACGACTAACCTACTTGCAGGATTCATCCTTCTTTTATGAACTAAGTTCACATCATTTGATATCATCAATCGATACCAATATCTTCTAAAGCGATTCATCAAATTCCCCCTAAAGAGACCTAATCCATCACTTTCTATTTTTATTCATATACTTAATGGTTATGTTTCTGCTTGTTAGGAATCACTATACAATAGATGTTTATCCATAGAAGGTTTTTAAGAGGCGCTAAATCATGCGTTTGAAAAAATATAAATTCCATATATTTTTAGACTCAAAGTTTATATCGTATTAAGGAACAATTTCAAAAATAGTACCTTTGTTAAAATCCGTTACTTTCATTGAACCATAAACTCCTAAATATAACCTAGTTTGATCTAAGTTTGTTCCCAAACTCATATAATAAGCTGCTTGAGCACCAAAATCATAATTGGTTTCAATAACATGAAAATCATTACGTTTCCCGTCTGTAGCTGCTCTAGTAAAAGCTAACACTCCCTTTACTGGAGCTTGAGATTCTTCTTTCTTAGCAAGATCCGTAAACACGACACTACCAGCTAAATTTTGAATTGCAGTTCCCATATATGGCTGGACTCCTGTAAGTGAAGTTCCTCCAAACTTATCGGCCCTGGAATCTTTATGAAAATAACTAATTAGAGGCTGAATACGCCTCACTGACGTTTGAATTGTTTCATTATAATAAGCCATTGTTCTCTCATCCAAAGTAGGATTCTCAGAACAGTGCCTTATAAAAGAAGTAGGTAATTCTCCTTCCCATCCTCGCCAACCAAAATTAATAAATTCATCTTGATTGGGTGTAGATCTCATTAAATGCGTTTGAACAAGTTCGGTAACAGGTATGGGTTTATAATACACAAACGAAAAAATAGACTCTGTAATATCCTGCCCGACATTTCCGATGTATTTGATATATTGATTATAAAACCTTTGGAATGAAATACCTGTTATATTACGAACCCCTTTCGCAATTACCGTAAGTGTTTCTTGTATGGATAAAGGAAACTCATTAAAGAGCGTAACTACTGGAGGGTTATTTATAAATGTATTTTTACTTACATCGATTTCAATTATTTTACCCGCTATTTCTAAGTCATCCTGGCTTAGATTAAATGGATCATAACCCGATCCACCATCTCCATTTGTAAAAACAAGTTTTCCAGTCTCGGGTGAAAAGTTTAAACTATTAACACCGTTATGATTAAAAAATGGCCGTTTTATGTTAAGTAACGTTCTTCGTTTTTGAGGTTGACCGTTTGATTGTAAAATCCATTCTTCAATTGTATCAATATGATCATATTGAGTATCTCTATTTATCCACTTTAAGTTTAAAGTTTTCGGGTCACAAGGGTTCGGTTTAAATTGTTCTGCAAGTGCACCTGGTCCTTGAGTCCCAGCCATTGAATAATGAAGATAAAATAAGCCATTATGATTAAATTGCGGATGAAACGCTAGTCCTAGCAATCCGCGTTCATCATAACCGCTACTAGAAACACCTTCTTCAAACGTGCCTAATTTGATAATTCGCGGACGAATATTTAAAAATGTTTTTATTACACCGTCTCCTATATAAAAAATCTCTCCTAATTGGGTTGCAATAAATAGTCTTTCAGCCGATTCACCTGGAAGTATGGCTGTTTTTATTACAGTTGGTAAATTTATGTTATGAACGATGGGCCGTAAACTAACCTTAACTTTTGTCAACTTACTTTACACCCCTTTAATTGCGTTTTATTAAAAGAGTATGATTAGAACTGTTCGATTAGTATTCAATTAGGGACTAAGGACTAGGGACTTGGATACTAATTCTGACTGCGCTGCTTTTCCTGCTTCTCCATATAACTACGCATCCGTCGCATATATTCAGGTGCGTCCATTGGATTCCCTGCAATCATTTCAATTATACAGAGTCTTTTGGCGCTTTCCTTTTCAGCATGGATTATAGCCTGATCAAGCTCTCCATAGGTCCGGACCGTAACGGTAAACGCGTTACCTCCAAAAGCTTCGGCCAGTTTGGTGTAAGACCATCGAGGGATTTGGTTGTACTTTTGATCCTCTGTTTTGACATTTAAATATCTCTCAATCGTATAACCACCGTTGTTCAAGACAAAGATTATGGGCTTGCAGCCGTAATAGAGCATAGAACTGATTTCCTGTACTGTTAGCTGCAGGGCACCGTCACCTGTAAACACCAATACTCGGCGTTCCGGCGCGGCCATAATAGCACCAAACGCCGAAGGAATTGCGTAACCGATGGACTGCCATCCACCTTGTCCAATATATGTTACATTGTCCGGCAGTCTTACCTCTCCCATGCCATAATAAAACGTTCCTGTCTCGGCGATTACAATATCCCCATCTTTCAGCATGCGCTGAAAACGCGGATAATAGCCGTCCGCCATTAGAGGTCCGTCGGCAGTTGTTGTGAATTGCTCATAAGGGAGTGACAATTTTTTCGTCAAACCTTTGCCCGTATAACCTACCTTCTGAACGGCAAGTAGCATGTCGGCTGCAAGAACATTCGGATATTCCGCCTCAGCGATTTTAACTATATCTGGTTGAATATTGACAGTTATCAGCGGGTTCAGCTTTGCGGTAAAACTTGCGGTGTTTGTGTCCGCCCATACCATGCCAATCGCAATGATACAATCTGCATTCTCCACCGTACTTTGGACTTCAGCCCTCCCGAAAGAGCCTAGATACATTCCGATATAATTTGGATGGGTCTCATCGAATCCTCCCTTCCCGTACATCATCGTTACAACAGGCACATTCATTGTATCGGCCAGTTGCCGAGTTGCTGTCTGAAGGCCGAAACGCATAGTTTTCACATCCACCAAGATAACCGGTCGGTGAGCACGTTCCAAAAGCGGACGGACATGATTCACTGCAGCCTGAAGGGTATTAGGGTTGGATGTTGGGCGTGGTGGTATTGGCTCTGCCCAAATTTTAATCGGCTTGGTCACTAAATCATTAGCCACAACCAGGTATACCGGCTTTTTCTTTTCCTTAGCAATGCGAATCGCAGTCTGAATTTCAATCTTGGCATTTTCCGGCGTAAGCACCGCGGTATATGCCGTAATCTGCTCATACACTTTGCGAAAAACGTCAAAATTTCCATCCATTAAGGTGTGATGCATCAGTTGATGCTCTTTTTGATCCTTCTCAGGAGGCGCACCCACAATGTGTATTATTGGTACATGCTCGCTGTTGGCTCCCGCTATTGCATTGCAGGCGCTGAGCTCCCCGACCCCAAATGTCGTAATAAGAGCGGATATTCCTTTGATTCTTGCATAGCCATCTGCAGCGTAACCTGAGTTTAGTTCGTTTCGTCCTTCTATAAAACGGATGCCGTTATAACACTCCAAAGTATCAAGAAGTGTAAAATTATAGTCCCCTGCGACACCAAAAATTTCGGTAATGCCCTCGAGTTTCAGGCAATCGAACAAATACTGGCCAACCGTTTTTTGAGCAGGTCCCCTTTGTAAACCAAAGTTGCCCGTATTAATCATGTTGTCCATCGCTAGCTCACTCCTTATCTATTTCTTGGGCTTGTTCTGTTTTATAGTACCCTTTTTGATAATTCCCTTTAATTAAACAGGTTATCCGTTAGGCAACAATTAATGGGGAAGAAATGCTCCTTATCTTTGGAGAAAGTCATAAAACAAGAGAAGGAGAAGAACACTAAAACATTACGAGGCTACGGTGAAGATTTTTGTACAACCATAACAACTACATTCTTCGT
The DNA here is from genome assembly GCF_001884205.1 of Bacillus sp. NH11B. Taxonomy (NCBI): domain Bacteria; kingdom Bacillati; phylum Bacillota; class Bacilli; order Caryophanales; family Bacillaceae; genus Bacillus; species Bacillus sp. NH11B. The sequence continues at coordinate 152,573 of NZ_MAOG01000141.1, read as the reverse complement.
ATTTTATATATTATCAATAAAGAGTTCAGAAAACCCATAAATAAAAAAAACGAGTGCCGTGAAGAAACGCACTCATTGAAAGGAATTTACCAACCTCGACGATTATCGTGATCACAGTCAGGATCATGGTTTCCCTTTAAAATATTCCATTTATCATGCTCCTCACTCTGCTTTGCAAATGTCTAGATTACTTTTAAAAACTTTGTAACAGAACCTTAAAAATGATAAAAACCCACGAAGAAAATGCATTTTTTTCGTGGGTTTAGTTATTTAAATGGACTTTCAGCTAACTCAAGAAGCATCCGCACCTTCAAACTGACTATTATAAAGCGAAGCATAGAAACCATCAGCTTTTAATAACTCTTCATGATTACCTTGTTCTACAATATCCCCGTCTTTCATGACAAGGATTAAATCTGCATCACGTATTGTTGATAATCTATGGGCGATAATGAAGCTTGTTCTACCTTCCATAAGGTTTTCCATCGCTTTTTGAATCAGTACTTCTGTACGAGTGTCAATGGAGCTTGTTGCTTCATCGAGTATTAATATTTTCGGATCCGCGATAAGGGCACGTGCAATTGTGAGTAGTTGCTTTTGTCCTTGGGATACATTGCTTGCTTCTTCGTTTAGTTCCATTTGATATTTATTTGGTAATGTTTTTACGAAGTTGTGAACGTGAGCTGCTTTTGCTGCTTCAATTACTTCTGAGTCTGTAGCATCGAGTCTACCGTAACGTATATTTTCCATGATGGAGCCGTTAAATAGCCAAGTGTCTTGAAGTACCATACCAAACATGTTGCGCAAGTCTTCTCGCGTGAAGTCTTTTATATCGTGACCGTCGATACATATTGCACCGCTGTTTATATCATAGAAACGCATTAACAGTTTTACAATCGTTGTTTTACCAGCTCCGGTTGGTCCGACGATTGCTACTTTTTGTCCAGGTTTAATGTTAGATGAGAAATTATTGATGATGATCTTATCTGGATTGTATCCAAATTGAACATCTTGGAAGGTAACTTCTCCTTGAACTTTTTGCAACTTCACTGGATTTTCTGCTTCTGGCACTTCCTCTTCTTCTTCTAAAAATTCGAAGACTCTTTCTGCAGCAGCTGCAGTGGATTGAAGTACGTTCGCGATTTGCGCTACTTGAGCGATTGGTTGCGTAAAGCTTCTAACATATTGCACAAAGGCTAAAATGTCTCCAACTGCGATGGTTCTCTTTACCGCAAGCCATCCGCCTAAAATAGATACAGCGACGTAACCGATATTACCGATAAATGTCATAATCGGCATCATCATTCCAGATAAAAATTGAGATTTCCATGCGGAGTGGTAAAGGGTATCATTTACCTCTTCGAATTTTTTAACTTCTTCTTCTTCTTTGTTAAAGGCTTTCACGATATTGTGACCACTATAAATTTCTTCGACCTGACCGTTTACGTGTCCTAAATATTCTTGCTGGGATTTGAAGTATTTTTGTGATCGTTTTACGACTGCCATGATGAGAATCATCGATACTGGCAATATTAAAATCGCTACTAATGTCATTTGCCAGCTGATTGATAACATCATGATAAGTACACCGATGATTGTAATAACAGATGTGATGATTTGCGACATACTTTGGTTTAAAGTTTGGCTCACCGTATCTACGTCATTTGTAATTCTCGATAATACTTCGCCGTGCGTTGTTTTATCAAAGTATTTCAGCGGCATACGGTTAATTTTTTCATCGATTTCTTTTCTGAAGTTATAAGATACTTTTTGAGCTACTCCAGAAATAATGTACCCCTGGATAATACCAAACACAGTGCTCAGTATGTATAATCCAAGGAGTAAAATGACAATGTTTCCGATATAAGTAAAGTCAATGGCCGCACCGGGTGCTCCTGATACTTTGCTTACGAGTCCTTCGAAAAGTCTTGTTGTCGCATTGCCTAAAATTTTTGGACCAACGATTGTAAAGGCTGCACTACCGATTGCGAAAAGAATAACGACTAAGATTGATAATTTATAGGGCTTCAAGTATTGAAGGAGTTTATTCATCGTTCCTTTAAAGTTTTTTGCCTTCTCAATCTTTCTCATGCCGCCGCCCATAGGACCGCCACCGCCAGGACCGCTTTGTTTTCTATTTTCTATTTTTCTATCACTCATGATGACAACTCCTCTCTTGAAAGTTGTGATAAAGCAATTTGCTTATAAACTTCACAGTTTTCCATAAGCTCTTCATGAGTACCAGTTCCAACTATTTTTCCTTCGTCAAGTACAATGATCTTATCGGCATTCATGATTGTACTAATTCTTTGGGCAATAAGTAAAATAGTACTTCCTGTAATCTCATTATTTAAAGCTCTGCGCAATGCTGCGTCTGTCTTAAAGTCAAGAGCTGAGAAACTATCATCGAATATGAAGATTTCCGATTTTTTTGTAAGAGCACGCGCAATAGAAAGTCTTTGTTTTTGACCACCGGAAACGTTCGTACCACCTTGTGATATTTCTGTACGGAAGCTTTCAGGTTTCGCTTTAATAAACTCCATAGCTTGTGCAATTTCTGCCGCTTTTTCGAGTTCTTCTTCAGTTGCTTCTTTCTTACCGTATTTCAAATTACTCTCGATTGTACCTGAGAAGAGAACTCCTTTTTGCGGTACGTAACCAATTTTCTCTCTCAATTCCTTCTGCGATACTTCTCTAATATCCGTGCCATCTATTAATATTTGACCGCTTGTGACATCGTAAAAGCGTGGAATTAAGTTGATTAATGTTGATTTACCACTACCTGTACTTCCGATGAAAGCTGTCGTTTCACCAGGTTTTGCAGTAAAAGTGATATTGGAAAGCACATCTTCTTCTGCACCTGGGTATCTAAAGCTAACATTTTTAAATTCAACGTAACCTTTCTTGTCTGAAGCAAATGTTTTCGGCTCTTTTACATCACTAATGGTAATGTCAGTATCTAAAACTTCTGCGATACGTTGTGCGGAAACTGAAGCACGTGGAACCATAATAGATACCATTGAAATCATTAAGAATGCCATGATGATTTGCATTGTATATTGCATAAATGCCATCAAATCACCAACTTGCATATTTCCCATATCCACTTGGTGTGATCCAACCCAAATAATAAGTACAGTAACGGCATTCATGATAAACATCATCATTGGCATCATAAATGACATTAAACGGCTTACAAATAAGTTTGTTTTTGTTAAATCTTGATTTCCTTTTTCAAATTTCTTTTCTTCATGTTTTTGATTATTAAAAGCACGAATAACGAGCATACCTGTTAAGGATTCACGAGTGATTAAGTTAATTTTATCTACTAACTTTTGGATACGCTTAAACTTAGGAATCGCGACGCTAAATAAACCAATGACTAAGCTTAAAATTGCGATTACGGCAACTCCGATAATCCATCCCATTGAAACGTCTGTAGTAAGTACTTTAATAATGCCGCCTATACCTAAAATCGGTGCATAGAATACAATGCGAAGCATCATAACCATAAGTGTTTGAACTTGCTGGATATCATTTGTACTTCTTGTGATTAGAGATGCAGTGGAAAACTTATCAAACTCCGCATTCGAAAAGTTTGTAACTTTCCGAAATACTTTCTTTCTAAGGTCTCTGCCGAGTCCAGCAGCTACTTTTGCAGCAAGTAAACTCACGATAACGGTAGCTGCCATACTTACTAAGGATAAAAGCAGCATTTTCCCGCCGGAAGTAAAAATATAATTAGATTGAAGTTTATTAGTATTGATACCGATCTTCTTATACTCATTCTCAATGTATGGAACAGCTGACTGTGTTACCATGCTACCTGGCATATTCTTGAACTTCTCATTTGCCTTGTCTTTCATTGCATTGATTTGATCTTGAGGAAGTTTCGCAATGATTGCAAAAGGATCAGTATTTGGCGGAAGCTTCACTGGTGTTTTGTTGTCGCCTGTCGCAGCAGGAGGGAAAGCAGATGAGCCGCCTTTTTCAATTCCTTGTGTAATTAACATTGGTTTCCCAAAGATATCGTTAAGTTCGTTAATTATTTTTTTATCTTCTGTATGTAGCTTATAAAGTGGCTCTTTATCAAGCTGCGGATAATCTTTTAAATCATTTTTCAGTTCACTTTGAGAGAGGTTGTTCTTATCTAAAAGCGCATAGTTGTCAGCTACTTTTTTCTTTTCATTTTCATTCATAAAGAGCGTAAGTTTATCCATTTCACTTTTACGAATAACCTCAGGTACTGCATTTTCTACACCTTTTTGTTGAATCCCTACATTGACAATGTTAGACATATAGTCTGGCAGTGATAGATCGCATACTGCCTGTACAGTTAAAAGACATACAACTGCAATGATGGAAGCAACAAATGGTTTTAAATGTTTGATGATCTTTAACATTTAGTTCATCTCTCCATTTTCTTTGTCTAATTTTTTTAGTTTTTACTCCGCTTCTCTCCTTTATTCTTCGTATTCTCAGTAATTCATTCTAGCAGCTCTTTACGTATTTTCGACTACAGATTAATTTTATGACTATATGAAGATATGATGCAACTTTTAGGGTGTAGATGTTGTTTTATAGGACTTAAATCCCAAAATAGATATCTAACTAATCTTTTCTGGCGGAAAACCAGAATTTTGTAAACTACCTGAATTGATTGATGAATATCGGATTAATATGTTTCCTGTAGTCTTAGGCAGTGAACTACCTTTATTTAAAGAAATTACGGAAAAAATCAATCTTAAGCTTATAAAAAACAATACATTTAAAACCGGAGTGGTTGGTCTTATCCACCAACCGAAGGAAAATGCTTGACTGCTCGGCACTTCAACTATCGGGTGCTAATATTCAACAACGCGTACCGAAAATAATCAAACATATTTTATAAAAAGTGATTCTATAAAATATGTTTAGAGCCTGTTTTGATTACTCTTTTTTTCAAAAACGTTTTTTTATATTAGGTAAATTAGCAGTAGTAGTCTTACCTTTGATCAAACATGTTTATAAACCAACATAACGTACAGGAAATCGACTTTTCTCTTGTCGGAATTTACTTAGCATACAGTGGTCATATATTTTCAAGAATAACGGAAGAATATATAGAAAATGCTACATAAACGTGAAGTTTAATCAACTTAGGGGGGACAACCTTGTTCAATCAAATAGTAAAAGCTGTACCCAATTTATTTACGATTGGAAATTTATTGTGCGGTGTTTTTTCAATTACCATGAATATGAGTGACTATTTGGAAGTGGCTTCCATTTTTATTTTCTTTTCAGCTGTTTTAGATCTCCTTGATGGAAGAATTGCGAGAAAATTAAAAGTGAACAGTGAGTTTGGTGTACAATTGGATTCCTTAGCTGATATTGTTAGTTTCGGAGTTGCTCCTGCACTTTTATTTCATTCGATAGCAACACCATCTATTTTAACTTCTTTGGCGTTTATCCTTTTCCCAACGATGGGCGCTTTAAGATTAGCTAAATTTAGTGTAAAACCAACCATTGGATATTTTAAGGGATTACCTATTCCAGCTGCTGGATTACCATTAGCTGGAATGGGATTATTTTCATATAGCAATGCATGGATTACATTAATCCTTGCTCTCTTAATGGTAAGTCCAATTAGGTTTAAAAAACTTTAATTGTGATCCCGTCTATCACTTTAATTTCATTTATGAAACGGTTCGCTAATATCCATCAAGTTGAGGTTTTTGATGTTATTCATCATTTTACGGATTCAGCGATGGGACCGACTTTAAAGAGCTTACCTATTGTAATAGATTATGAAATTGGATACCCTCCAATTTATAAGGCTATTGTTTATATTTCTGATATGTATAAAAAGAAAGGATATTCGCCTCTATATTGAACGAATCAACCTTTCTTCTCTAATGACTCAAACGATAAAAATGTACTTCGTTGCTAAAAAAGACAAAAAATTTCCGTTTTGTGGGTTATCTATTTTCTTAGCTTAATAGTGATGTAGTGGTACCCCTTTGTTTAAAAGAACACCTACCGCCCAAATAACATAACAAAAAAGATTAGGAAATCACTCCTAATCTTTTTTGTTTATTACTATTCCAGTGCACCAGCAACATCATAATCATTTAAATCTAATTCAATTGGTTGTCCCAATGCAAGTTTAGCAAGTTCAGATCCTAAGTATGGCCCAGCAGTTAAACCCGAAGCACCTAATCCGTTTGCAACGAGAATACCTTCAAACTTAGGTAGTGGCCCAATAACAGGTAAGAACCCTGGTGTAAACGGTCTAAAGCCGACTCTTGTTTCAATCATTGTACCATCTTCTAAACCAGGCGCTACAGTTAATGCTTTATGGAATACTTCATGTAAACCACCTGCAGTTACACGGTGATCGAAACCAGTATCATTCTCATGCGTTGCACCAATTACGACATGGCCATTGTCAAACGTTAAAATATATTGATCGTTTGGCGGCATAACAACTGGCATATTTTCTGTTGCTGTATTTTCCATTTGCAGATGAACAATTTGCCCTTTTTGGAACGTAACTAAGAAATTAATTCCTAATGGGTTCAAGATTTCGTTTGCCCATGCGCCTGCAGTTACCATTACCTTTTCCGCTACAATTGTTTCGTCATTTACTTTAACTCCCGTAATATGATTCCCTTCACGGACTAATACTGCATCGCCTTTTATGAAAATTGCACCATGCTTTTTCGCAGCGCTTATTAATGCGTTGCGTAATAATCTTCCATTTACTCGTGCAGCGCCACTAATATGAACAGAACTATATTCTTCCGATAATGCAGGGAATAATTTTTTCGTTTCTTCAGCTGATAAGCGAGTGATTTCACCGATCTCCGGTGCATCTTCACGGCGTTTATACGCTCGCTCTTCCATTTGATCTAGTTTTTTCTCATCAGTATGTAAACTAATTGCGCCTACACGGTTGTAACCTGTATCCGTTTCACCGTCTTCTTCTAATTGCTGAATTAACGAAGAATAGTAACGTGCACCGCCTTTAACAATTTTATACCATGCTTTATTTCGACGTTGCGACAGCCACGGACAGACAATACCTGCTGCTGCGTCAGTTGCTTGACCTAAATCTTGACGATCTACAATAGTAACCTTCGCACCAGCCTTAGCAAGATGATAAGCAGTAGACGCTCCTAAAATTCCAGCTCCAACTACAATATACGATTTCATTTCAAACACCTTTTCTCTTTTGCTGATTATTTAAATATAAGAACATACTTAAGTATAATAGAAGGAATCCTTTTTTCAATGTACTCATCGCAATCAATTGTTTCATCATTGTGACTTTCCTAATTGTTATTTTTTCTTCTTACGGAATAATTCAATTGTTTTATAGCCTTGTGAAAGGATTTCAATCATTTTCTCAAGACGTTTTTCACGCGTTTTTTCTTGTTTCACAGAAAATAAATTACGTGCCCAATCTTTCTGATATCCAGGAGTTAAACTTTGATAAAACTTAAGTTCATTTAGATGATTAGCCAGTAATGCTTCAACATCTTGAATACGATCTGCATAATCGGCAACACATTGACTCGCTGCAGGTGTTTTCTTCGCTTTTTTCTTTTCGCGTTTTAAACCTACAACTGTAAAGACATCATCCATACTTACCATTCGCGCAAATTTAATTTCGCTTTCCCCCGCATATCCATCATCTCCAACGTTTAATGCCGGAAACATCTCATCACGGTGAATAAACGTACTGTAACGAGCGTTACCTTTTTTCGGATATGCGAAAAACACGTAGCCTTTTTCAATTAGTAATTCTTCATTACTAATAATAAAATTCGTTTGTTTCACCATTTCATCAAGTGTTTCAACAAAAATAAAAATAGCATCATGTTCTTTTGAAAATGAAGTTTCTTTACCTGTGAAAATGTCATAATCACTTGGTTCGTTAATTACGACCATATTTGTATACTTATTTAGTTTCAATTTATCAATTACTGACATTATAATCTTCCTTTACATCCAATATTCATTTTATATACTTCTTTATACTGTTCTAGTGTATTATATCTATTAAGAAAATTAAACTTTAAATAGTGTTATTCTGTTTCAAAAGAACAAAAATCTTTATTTGAAGGGGTGGTTTTATGCCGTATGTAATCCGAGATGAAGGACTGGTTTTACAGGGGGGATGATGGAAAAGAACCAGTTTTTAATTCATATGAAGAGGCTGCAAAAACATTAAAAACATTAACTATACCACAGTTTCCAAAACACATTAGAAGAAAACCTTTTAAACCAAAAATTATACAAATAGCCGATTCTGAATAAGAACCGGCTATTTGTATATTCACAACTCAATAGCAAATACAGTATATAAAAGCTCTCTATATTGATCTTCTGTAATTTCACGTTTCGTTTTTTCCCCATGAATCATTTCAGTTAAACTAGTATTCGTTAAAGAGACATGGCCATAGTCCGTCAATTTCACTACAATTGGTCCCTTATTGAAAATAGATTTCTCATCTTCTATTACTCTACTTTGAACATCATTGACTACTATCTCATCAATGATACGATTATAAAAAGCATGACAAACTTTCCACTCTCCGTTAGTATCTTTTCTTTCTAAAACGAAATTTCCTTTACTCGTATCTTTTCGTCTCACTCGATACGTTCCATTTTTAGAGGTAACAGACTCGTCAGTAAAAGGTACAGGGACTAGAGGTACTAATGAAGCAATACCTACATCAATTAAGTATCGTACGTTATCATAATTTAAAATAATCGTTATATGCCCATCCTCAAGTGCCCATGCGTTTATTTCATTTTTATATACGGTACCTAGTGCAAGTTGTACATCAAAACCACAATCTTTTAAAAAGTAGTAAAAAAGAGTATTTAATTCATAACAAAGTCCGCCGCGGGATCTACTTAAAATTTTCTCCTGTAAATTTTCTATAGTAATTGTATTCGCATTACGTGCTATAACATCTAAATTCTCAAATGGTATAGTGTGTGCAAATGCAAAGAGAATTGTATTTAATTCTTCAAACTTCACTTCAGTAAGGTTTGCAAGATTCAATCTTGTAAAAAGCTTATGTTGTAGACTTGTCATAGTCAGCACCCCTTAAAATGTATAAGTTAAAATAGTATATGCTGATTGTAATTTTGATGGGGTACTGAAACAATGTACATTTCGTTTAACTGTACCGGTACAAAAAGTCTAACCAACAAGATTACTTAAGATAAGAAGCTACGAATACAAATTTAATAGTTTGTCTATGGGTATATTATGATCGCTTAAATCAACAAAATACTGAAGTTGCCACATTTGGCTCTTTTTAGCTTGGTTGCTAACAGGGGTATCCCAGATCGGATAAATCCTCATAGCCATCTTGCCTTTTTGATTTTGTGTTCTCAAAATTTTTTCCTTAAGAAGAATCTCTTTAGGGAAAATAAATTGTCCTAGTTTATTATCATCTATACAAGTAATAACTAATAAATCAGGAGCAGCATCATAAGAAAACGCTTGATTTTGCATATTGTCATCTTTCTCCCAAAAAGAAACAAATTGACCAATTTTATTAGGAGTAATTTTTGACTTTCTAAAACGAATGGTTTTGTTATTTAAGTGAAATAAACATCCTGCATATTCTGCGTTTTGCTTTTCTTCTTTTAGATTCGTAATTATTAAATTGTTAGGTTTGTAAACTATATTGTTTAAATTTCGGATCGTATCATTAAAATTGTTCAAGAAAACTCCCCCTTTATTCATTTCTTAGTTTACCACAAACATCAGTTCCTATATGCTGTAAATAATAAGCAATGTGAAAAAGAGGGAGATTTTACTGGGGTATTATTATTGCTTTAATGTACTTAGTTTTTCAATTGCTTGTTGTTCAGTTGCTAAGTAAAAAATATCTTTACCTTTATTACATTCATAAATAAAATCCTTTAAGCTTTTACTAGTATACATAGAAAAATCCCCAATGATAGCAATCTTTACCTTGTAGTTTATAAACTTTTGAAGGATATCGCCCGCAAGACGTGTTTTTAGATCAAAGAAATCTTCACTTATTAAAGATTTATGGATAATAATATGTTTCGCATCTACCTCATATTGAACTGTTGCCAAAAGATCCAACGCAGTTTGAACATCAGATATTACTACTGTATCATTTCTAACAAGAGCAATCTTTATTCCGCCAATTACGACTTTCTTTATTTCCATAGTCTCACTCCTCTATAATTTATAAAGTATATATTAAACATGCTGTCTAGATCTTCATTAACACACATAAATGATTTGCCCCTGGCTCTATATCATCGTAAATAAATATTGTTTTAAAACTTCTCATACGGTCAATGAAATTAAGGGTAATCTATCTTTTTACTATTTTTGAAAATTTATCTCCCCACAATAACTTAATAAATTATCAAAAGAAGTAATCTCGGCATATGGTTTTATGTCGGTATTATTCTTAAACATATTAGGATTGAACCATATGCCCTTTATATTTGCATTTTGACAACCAGCAATATCCTTTTCTAAGTCATCTCCAACAAATAATACATCTTCTGGTTGCATATTTAGCTTATTTAATGCTAGTTCGAATATACGTTTATCAGGTTTACTAAATCCCACTTCTTCAGAGATAATGATAGTATCAAAGTAATTGTTTAAATTTGTGTTAATTATTTTAGCCGTTTGCCTTTGAGTTGAGCCATTTGTAATAATACCAACCTTAATATGCATCTTGATACTATTTAAGAAATTAATAGTATTTTGGTTTATAGAAAAACATTTAGGGAAATTATTATTCCAAAAATCTTGAATGTAATTGCGTGGCAATCTATACTTCGGCGGGAATTCATCAAACAATGATTCCAAAACTATCGTTTTATTACTTATGCCGTATTCCCCTTTATCGTATTCTTTGAATTTCTGTAACATATTGTTTTTGACTGTATCACTAACATCCTCATAACACTTTTCTAAAACTAATAAAAACAAGTCATCTACTGCCTTTTCCCTATCAAGTAACGTATCATCTAAATCAAACAGCATCGCTTTATAACTCATCAAATAATTTCACAACCTTTCTCACATGATTTAAATAATCCCTAGTTCGCACCTTAGGCCTTTACTAAATTAGCAAAAAAACTCCAAAGTTTGTGGCGTACGCTCTAGAATTTCGCTGGCTTCTTTTATATTTAAATTCATCTCCCTTTTCCCTTCTAGTAAAGTATCGAAAGTATATTTTCAAACAGTTTAAAAAACTACACACATTTTACATTATTATACATTAGTTTTTCGTAAATATTAATCGTTCAGCTTTTTATATGATAAGTTTTTTCAAGCACACAAATATTTCTCCATAAAAAAGGAATATGGGTAATAATACTTTTTTACGGAGAATACACAATCTTGAAAATGGAGTTAATACGTTAAACGTCCTATGAAGTTTCCTACTGTATCTCCACATAAACTACAGATAGTACGGCTATAATGACTACCAGAGGTGATATTATGAAAAACTATCATATCCTCGTGGTTGAGGACGATCAAGAAATTCAGGAATTAATTAAACAATTTTTAATGACACAACAGTATACAGTGGTAGTTACTTCAGATGGACTAGAGGGTATGACACAATTTAATAAGCAATCCTTTGATTTAGTTCTTCTAGATGTAATGATGCCCAATCTTAATGGATTTGAAGTTTCCAAGATGATTCGAGGCCAGTCAAATGTACCAATTATTATGCTAACTGCATTGGAAGAAGAGGAAGATCAAATGAAAGGGTTCGATCTTGGAATCGATGATTATATAACAAAACCCTTTTCGTTTCATGTTTTGATTAGACGAGTCGAAGCTGTACTTAGAAGAAGTTATGATAAAAATGTAAATAATCATTTGGTATTTAAAGAAGTGCGTATCGATGTTGATGCATATAGAGTATATGTAAATGACGTTGAAATTTTATTAACGACAAAAGAGTTCGAAATTCTACAACTACTATTTCAAAATGAGAGAAAAGTACTCACAAGAGAAAATATCGTAGAAAAAGTTTGGGGGTACGATTATTTTGGAGAAACACGAATAATTGATACACATATTAAAAACCTACGTAAAAAGTTAGCTATTCCTTATATTAAAACAATAAAGGGTATTGGTTATAAAATTGATGAATAGTATTGTGAAAATCATGAAGATGAAGCAAATTACTTATAAACTCTTTATGACTACCTCTCTCATTTTGTTATCCTTTGCAGTATTGATTTATTTAACTTTATACTTCTTTCTCCCTACGTTTTATGAGCAATACAAAACAGATCAACTTCAAACAGGGATAAAAGAAATCATTGATAAGTCTAAAGATCTTACGTTTCAAGATGCGATACCACTTTTTGATGAATATGCCAAAAAAAATAATGCGATGCTTTATCTTCAAAATAATGAGGGAATAATTAAATACTCTCCTTCATTTTCTTTTACTCAAAATGGTTCGCAAACAACAGTAGTTACTAGAGCGACACGGTTCGATAATGCAGGTACCCTTAGCAATTCATATAACGTTACGCAACCAATTCAATTCCAAGATGGTAGTTTAACGCTTATAGTCTTTGCTACATTTCAACCAATTGATGAAGCTTCACAGGTTTTAGTACGCTTTCTCCCCTATATTAGTATCATTGTACTCGTAATTGGTGTAGGGAGTGCTTATTTCTATTCCAGGTTTATTACAAAACCACTTATTTATATTAATGAGGGTGCACAAAAGATGGCAAATTTAGATTTCTCCGAAAAAATTGAGGTTCGCTCTACAGATGAGTTAGGAGAATTATCTAATAGTTTGAATGACATGTCTATTAACTTACAACAAGCTATGTTTGATTTAAAAAAAGCAAATCAACAATTAAAAAATGATATTGAAAAAGAACGAGAAATAGAAACAAAACGCAGAGAGTTTTTTGCGATTGTAGCACATGAATTAAAGACCCCTCTTACTGTAATGAAAGGATACTTAGAAGGGATGATATATAATATTGGCCCTTATCAAAATCGTGATCAATATTTAAAGAAAAATCATCAAATTATTGAAAGTATGGAACAATTAGTTCGTGAAATTTTAAGCATGTCGAAATTAGAACAACACACCTTTAAACTAAAAGTAGAAGAAGTTAATCTTTCGAAGTTAATAGATACAATCACAAAAGATCTCGAATTTTTTGCTTCTCAAAAAAGCATCCAAATAATAAAAGAAATTGATTCTGATCTTTCTGTTTATACAGATCGTGTTCTTTTTGAAAAAGCATGTAAAAATATTATCCATAATGCGGTTATGTATTCACCACATAATGAAAAAGTCTATATAAAGTTAAGTGAGGATTCTAAACAAGGTCAAATCAAAATACAAATTATGAATACAGGTGTCAATATTAAAGAAGAGGATATACAACAAATTTTCAAACCATTTTATCGAATTGAAAAATCAAGGAATCGAAATACTGGAGGAAGTGGTTTGGGGCTATATATTGTTAAACAAATTCTTGAAACGTTAGATATAAAGTATTCTATAAAGAATATGGAACGCAGTGTACAATTTAGCATGAACATTCCATTATCTAAACAAAAAACAAACAAACTCCCCTCTTAGTAGGACGAGTTTGTTTGTTTGTTTTTTCTAGTTTTAGTATTGTTATTTTTCAAGTTACTTTTTAAGCAATATTGGGATTAGCCTTTTTACCAATCCACATACCTAAGCCCACTATGCCAAGCCAACAGCAAATTGCTAGCATAAACATCAATCGTTGTACGGATAACCTTTCAATCTGCATTTGACTCTTCCCAACAATGGTTTGGAAAAGTTGCGACCATTCGACATCGTAAAACACCCCTACTCCCACAATCACAATCAATATAAAAAATTGTAAAAATATATTCCCCATATTTCTCCATGTTGTGTAAATGAGTAAAGAAAGCTCTCTATGTGTAGCATTCACCATATATACCTTCATATTATTTTGAGAAGAGATACTATTAATGGCATAGCTCCCAAATGTAACACTAAGGACTATAAATATTGGAGAATAAAACCCGAATATCATGATTAAAGTACTTACTAAAAACAAATGGATTGGATTAACTTTCCTAGCAGCTTTGATATCTAAAAATATGGACATCAAAATCCCTAATAGGTATGGTCCAACTACAATAAAAATACAGGTTAGCATGTTATAGAAAGTAAAACTATAAAAAATACCCATCAAAAATAAATATCCATTTCCTAATCCAAGTAAAAATGATTCTGCCTTTAAGCGAATTGGTAAAGAAGATGAAAGTTTATGAAAAAACTTTCCTTTCAACAAACTCAAAAACATGAAACAAATAAGCGCTATAGAAAGTAGAAAAAAATAGAAAATATATTGTTCATTATTTATGTTACGACTTGTTCGTATCAAAAGAATAAGCATTGAGACAAAAAGAAACTTTCCTACTACCGATACGATAGAGAAAGGTAAAAGCCCTTTGGCTAACTCTATTTTCGGCATTTTTTTTATAGCAAAAAGGATACTGATTAAACAAATCCCATATATGCATGTTATCAGCGGTGGCGATAGAAAACTAATCGCTAACAATACGATTATTAGTAAAAGAAAAACGATACCAATAATAATCGCTTGTTGATTTTTATTATAAATCTTTCCCCCGCCTTCCACATGTAGAAACAATAAAGTACTCGTCATGGTAGAAATTGTACTAACTGCAAAACCAGAAACTAACGCACTTATTTCTAGCCATCTTGAACTCCATCCAAAGAAAGTAACACTAAGTAATGATACTATCAGAATAGAAACAGTCCAATATAAGGAGCGGTGAATCCCAGCCCTATTCACAATAGGTATCCAGATAAACACACCCGTCATATAAGTTGTATAAAACAAGATTGATGGCCAGTATCCCTCAAAGCCTTTCGAAATCTGTAATCCATAAACAATGTAAATAAGCATGGGTGTAAAGATAGTTGTTATTAGTAGACTAAATGTAGTTATACTTTGCACCACAAGTCTTTTTTGCTTTGGCGTATGTATCGTATAACACCTCACTTAAAATGAAATCAGTAGTTGTTATTACTTATTCTATCCGAAACGAGGTTGTTATATATGCGCTATCCAATTGAAATTCCCGTTACAAGGAAAACTCAATCTAAATCCATATTAAATTAAGTGAAGTTCAAAAATGGATTTTGCGATGCTTAAAAACAAAGTTAATGGATATACTAAAAACTTTAATCATAAATGGAACAAATGCGTTACTTAGATTGTCTATTACATATAAAAAAGGTGCTTTTGGTAGTTCTCTCATTTTGTAATGCAAGAAACACATGAAGAGTGCTATCCTGTGCATTTGTTAATTGTATAGGTATGTAAAATACCTATACAAAATCCATATATTCTTGAAAGAGGTTGAAAATGTATGATAGTTTCAAAGAAGTTTTTTCACATTGCACATTATAAAAAGATGCTCCCTGTAGTATTACTTTCATGTGTAACGCTTATAGGCTGTTCCAATAGTAATATTCAATCCGAATCCCCTAAACAAACCAAACAAGAGCATATAAGTAATCAATCTTTTGTTAAGCTTGAAAAAGATTATGATGCTAAGCTTGGTATTTATGCATTGGACACAAGTACGAATCAAACCGTTACTTATCGTTCAGATGAACGGTTTGCATACGCATCTACCCACAAAGCCCTTGCTGTGGGAGCACTGTTACAGAAGAAATCAATAGAAGATTTAGATCAAATAATTAAGTATACTAGCAAAGATCTTGTGAATTACAATCCAATTACTGAAAAATATGTAGATACAGGTATGACTCTGAAAGAGCTTGCGGATGCTTCCATTCGATATAGTGATAATACTGCACAAAATCTTATTCTTAAACAATTAGGTGGGCCAAGTGAATTCAAAAAATCACTGAGAGACATAGGAGATACTGTCACAAATCCTGAACGTTTTGAACCAGAATTAAACGAAGTGCAGCCAGGAGACACTCGTGATACTAGTACCCCAAAGGCATTAGCTACTAGTCTTCAAGCATACGCGCTAGGGGATATACTTTCCATTGAGAAACGGAACTTTTTAATAGATTTGATGAAAAGAAATACTACGGGGGACAACTTAATTCGTGCTGGAGTTCCAGGAGAATGGGAAGTAGCCGATAAGACTGGCTCTGGGTCTTATGGAACAAGGAATGATATTGCAATCATTTGGCCACCAAATAAAAAGCCAATTATTCTTGCGATACTTTCTAATCATGCGAAAGAAGATGCGAAATACGATGATAAACTTATTGCAAATGCAACTAAAATAGTGTTAGATTCTTTAAAAGTAACGAATAAATCATAGTAATGAATTTAAGCTACTCCTGCTTTACGGCACATATAGTTAGACTTGTACTTATCTAAACGCTAAGAAATGTAAGCGTGTTTTCAGGCAACGAAGGAGGCAAAGGCCTCCTTCTGCTCCTAATCGAACTCTCATCCCATTCCTAAAGAATACGCCACCACATCGTAGTGGTCTTTCACGTTCGAATCTCCTATTTAGAGTTAATATTTTACGTTTCCTTTCATCTTCAACCATTCTAATGCTCAATCATATTACGCATATTTTTAGATTTTCCATTTGTAGCTATATTAATCGAGACATTTAAATCTAATTCTTTATTTTGAAGGGATATCCCCCCCTCTTTTTTATATTGTTTCCACAATTTAGAATTCTGCCGATATAAGGAATGTGATAACTGATACGTGTCAATCCCTCTTTCGATTCCTTTTCGGTACGTTTTTTTAATTTCTTTTTCAACTTGGACCTCTGCAATTTTTTTAATATCATTTACAGGCATAGAATTTATTAATTGAAAAATATCAGCATCAAAATGGATGTTCATAAGCATGCGTAACTTTCCATTTTTAATAAAATGCTTTGTATCTATCTTTGGATTTTTTAATACTATATGTCCAATGATTTTCTTGTTAAATTTTAATAGTAATGGAGCTCGTTTAGTATTTTCATCCGTCCATCGAACCCCAGCAATATCATGGTTGTTTAAATGATTTATATAGGATTTATCGTTTATAAAACCATAACCACTAAATTTTAACATTGGAAATGATGTATGCCCTTTTTTCCAATATGTTTTAGTCGTAGCTAAGAAAGGAATGCGAGTTGTCATCCCAGGTTCATAATAATTTCTTTGGAATTTATATAAAGGTAAAGGATCTATTATTGTATATTGCTTGGTTATCTCTTTTGGTAAATTAATGATTGTATATAATTGAGAAATATTTAATATGTTATTGTTCGCTAATATATTTTCTAAAGGTTCTTTAGTTCCAAATATCCACATAGTATCTCGAAATTGAAAAAAACGAGAAAAAAAATCATTAAATTGATTTAAGTCACCATGTTTTAGAAATCTCTCTGTTACAACAATTGTTTTGAGATGCTCCCATGAGATTTCTTGTTGAGCACCCTTATAAAAATCAAATGCTGCATCATCTAAAATAGGGCCTTTTCCCTTTCCAATATAGGCCTGACTATAATTACGGGTAGTGCTCCCTTCTTGTTTAGCTATGTTAGAAAAATTAATAAATTGCGGACGGATGATATAGTTATTATCTTTAAAATCGATACCTAGACTATTTATATACAAAACGTGATGCAACTCTCTTTGATCCCAACACCCTGTTAGAAACGTACACATCATAAAAAGAAATATAACTATTCTTTTATTTTTCTTCATCGGTACTCTCTCTTTTCCTTGTATTATCTTGCGTATGCAATTCTTTAGGTCTTTTTTTCATATACGTGAAAGGAAGTCTAAATGTGGCTGCTAGCATACTTTTAAACACAGGGGGTGAATATGGTGTAAAGAATGGAACTCCAAAAGAGCGTAAATTTACTACATGTATCACCATCACAAGGACACAAAAGATAAATCCTACTATGCCTAATAAAGAAGATACTAAGAATACTACATACCGCAATATACTTATTATTCCTGTTACTGACTGATTAGTTAAAGCAAATGTCGAAACAACCGAGATTGCTATTATAATGACCATAGATGCTGAAACAATTCCTGCACTAATAGCAGCTTGTCCAATAATTAATCCCCCTACAACAGATAATGTTTGACCAAATACGGCAGGAACACGCAATCCTGCTTGTCTCAAAATTTCAAATAAGGTCATCATAATTAGCCCTTCTAAAGGAGCTGGAAAAGGAATCCCTTCTCTTGATAAGCTTAATGTAGCTAGCAACGTATAGGGAATCTGATCTGGATGATATGTAATTAGTGCTATCCAAATTCCTGGAAGAAATATAGAAATTGCTATCCCCAAAAGACTTACAAGTCGTACAAAGCTACCGAATATGTAGAAAAGATCTTGATCTTCAGATGTATTCACAAAAAAAGGAAATGTAACTGGTGCAATTGTCGCTGTTGGTGACCCTTCAACTAGTAAAATAAAACGCCCATATAGCAAACAATTCACAGCATAATCAGGGCGCCCTGTATATTCAACTAAAGGAAATACACTAAATTGATTGTTTGTGATTAACTCTTCAATTTGTGCACTTGAAACAACCCCGTCCATTTTAATTTGTCTTAATTTTAATCGAACTTGATTAATGATATCTTGGGATGCGACATCTTTTAAATACAGGAGTGCTACTTTAGTTTGTGTTCTTTCTCCAATAATAAATTCTTCATAACTAAGAGAACTCGTTTTTAGTCTTTTTCTAATTAATCCTATATTTGTGTTTAACTCTTCAACAAATCCATCACGTCCACCACGAATGGTCATCTCTGTATTTGTTTGTTCAACCGATCTGGTAGGTATTTGGGCAATATCAACTATATATCCATGTTTAGATTCTTCAAAAATAATAAGGAGGTTACCTTCAAATATAATCTGAGAGATAGTTTCATTCGAATTTACCATATCTAATTTCTGTACTGATAACTGGGGAATTAATGTTGAGAGGTTAAACTCTTCTGTCGAATTACTTGAAAGCTCTTTGCAGACATGGGATGATGTGGCTTGTTTTAATTTTGTATTGTCAATTAAGTTTTGACAATACATAAACAATACTGATCTCTTTTTTTCTTTCTCATCCAATTCACGCTTTATTATTTTTACATCGTTGCATCCTTCAAACCATTCTAGAATTATCTTCTCGTTTAATTCTACTCGTTTGTTCATCTACGTTGTCTCCTTCAAACTCAGCAACCTTATATAAAATACATCTTCATACTCTTTTAAGAGCTTTTCTTAAATTTAGCAACCCATACAAACACTATTAGTAAGATAGAAAACAAAAATAGCCCTAAAGCTGAAACTGGTAAAATAATTTGAGATACAAACCAATAGAAACTAGAGTCACTGATGGGTAGTATACTTATTAATAAAATACATGAAAGTATTGCAAACATAATCCCATTTCTCGTTTTCCGATTTGTAATTGATAACAAATCTGGTATAAGAAAAACAACAAGTGATAGACGAATAAATATCCCTACAAGCCACTGATACACGGAGAGAAAGTCTAAATTTTCAATATACCTTCCTATTGACACAAGTCTCCATTCTTCAAATGCTGGATATCGTTGGTTTGCTGCTACGAAAGGTCCAAATTCTATAATAGCTGCCATAACTGGGCCTATTGTGATACCAATAATAACCATTCCCAAAGCAATCAGTTGATATAATTTGACTTTTGAACAAATGTGATGCTGTAAGAAAAGAATAAAAATTAACTCTAAAAATCCTGCTGCAGGATAAACCATCCCCTTAAATACTGGCTTCATTCCATTTTCCATCATTGGCTGAAGTAAAGAATAATCTTTATGCGGAACATTTGCAAACATTACAAAAAAACCAAGTAGAAATACAATAGGTAACAAAACACCTGTTGTAAGTGCAATAGATTGAATTCCTCTTGTAGCATTATAGAGACAAATCATTGAAAAAAGTATTCCTAATACAAAGTGAGGTGTTTCTGGTAAATAAAAAGAGAAAAAGGTTAATGTTTCTTTTAGTGCAACGACACCAATTGTTATTAAATAAATCACAACTATGAATATGATTGGATATACACTGAGTTTCCCAAAATTATTTTTTAACCACGAAAACAAGTGTTCATTTTTTATGTTTCTATATATGATGAATATTAATGAAATCCAAATCAAGTATATAACGCTTACTAATATGATAGAGATCCACGAATCTCTACCTGAGGTATCTAATAACATAGGAATCATAATGACATGATTAATTATCCCAATACTACCAATGAGTATCATAGAAACTTGAAATAAAGTAATTGTTTGCTTAGTCATACATACCACCATATTTTGTAATGAATAAATATTACATAGTATAACTGATACATTGCATCTTTATTCCAAATGGTTAGTGCTTAGAGCCATGGACAATTAACGCTCTTATTTATAAAATCTATCACATGAGATGTAAGCTAGTTCCTTTTTACAGATAAATAATTAAACGGGACAGTATTTAGATCATACATCTAAATACTGCCCCGTTTTTTATATGCAATTCTTCAATGATATAGTAAACCGATCATAACAAAAAGAACCTGTAGAATATACTACAAGTTCTTTTTCAAAAATTATTAAAAAGGGAATAACAAACTATCTTAATATTCAATACAGGGAGACCATTTTGATTATGGCTTGGTTATATTGTATATCAAATATAAATATTTGAAGAAACTGATTTCGAAAATTATGTGAATTAAAAAACTAGGGTGATATTAAATTTCGTTTACTACCAACTTCTTCTTACTTAAATAGACTGCACGGTCTGATTTTTTAGCAACTTCCTGTGAGTGCG
This sequence comes from Bacillus sp. NH11B, assembly GCF_001884205.1. Lineage (NCBI taxonomy): Bacteria > Bacillati > Bacillota > Bacilli > Caryophanales > Bacillaceae > Bacillus > Bacillus sp. NH11B. The sequence goes on along the minus strand of NZ_MAOG01000141.1, from coordinate 131,669 downwards.
TCACAACAATAATACATTTATTTTCTTTGTGTGCAAGTTCTTGAAACAGTTCTATTATATCCATTGCCGTTTCTTCGTCGAGGTTTCCTGTCGGCTCATCCGCAATCAGTAAATCAACATTACAAGATAATGCTCGAGCGATTGCAACACGCTGCTGTTGCCCGCCACTTAGTTGCAGAACATTTCGTTTCGCTTCTACTTCTGTAAGTCCTACTTTCTCTAATAATTCTAACGCCCTTGCCGTTTTATTTTGCACTTTAACACCTGTAATTTCCATTGCTGTTAAGACATTTTGAAGAGCAGTCATATAGGTAATCAAATTATAAGATTGGAAAATTACCGATACATTTTGATTACGGTACCGATCCAAACCAATTTTTCGAATATCCTTTCCATTAAACAGTACATAACCATTTTTAGGTATATCTAGCCCGCAACCTAAGCTAAGAGTAGTGGTTTTACCAGATCCGGATGGTCCTAGAATTGTGTAGAAATGTCCTTTTTGAAAAGAAAAGTTAACATTGTCTAGTATCGCTACTTTTTTTCCGTTACTTTCATAATAATAATCTAAGTTTTTAAATTGTAAAATCGTCTCCATATCGAGCCTCCTTATTCATCTTTTAAAAGAATTTGTTTTGGATTCAGGCGTAGAATAGATAATGCTGGAAGAAGCGTTGCTAATATAGCAATAGCTAGTCCAATCCCCCCCATTTTCCCTACATCTTCTCCTGTTACACTTACATTAATTTTATCAATTGGATCCTCTTTTTGATTTTGTACAGTTCCACCAGGTCCAGCTACCATTACAGTTCCATTTTGTGGGGTGTTAGTTTCTTCTCCTGCTGTAGCAATTTCACTCGAAAGTAAATTATCCCCTATGAATTGAGAAATTTTTGCTCCTGTTGTTATGGATAATCCAAATGCTAAAATAGCGATACATACTACTTCTACTACGAACTGCGCCATCAGTTTCCACTTTTTCTCTCCAATGGACAATAGAATCCCCATTTCCTTACGACGTGCTTTAATCGATAACATAATGATTAACCCTAAAATAATCGCACCTGCAATTGATACAATATAAATAATCATTTGAGAAGTAGATGAGATATTTTCGATAGGCCCAATCATTTGTTTGTACAACGAATCATGTGCATCTAATTTATAATAATTAAAATCAATATCAGATTTTTTTGCTTCTTCTTTAAATGCTTCAATGTTTTGTGGATCTTTCAAGAAATACACGACTTGAATGCTACTTATACCTTGATCTATTTCTAATTTTTTCATAGTTGAATGCGGCATATATAGTTTATTAGCTGGATCCATTATAGGAGGAGCTTGTTGACCCATTGCTTGCTCATTCGTTTCGTAAATACCGATAATTTCAACCTCGAGGGATTCCTTCTTATCCCCTGATTGTACTTTAACTTTGTCTCCTACTTTCAAGTTGTTTAATTCCGCTAATCGTTTTTCCATTAAAGCTACATTCTGATCTTTCATCTGTTCTGTAATTGGTTTCCCATCAATGATTTTACTTTTTCCATTCTTAAAGCTTTCTTGTAATGCAGTTTTGCGAACTCCCTCAATCATAAAAGAAGAATTCATATCTATTTCTGTACCGGAGCCTGAACCGCCTCGTACAGCCGCCATTCCCGCTTTTCCTTTTCCTTCTTCTTCTCCTTCTGAAGCTCCTATTAGTTTAAGTCCGTCAGAAATTCCGAGAGTGTTAGTTATGTAATTATAGTCTTTTACATACTTTGACTTCGCTAATTGATCTGCTTCTTTTGTATTAAGCTTCGGTGGATTAGGCATCTCTCCAGTTTCCCTAGCTTGTTGACCTAATTTGTCAAAATCAAGAATTAAAGTAACATCTGCACCGAGTTTTTTTCTTGCTGCATCAGCAGCTTTTTTTGATGCATTTTGGATTGTGAATCCTGCCAACACTAAATTTGTAACAATTAGGAAGACTGCCATCAAAATTAATGATGTTCCTACTCTTTTTTTCATACTGAGAATTGCTCGTTTCATAAAGTTCATTTTTTCTTACCTCCTTGATAACTTGTATTCTATATAGGTTATCTAGAGTCTATATGGAGCTAATCGGTAGTTTATCTAGAGATATAAGGAGTTTATGTGTAGTTATTCAATGACCTGGTCAAGAAAAACCGGAACACCAATCCAAAAACGTAATCGTTTTTGAATATTGATAAAGAGGCAGTCCTTAGAGTTAGGTTAAAATTCATTGAATGAGAGCATATAAATCAATGCTTATTACGTAATTTCTATACAACAAATAAAAACCACCCTATTTGGATGGTTATATGTGTGCTTGTTAAATATGAAAATTCATTAAAGAATATGGAGTTTTATTGAAGTTGGTCGGATTTTCTAATAATAATATGGTGTTAAAAAGCCTAACTTATAATTTTATAAGTTAGGCTTTTATGCTATCTATAAGAAAAAGTTATAGAGACTCATAATATTTTATAATTTAACCTATTGTATTTAAACAAGTAAAATAAAAGTAACAAGTGCATATATTAAGGAGGTTTTTTAATAGTGACAGAAACTATAACATTTAGGATTGCAACGGCCAATGATTTAGATGAAATTGTAAAAATGCTTGCTGATGATGTTTTAGGAAATAAAAGAGAGCGCTATGAAACGCCACTCCCTGATAGTTATATAAGAGCATTTCATGCTATTGATTGTGATCCAAATAACGAGTTGATTGTAGCGTGTGATGGGACGGAGATTGTTGGTATTCAACAAATTACATTTACGCCTTACATTGCACGTCAAGGGGGTTGGAGAGCTACAATTGAAGGTGTACGGACAGCCTCATCAAAACGTGGTAAAGGTATAGGAAGTAAACTTATTAAATGGGCTATTCAACGTGCTAAATTACGGGGATGTCATTTAGTACAGTTAACAACAGATAAAGAACGACAAGAGGCTTTACAATTTTATAAGAAATTAGGTTTTAAAGATTCTCATGAAGGATTAAAACTCTTTCTCTAATGAATATAGCTATTTATATACCAAAAAACGTATATTGTAAGGTTAATTAACTATAGGATTCAAAATTATGGTAACTATCACTGTATTAGATATACAAATTGACACATTGTCTTTCATATAAATTACTTCACTTCAAAAGGTGTACCTTTTGATACGAAAATAAGAAAGTTAATGTTCTCTTTTATGAATAAGAATAAGAATATTAACTTTCTTTTTAGATTTTAGTAAAAATTATTTATAGTTTTATTTTATTGATAACTTTATAATATAATATACAAATTCCTCACCTGTTTTATAATTCAAGCATCTACTATTAGGAAAAGAGAATATTTTATAATTAATTTACAGCATAAATTTTATCCATCTTTTAGACAATATATATTTTGGAGGAGGTTAATTTGATTTTTTCAAAACTCATTGATCGATACGCCTTGTATGATTTGCACAAAAAAAGAAGTGTAGAGTTTCAGTATACTTCTCTTTCTAACACCTCACTATATATAAAGGACATAGATTTTTTTTATAAAGTAAAACCATCTCATATTCATTTTAACATTAAGCATTTAAAACAAGACAAGGAATACATGGTTGGACAATTCAAATATAAAAGCTCGGTTCAATCTGGTGATTCACGCAACGACTCTATCACTGGAGAATTATTCTTACATAAAAATGAAGATGCACCTCATGTCATCTTTGTTCACGGTTGGAGGATGGATTCTAACGAACGTGTAAAAAAAATATTCCACGACCATATGACCAACTTGAAGTGGAATATGTATTATTTCACTTTACCATATCATTTTGACAGAAAACCGAACCAATCCCTATACAGTGGAGAGTACATGGTAAGTGCCAATGTTGAACGAACTGTAGAAGCAACTAGACAAGCGGTAGCTGATTTACGAACTTTAATCAAATGGATTAAAGTAAATAAAAACGGTCCCTTGATTTTAATAGGAATCAGTTTAGGTGGAGTCATTACTAACTTAACATCTCTTGTTGAACCAGAAATTGATGTGTTAGCATCCATTTTCTACGCGAATCGACTCTCTTATTCAATTTGGAAGACAAATCCAGGTAAATTTATTAGAGAAGACTTGGAACATCATGGTGTTACGTATGATGATTTAAAAGCTTATTGGAAAATCACTGAACCGAGTCAAGCATTACCAAAAGTAAAAAAAGAAAATATTTTATTAATTTCAGGCAAGCACGACCTATATGTGCATTCTGAGGATACAGACTATTTGTGGGAATCCTGGGAAAGACCTACTCGATATATTTATACATGTGGGCATGCTGGGATTGTTCTTAAACGTAAAAAAATTGCAACTGATACTATCAATTTTATTCAGAATCGATTGGACTCCCAAAACTTACCCAATGACATGCCTTAAATTGTGAGATTACTAAGTAGGGGGTAGTACCAACATTCGTACGCTAAGATTCTTTCAACATAAAGATTGTTGATAACTTGTACGTGTCAGTAATACTGGTGTTACTTTAAATACAAAGAGCATGTTTTAAAAAATGATAATAACATGCTCTAAACTTATCTATTTATTTTAATTTCCAAAAGATATCTACAAGTAATATTGAAACATCTCATGTATTAAAAAGTGTTCCCTGCAGTGCTTTTGTGTATCGATCTGCTGACTTCTGAACAGCAAGGTCCGCATGCTCTGACACGACTCGATGAAAAGCATTATAAATACGGTTGAATGGTAGCCCTTTTACTTTAATCCGCCATCTCTCTTACTTTACTAGCAGGAAGTAGAATCAGATTTGGATAACTGTACATGAAACTAACCCACTGACAGTCGGCAATCACTTGAATGATATCACCTGTTAGCAAAATACCTTTATTATGATTTCCACCTTTCCAGTGTAAAACAGTTCCTCCTTTAAAATGACCTCCAATACGATTTAAAGTAATGCCATTTGTTAATTCAAAAGACTCGCCCGACCCAAAAATTATTTTGTTACTTGGACGTACTACCCATTATTTTTCGTTTTCGTGGATGTAAATAGGTGCATTGAATGTATCAACCCATTCAACTTGTGTAGAATAATAATGAGGATGAGAAAGGGTTATACTCAAAATCCCTTTGATTTGTTTTTGGATGGTAAAACATGTTTCTCTACTCTTTCATATAGAGTAAGCAATTGCTTGATAAAAGAAAATTTCGGTACTAACCAATACGAAAATAATGCTGCAACACATCCTATTAAAGCCCCTATTGCAACATCAAAAGGATAATGGACCCCTACCCAAATACGAGAAATCGCTACACAAAATGCAAGTATAAGCCATAACCATCCAGTCTTTTTACGAACAAGCCAAAATGAAAAACAAATCGAAAAAAAGAGAATCGTATGGTCACTAGGAAATGAATTATCTACAGTATGGTCGACAAGTTTATTAACATCAGGTAATACTGCAAATGGTTGATAATTCAGATGAAATTTCCCTGCTATTTTTCCAATCACCTCAGCAATTACAAAAGCAACCATGGCTTGCATAACCATCATCCTACTTTTTCTGGACCCAGTAAACCAATAAGCTAAAATGATTAAAGCAAAAATATATACCATATATTCTGCCAAAAATACCATGGTTGAGTTTAGGAATGAATATTGTTTACCTAAATCATTAATTGCTCGGAAAATATCAATATTGAATTGTGAAAAAGACATTTTCAAATCCCTCCTTTTTAGTAAGTTGTATTACTGATTGCCATATGCCTTCATTACATGAATAGTTTTGGTTATTGTACTCATCTAAAAATATCAACCTCTTATGACATCGCTTTCTTCTTTTTCACTTTAATAAAAAAAGAATAAGGAAAACATCGAACTTTCTTACAAACATTCGTGCATTCTTACAGTTTTGTCATTTTCTCGTCATTTAGTAAATGGATTCATCGTAATGAAATTCCAAATTAAAAAGCCCAACTTCTCTACAAATCAAAATAGAGAAATTGAGCTTTTCAGTTACTTCATTTATTTATTGAATTCATTAACTGGAAGAAGTATTCAGGTTTATGAGTCTTATTTAAGTTATACCATGAATGTAATGCATCTGGTGTAAATACATCTATTTTTTTCAGTACCTCCATTGCAAATTCCAGAGGAGCTATTCCTGATGCAGTAACTAAATTTGCATCAGATACCGCTGATCCCAACTCATAGAACTTTTCTCCTTTATAGTTAGGACATACCATTTTAGTGTATTCTAAATTATTACTTGTATGCTTTCTAGTATCTAAGTATCCCATATTCGCGAGGGCCTCTGTTGCACCACAAATTGCAGCAACAATAGTGCCAAACTTTAAAGCTTGGCCAATTCTTTCCAAGATAGGTTGATGTATTTCTTCACTCCAAGTAGTCCCTCCTGGTAAAATTAAAAGATCTTTACTCTCAAGAATACATTCATCAAGGGAAATATCTGGTTTTATGCTCAGTCCTCCCATAGTAGTAATCATTTCTTTATTAGCTCCTACTGTAATTACTTTTAAAGGTGCTAAATCTTTTTTGAAATATCTTCCTGAGTTTAGTTCAGCAATTAAATATCCATATTCCCAGTCCGACATTGTATTAAATACATATAGAAAAGCTTTTTTTGTTTGCATCGAATAACACTCCAATCACAATTGATAGAGCTATTATAATATAACTTCCCTGACAGTTAACGTCAGGGAAGTTATATTACTTGATGAAATTTTATTAATTCCGACAGAACTTCAATAAGTCTTTTCTTAAGACTTATTGGCTCAATAACTTTAATAGATTTATTGTATGGTAAAAGTAAATAAGGTACATATGTATGTATCATATCTTTTTCAAGAAGAAAAACTGCTTGATTTGAAGTCCGTTCTTGTAAATAATGTCCTAAAAACCAATGTTGGCAAATATCAGCCAATACACTTTTATCCCCAGTAATTACCAAGTGAATAATTCCTTCCTTATCTTCTATAGTTGGAAGCAGACTTTTTATAAAAAAGTCACGTGCTGAAAAATTTTCTGGCCGGTTAAACTTTTTTTCGGTTAGCATTTGACTTTCAATTCGATCTACTCTAAAACTACGGATATCATTCCTAAGATGACAAAATCCAATCACATACCACTTATTATTCCAATAGATAATTCTGTACGGATCGACCAATCTATAATTTAATTGCTTTTCGCCACTTTTATGGTAAAGAATTTTTACTGAGTACCCGTCAGCTACGGCCTGCTCCAATTCCTTCAAAAAAGGTTCCATAGAGAGTGAACTTAATCGACTTATTACTTCAAGACTAGTTAAATGTTGGTTTATTTTTATTTCCTGTTCTTGATTTGAGTATTTACTTAGTTTTGAAATGGCCCTATTTAGTGCTTCACCTCCATAATATCCGGCTTCTTCTGCAAAAACAGCAGCGTGAAATAGTGAAGTTTGCTCCTCAAAATCAAAAAAAAGAGGAGCCTCAATAAAATTGTTCAATAAAGTGTATCCACCGTTATGTCCTGGTTCTGAAATTATAGGTACACCACTTGTTGAAATTGTATCAATATAACGATACACAGTCCTTATATTCATCTCTAACTTTTCTGAAATTTGTTTCGCAGTAATTTTTTCACCTGAACGAAGCATCCATAGAATTGCTAACATATTGTCAATTTTAGGCATATAATTCCACCTCTATATGAATTTTTTCTATTATACATTTCCGGTTTTTGGTATAACTCATCAACTGTTCCTTTCCGATAGCTTTCTATATAATGAGGCCCTAGACACATTTGTAATTTCACAAATTTGATTTACAGTCATTTCTCCTTCCTTATAAAGCTTTACTGCATAATTCATTCCTGCATGATTTTTATGGTACTTCTTTAACCGACCTTTAAACTTTCCTTCTTTCTTAGCGTTCAATTCCTTCACGCTGCCGCATACGGATAAGATCACGTTCTAATTGGTTTACACCCGCCATAACTGTAATTAAGAATTGGCTGTAGGGATTATCTTCTGATAAATCTAGCCATGTATCTTTTAAGGATTTTAAATTTGCCTTTTTACTCCGTATGTTATCGATTAATTCAAATAAATCTTGTGTACTACGAGTAATCCGAGTTAAGTCCGTAACATAAATGATGTCACCTTCTTGTATATCCTCTAACATTTTTTGAAGTTGCTCACGATCTTTTGTTGCTCCGGAAACTTTTTCTTCAAAAATAATATCCATTCCGATTTCGTTCAGTTGCTGAAATTGCCTTGAAGGATTCTGGCTAGTTGAACTGACACGTATATAACCGATTTTCCGCAAAATATCACCTCATTTTTGAGACAAGTCTTATGAGACGCTCTTAACTATGATTTTATCAGTCTCCTATACTTGCATCAATAGATTACACTCTATTGATATATAATCGAACTAATTAACTGAATGATCACATAAATGAGATGATACTGTATGAAAATTGCTAGAAGTAGAGACTTGCTTACACCAAAACAGCGGCAGGCTCTTATGCAAATTCCTGAAGAAGAGTGGGTGCTAGGAACCTACTACACTTTTTCAAAACGAGATTTAGAAATTATAAATAAACGAAGTAGAGAAGAAAAAACGTTTAGGGTTCGCCGTTCAATTAGCCGTTCTTCGGTATCCCGGTTTTAAAAGCCGACAGGTAGTTTTAATGAAGACTTATTGCACCATATGTCACCTTTAGGCTGGGAACATATTAATTTGCTAGGGGCATACCATTTTAATTCGTAGAAAGTGATCTCATTAGATTCTTTAAGACCACTGAAATTTTCTTAACGTTGTTAAAAACGGGAGAATCGTCAGGGAAATAGGATTAGCGTTGTAAATCCGCATTTTCCTGACGGTACCCCATGCCCATCAAGTCAACCAAGTAATTTACTAGGTAAGAAATGATCCTTGTTTCAAAACTAGCAAGTGATAAAAAAGTAGGCATGCTAAAGAGGCCTATTAAAACGCGATTTTTTCGCTAGGCAGCTTGTCTATGCTTCAATGTCGTTTTATACACAATCCCTAGAATATCAAAGACGGTCATCTTCTTATGCCTATGACATTTACGACCGTTCTTTTTGAGCAGTTGATAAAGGCGATGCAGAATTTTCAAAAGTTCTTCTGTGCCAAAAGCTATCGCTTGAAACAGTAACGGAAAGTAATCTTTAATTATATAAATCGCTTTGTATTCACTCAGTTCCTGTTTTTTCTTTTCAAGCAGAAACTGACGCATTTGAAACATCGTAGAAGAACAGAGGAGAATGCTGATGAGTTGTCCATATAAATGGCACTCTAGGCGTTCTCTTTTTATATTTTTGCATTCATCAATTTCAAAGAATGACTTCCACGTTTTAAACAAAATTTCAATCTGCCAACGAAGTGAATATAATGAATGCACGTAGTTTGTCGGTACTTCTTCTAGCGACGTATTCGTGATATATACATTCATGCCCATTAAACGTTTACTTTTATCCTTCATGACAATGCCTTTCTTCTTTTCACGTATTGCTTGATTTTTCAGACGTGTTTGCGTTTGATCATCAGTTAAACGATGGATAGTTACATTACTTTCACCAGAACCTCCACCACGGCCTCTTCTTCTCTTTCGCTGCAGTAACTTCATCCCGAGATTCCTGCATCTCACGTAGTGTCTTCATCAACGTCTCATCCCACGCTTCCAGTCGTTTTTCCACTCTTTCATTATGCTGCTCTATACTCACTTTAATTTCCTCGTTGCTTTGCCTGTTCACTCAACCTCTGCTCCATCGCTAACATACTTTGATTCATTTCTTGCGCCATAACGCTGTACTGTTGCTGGAGCTGTTCTTGAATGTGGAATGGTATTAAATTCATTTCCTCAGTTTCTTCTTTAATCAGATTCGGATTAACTTTTTCTATTTGCTGTGCAATCATCTTCGCTGCCTTTTCTAACGTCATGCCGTCATGCTTACTAAGGTCAATTTAAATGACAAAGGTGTGGAGATAAAAGGAACAAACGATTTTGGCCGTAATTATGAGCCTGTTAAGAAAAAGGTTATGACTCCTATCATTAATAAAGGAAAAATACCTGCTCCTGAAAAACCAGATCAACGTTTAGTTCCATCTAAAACAGCTAAAATTTCACCAGCTGTTTTGCTAAAGCTAAATACCCTTAAACCATTTATACAAGAACAAGAAGGTATGGATAAAACATCAATTAACAACAGCTTGTTGAAAACTATGTAGATACCAATCTAACAAATCGACATTCTAAAGGATATAAAGATATGTACAAGCGTCTTTATGAGATGTTAGAGAATAAATAATAAGCAAAAAATACAATGAGCTTCCCATATGGACAGCTCATTTACATAATTATCGTTATTGGAAGTTATTTCAAGCCACTCCTGTTTGGAGGTAAGGTCAATCTTTATTTTGTTTTTCTAACAGTTGAATAACTCTATCTAACTTTTGCTCAACTAGATCTTGTTTCTTGTGATTACTGTTACGCCAAATTATACGTATAATCCCTCCAAATAGTGCACCAATGATTATTGCAATAATGATGTAAGAAATAGTGGTTCCTAAAGGCATTATTTAGAACCCCCTTTTTTCCTTATTGTACCATTTAGAAGGGCTAATATGTTTTGTGATTTGAGTTGTATATTGTATACAAGTCAAGTTGACATAATGTCCTATTACGAGTAGCAAGGACAAGGAGGAATCTTCCCCTTACAAGGGAACCTCCTTTCTTTGTTCTATCGACCTATGCATTTTTTTATACATTCCTATCCTGGCACGGTTTCAGGGTTCTTTTTTATTGTTGGATCAACAATAAAACTGTATTAAATCTTGCATGCTCCTAGGGGTCACTATATATGAACGCTACGTATTTGAATTTCTCAATGACCAACATTACTTAACGTGGTAAAATAGTATTCGGATGGGAATCCAATGTTTTTAAAATTAAAGTGGTTATCAAGTCGGAGGAAGGCACCTTAGGGTGTTTTTTCTTTTTAAAATATATAAGCGCACTATCCCTTTCCTAATAGAGGCCTCCCCTCATGCCTCCTTACAGGGAGAATGATAAGGCTTTTTTTATTTACCCAATTACCGAGCTCGCAAATGTTTTAAATAGTTACAATACATGTATTGCTTCAATAACATATGATTATTCTTAAGAATGTCATTGAAATGTACCAATAGATGTTAGTGAAGCAAAATAAATTGTGTTATGATGTGAGCAAATATAAAGCTATCTAACGGAGGGATTCACATGCCGCATGTTGTGTTTCGTGGAATTACTACTGAACAATTAAAACGCATAAGCAAGCCATTAGTAGAAGAGCTCGCAGAAATTTGTGAGTGTGGTACGGATAATTTTACGTTGGAACTACCAAGTTCTACGTTTGTATTCAATGGAGAAGAAATAGAAGCGTTTCCTCTTATTGAAGTGAAATGGTTCGAGCGTGGACAGGAAATTCGTGATCGATTTGCCAAGGCCATTACTACATATGTAATGGATTTTGGACTTCCAGAAGTAGAGGTTGTATTTACGGTTTTCACAGAATCAGCGTATTATATTAACGGGAAGTATTGTGCAAGTTAGAGCTATTTGAAAGATTTTTGTAACATTTATTAGGGGTAGAACCGCATTGCCATCAAGCTAAGAAAAGCAAATATCCAAAAACAAAATAATGAACTCAATTCTCATAGACAACTAACTGTGAAGAGATAAAATTTTGTTTTGGGGGACATCAAAATATTAGCTTGATGGATATGTGGCGGGACCCCATACCCATCAACTTAAGAAAACAGATCCACCCCAAAACAAAGAAATAAGCTTTTTATTACAAGTTAACATAAAATTTCGTTCTGGGGGCACTATAAAATTTTAGCTTGATGGCAATGTGACGGTACCCCTGATTGATATAATTTATTTGTAGACACCTATCCGCTAAAAAGTTAAATGTACACTACCCATACTTGCAACTATGGATACTCTTATTACACATAAACAAAAAGAGAAGAACCTTGGTGAGTTCTTCTCTTTTTGTTTATTAAATTGTAATATAATTACAGTATGTGAAATTATACTAAGTTAGCTTTTAAAGCGAAGTGAAAACAACCGTCACTTCGCTTTTTGCATTTATTTAATCGGTTTCTCTGTTTTTAAAACTAGTGAACTTAATGCAGGAACTTTAATTTTATTATCATGGACAACGTAAAGTGTTTTACTACCTGCCTGTTTACCGTCTACTAGCACTTTCCAAGGACCTTTCGATGGAAGTGTTATGTCAACGGCTTCCCTATTTGCATTGTGAGCCACTATAAAGGAGTCGCTTTTATTCCCACTTCCCTTTCCATCTAGTGTATATGCTACAACATTTTTTGGAACATCGATAAAAGCTATATGCTTTTTAATTTGCTCTGCAGATGTCATACGAAAAGCTGGGTATTTTTTGCGTAAATCTATTAAACCCTTCATATACTCTACTTCATTATTAAATGCTGCACGGCGTAACCAGTCCATCTGGTTAATTGAATCAGGAGATTTGTAACTATTATGATCACCATACTTTGTGCGCATAAACTCTTGTCCTGCATGTAAGAATGGAATACCTTGTGATGTTAATAAAATCGAAGAAGACAATTTGTGCATTTGTTTTCGCACTTCTTTACTGTCACCTGGATTAGTCAATTCAAGTTTGTCCCATAATGTATGATTATCATGTGCTTCCACATAAGTTAGCACCTGCTCCGGATCTTGATAAGTAGACGTATTTGCATCATAGTCAATACCTGCCGTAATACCTTTTTTAATACGGTCTTCCATGTTTTGCTTTCCATTTACAAAACCATTTTCTTTCTCCTCAAATACACTACCTTTCAATCCATCACGAATATTATCGTTAAAATGAGCAATCCCTTTCATTTTCTCTGCATTTTTTTGATTTGCTTTTAACTCAGCTGCAAGAGGTGTATTTAAATCCCAACCTTCCCCATGCAGAATAATAGAAGGGTCAATTTGATTAACAGCTTTACGTATTTCATTCATCGTTTCATAATCATGAATGCCCATTAAATCAAAACGGAATCCATCTAAATTATATTCTTTTGCCCAGTATGTGACGGAATCAACCATAAACTTCCTCATCATTTTTCGTTCTGAAGCGGTATCATTTCCTACTCCCGTTCCATTTGCAAATGTTCCGTCTTCATTGTAACGATAATAATAACCTGGAACTAACTTATGAAAATTAGATTCAGCAGCATTATACATATGGTTATAGACTACATCCATAACAACACGAAGATTATTATCATGCAGTGTTTGAATCATTTGCTTTAATTCAGTGATTCGAACAGTCGGCTCATATGGATTTGTAGAATAGGATCCCTCTGGAACGTTGAAGTTTTTCGGGTCATATCCCCAGTTATACTGTGGTTCGTTTAAATTCTCTTCATTTACTGAAGCATAATCAAATATCGGTAAAAGCTGAACGTGTGTAACACCAAGATCTTTTATATGATCAAGTCCTGTTTTCACACCTTCAGGCCCTTTTGTTCCTTTTTCTGTTACTCCTAAATATTTCCCTTTCTGCTTAATGCCACTTTCAGGTTGGATGGAAAGATCGCGTACATGCAATTCATAAATAATAGCATCTTCCGGATTTTTAAATTCCGGTTTTTTGTTTGCTTTCCATTTTTTCGGATTTGTTTCGTTTAAATCAATGACTACACCTTTATCTCCATTTACAGAAGCAGCACGCACATATGGATCAATTGCTTCAGTCCACTTATCCCCAATTTTCACCTTATACGTATAAAAGAGACCTTTTTGGTTCCCTTTAAGTTCTGCTTTCCAAGTCCCCTTTTCACCTTGTTGCATCTTTATTTCAGTACCTATTTTATCGTTCCATTTTTTATATGTAACTAACTTCGCTTCACTCGCAGTAGGAGCCCATACACGGAATTTTGTATGTTGCGGGGTATATATATTACCTAAATCGTTACCACTATAATAAAATAATTTATCAAACTCTTCGCTACGAATGACTTTACCGATTTCAGTATTCGTATCAGCTGAGTTTTCTATTTTAACTTTGTATGTCTGTTTTAAATCAATTTTCTGTTCCGTAATTATTTTCACCTTATTAGTAATATCTCCACCATTTTTATCAAAAGGATTAATTCCCTTAATTTTAATGCCCTCAATTTCAATTTTCTGTTCCTTACTATTAAACGGAACATTAGTCGTTACAGTGATTTCATTAAAACTATCAATAGTAGCTTTTTGAATTGAGAGATCCGATGAAGGCTTAGAGTTATATACTTTTTCATCACCCCAAAGTATCCACACTTCAGCACGACCGTCCTTTATATTTTCAATCCAACGATCGCTACCATCTTTTTCCCACTCATTCGTACGAATGATAAATCCTACACGATTATAGTCACCATCTATTTTAATCTTTGCGTACTTTCCAAATTCATCTTCACCAGTAAATTCATATGATTTACCATTTGCATTCTCTCCCCACATCCAAAGATTCCAGTCTTTTGCATTTCCAGGCTGCTCTTTGTAATGAATGATAATTTCAGTTGTTTTTGAATTTGAAACTGCCTTCACATTCTGAAAAGAGAAAACAGATGATAACATAACGATTATAGTAAGTAATAAAACTGATTTGTTAATTAATTTTTTTGTCATTTGCACCACATACACCCTTTCTTTAAATAGTACGAGCAATTTATTCGTCTAAATTACACTGCTTAAATTAATGTAGAAACCTCGTTTACTTCCCCCCATATTGACTATTTTCACGTATGTATTTCAATGATCTTTTAATACGAAAACGTTTGCATTAATCCTTAAAAAAAATAGATTTGTTTTTCCCTTCATATATTTGTAAATACTAAAAGATCAGGGAAATCATTTTAAAGCAATCGTTTGTTATCGCTTTCATTCTATAGCACTTTCTATTAAGAGGTCAATATATTATTAATTTTCTGTTTTTATATACTTTTAACCTTATATATTTTTCGCAACTTATTGAAGATAGACAGCCTAATTATCGCTTAGTAAGTTTATTTTCTTTTGACCAGTTCAGTAACTTCCAATCCGTCTAATAAATGCCACTTCGAATGATGGTAAACTTTTTATAACAACTTTCATTTACATTAGCCCCTTTATAAATTTACACTCAATTTATTTACCCTGCATTTACAAATATTTCTTCAAAAATAAAACAAATTCTCTAATTTTATAAATCTTAATTGAAATATGATTGTTTACTACTACCACTAAAGTTGTATATACTTTCATACTTTCATCTGATTTTATATTCTATTTAAATCGCTATATTAATAATAAGAATACACAAATATGAAGGAGGATTTTAATTGATTAAAGGACTATGCGAAGCACACTTACCAGTTAGTAATTTACAAAATTCTATTGATTTTTATCGAAAATTAGGACTGAAATTAGCATGGAGTGATGAAACGACCGCATTCTTTTGGATTGAGGAAGGGAAAAGTTGGCTTGGGTTATGGGCGGGCTCTGAATATGAAACTAAGTATCATCCTTCTTTACGACATATTGCATTTCGAGTATCATATGAAGATTTAAAAGAATCCTTAACATGGTTAGATTCACTTCACATTCAAGCTATTCCGTTTACAATGAATGAATCTATTGAACCATTTATTCGTCCACATCAAGGTAATGCATCTGTTTATTTTTATGATCCTGATGGTAATAGCTTAGAATTAATGTGTCATATCGTTGTGCCTGATGAATTAAAACATTTAACAAGTAAATTATCCTTTAATGATTGGGAGAAGCTAGTATTGACACAATTAAATAAGTGAATACTAGCTATAAATCATAATCGTCTATATTAATTTTTATAACATATGTATTTAATTCAAATAATAATGAGGTGCAACTCAAGCGTTAGACCAAACTAGCGATTGAGCTGCATTTTTTTGTTATTTAATTATTATTTTGTAGGCTGTTTTTATCTATTGAAATGTTTTACAACTTGTTGCTTAATATCTTCTTTATAGTAAAATAGTTTGCCTCTTAAATCCCTCAGCCATAATGGATAATCTTCTGAATCCGGAATATCAACGGACCGAGTCAATCTGGCAAACATCATTAGACGATGCATTCGTAGAAACCACTGTATATCTTTTAAAATCGTGTTATCAATAGTTGTCTCTTCTTTATACCCTTGCAAAAACGCTTCAAAACATGGTCTATCTAGTTCAAGTTCTTTATTACAAATATCCCGTAAAGCATATGCAATATCGGCTACATACCAATAATGAGCGCAATCATCAAAATCAATAATTCCAAAGTTATCCCTATCAATACACAAATTATCTAATTCAAAATCATAGTGGATGACTCCAAAATTCTCTTCTGTAGTCGATAAAGTGTGAATCCAGTTTATAATTCTCTCAAACTCTTTTTGTAAAACAAGTTCGTCTTGAGGTATTGAACTTTCCATAAAAGATACATGTTCCTGCCATGTTACTCTATTTTTCACTAATTCTTTCGGCATAGTTTTAAAAGCTGCATGTAGAAGTCCTAATTGTTTACCCCATAAGTGAAATTGATCTTTTGTTAAGTCTGCTACTTCATAATGTTTTCCGCTACACGCTTTAAATACAACTGCATAAAAAATTCCTAACTCTGTATGAATTTCTTCAATATAACGCTGACTTTTCGATAAAACTGGCACATTTACTTCTAATGCACAACTTGATAAATATTGCAAAATATGAATTTCAGCCTGAATAGCTTCTTTACTTTTTTCTTCTTTTTCTATAAATCTAAGAAAAAAATGCTCACCATTTTTTTGGAAAATAAATACAAAATTTGAGCTAGCACGCATGTAATAAAGAGTACCTTCATCGTGTTCCCAGTTTGTTAAAATGTTTTTGGCAAAAGAACTACGCCATTCTTCATCAACAGTTGCAACCACTTTTAACATCGAACTTAATTTCATCATACAATCCACCTCATCACGTTTTTAAACAATGTGGAAATGCACTTTATGTATGATGTATATAATGTTGCTTATTACTTATTAATGTATACACCATCAATTACATGAGAAAGATCTAGATGTATTTCCACATGTTTCTCTTTTAGAGACTTCATCTGATCTACTCACCTCCTTTTATTTATCAAGAAAATTATAACAATTATGAACGTGTTCTATCAATCCAACATTAAATATATGTAAAATATCACCCTAATCATTCATTTTTAATGCTTATGTATGTACATTTGTTAATTTATTAGTTATATTATGGGTATTGAATGATTACGAAAAGTTAATAAATCGCTTGTAAAACACCTTATATTTTTATATCCGTGAAAACTACAAAATGTATAAAATTCCATTTGTCAAATGAATTTAATGCGGAAGGAGGTTTGTGGTTACTTCATCGGGATATAATAATCAGTTTTGAACTGATAAAAATATAGGAGGCGACATAATGTTTCGTACGATTTCAAATTTCATGAGAGTAGCTGAGATAAGAAATAAAATTCTTTTTACACTAGCGATGTTAATTGTTTTTCGAATTGGCACGTTTATTCCAGTTCCTCATACTAACGCAGAGGTATTAAAAGTACAAGATCAAGCCAACGTTTTAGGCATGCTGAACGTATTTGGCGGAGGAGCACTGCAACACTTCTCAATCTTTGCTGTAGGTATTACACCATATATTACAGCTTCTATCATTGTACAATTACTACAAATGGACGTTGTACCTAAATTTACAGAATGGGCAAAGCAAGGAGAAATGGGCCGCAAAAAATCAGCTCAATTTACTCGATACTTTACAATCATTCTCGCATTCATACAAGCTATTGGGATGTCTTATGGCTTTAATAATATAGCAGGCGGACAATTAATAACGGATCCAAGCTGGACTACATACTTATTTATTGCGACAGTATTAACTGCTGGTACTGCATTTTTACTTTGGTTAGGTGAACAAATTACCGCTAACGGCGTTGGTAATGGAATCTCAATGATTATCTTCGCAGGACTTGTTGCGGCGATTCCAAATGTCGCTAATCAAATTTATTTACAACAATTCCAAAACGCAGGCGATCAGTTATTTATGCACATTATAAAAATGGTCTTAATTGGACTTGTTATTTTAGCGATTGTTGTTGGTGTTATTTACATCCAACAAGCAGTTCGAAAAATACCGATTCAATATGCAAAAGCTGTTTCAGGGAACAATCAATATCAAGGAGCAAAAAATACTCATTTACCTCTTAAAGTAAATAGTGCAGGTGTAATTCCTGTTATCTTTGCTTCTGCCTTCTTAATGACACCGCGTACAATTGCGCAGCTCTTCCCTGATTCAAGCGTATCTAAATGGATAATTGCCAATCTTGATTTTGCACATCCATTTGGAATGACACTTTATGTTGGTCTTATCGTTGCTTTCACATATTTCTATGCATTCGTTCAAGTAAATCCTGAACAAATGGCTGATAACTTAAAAAAGCAAAACGGATACGTTCCTGGTATTCGCCCAGGTAAATCCACTGAACAATATGTAACAAAAATTTTATATCGCTTAACATTTATCGGTGCCATTTTCCTAGGCGCAATTTCAATATTACCGCTCGTATTCACCAAAATTGCTACATTACCACCTTCTGCTCAAATCGGTGGTACAAGCTTACTAATCATTGTAGGTGTAGCATTAGAAACAATGAAGACGCTTGAAAGTCAACTTGTGAAGCGTCATTATAAAGGCTTTATAAAGAAAGTGAACTAATAAAAAAACACTAGATCTTAAAGATCTGGTGTTTTTTATTCTATCTGTATCTTTACTACCAAAAAGCAGCTCCTTATTCTCACCTTCAATACATCTCTTAGCTGTTATAAAGAATCTCATCATGAGTTTATCAATAGTTAGATAATCTGGTACAAAATCTTTTAATGTAATTAATTTGTGACTAACAACTCTATTACCATCTTTTATCCCAAAGATTTTCACTTCTAAGTATTCTATTAAACATTGATGCTTATCACTTTTTATATTGAATAAGAAGCTAGATAACCTTATCGAGAGGGCTTGCGCGTTGAATTATTATATATTTTAAAATGCCTACGATTCCGTATCATGTTTTTCTTTCAGAATAAAAAAACAGAGAGCTACTCATTTAGCTCTCTGTTTTAAAATGCTCCGATAATTTTTATTTATATCTCTTTCTTCAATAACTTCCCTTGCTTAAAATAAACTCCAAGTGTAGTACGATTTGCTAAAAATACACCAATCAAGATTAAACAAGCACCAATTCCCATTGTAGGATTTAATGGTTCTCCTAATACAAAATAACCTACAATAACAGCGATTAACGGCGATACATATAACCACGTTGATGGAAATACAGGATTTGTTTTTGATAAAAGCCAGTAATATAAACCGTGTCCACCGATAGACCCTACAAATATGAGATATAAAATTGGCCATTGTACATTCCAAGATGTTAAGATCGTTAGATTAGGCTGTTCCATTACGATAGATACAATTAACAACAAAACTCCTCCATAAAACATTTGAATGCCGTTAATGAGAAATGGTGATACGTTAGGTAAATCTGAAAGTATCTCTTTAGAACGAATAGAACCTATTCCATAAAACAACTCTCCTACTAATATAACAAGGCAAGCAATACTCCATATTAATGTAAGTTCTTGATGCATTCCAGGTAAAGAAATGCAAAAAACACCAAGGAGTGCTATAACTAAAGCGACAAGTTGTTCTTTTTGCAATTTTGTTTTATTTCTCTTTGATTGCAATAGCAAGATCATCATTGGACCCGTAGCAGATAGAACTGCAGCTAATCCAGAAGAAATATATTGTTCAGCCCAGTAAAGGGTCGCGAATGTCATAAATGTTAAACAAAAACCAGCATATATAATACGTTTCGATATTAAGTAAGGCATAATATCCTTTCGCTTTAATTTAAAAATAATAATGAGAATAAGACCTGCCAAAAAGAAACGAATTCCAGCTGAAAATAATGGTGGTGCGCCCGCTTCTATTCCAATTTTTATCGTTAAAAATGTCGTTCCAAAAATAATACATACTAAAATATAATTTAAAATGACCATTTTGCTTCCTCCTTTTTACTCTTGAAACGAGTATAGAGGAAATGGTGTATAACAGTGTATCAACGCATAAAACAGTTGAATAAAAATATAGTTGATTGCCAGAATATTTTTCGCTTTAATTAAATTAAAAAGAAAAACAGGTGATTCTATGAAGATAATACTGCGTAAAGAATCCAACATACCATATTACCAACAAATATATATGCAAATCGTTGAGAGAATTCAAAGCGGGATGCTTTCACATGGCGATTACCTCCCTTCCTTACGTTCTATGGCTAATGATTTACAAATTAGTTTATTAACTGTTCGTAAAGCTTATAAGCAGTTAGAAACGAAAGAATATATACGCATTGAGCAAGGAAAAGGTGCCTATATACATAAACGTGTGAATAAAGATTTCAAACCAATTCCGTATCAATGGCAACAAACGAAATCCATTAATGTTATGCGTTCTCAATATGTAATGAACCAACACCGTAAATATTTCGATTTTTCACAGGCGGCCCTTTATCCACGTTTATTACCAAATCCGTTTCTTTCAGATGAAATGCATAAATTACTTAATAAAGATCAAATGATACTAGCAACTTACGGACCTGTTCAAGGTGATAAAGAACTTAGAGTGGAAATAACAAACTACTTAAAAGAATACCAACAATTAGTTACTGATCCATCTCAATTATTGATTACAAGTGGTGCCCAGCAAGGAATCGATTTAATCGCCCAAACATTATTAAAGCCGGGAGACATAGTGTTAGTAGAAAGTCCGTGTTATGGAGCGGCGCTTGATGTATTTGTTAATAAAGGAGTTCAAATCATCCCTGTTAGTCTTGATAACCACGGCATTCGCTCAGATTTAATCGATGATATTTGTCAAAGAAAGAAGCCTGTTTTGTTATATGTGAATCCTACTTTTCAGAATCCAACGGGCACAGTAATGAGTAAAGAAAGAAGAATGGAACTTGTAGAACTATCAGAGCTTTATCAATTTTTCATTTTAGAGGATGATTCTTTCGGAGAGATATATTTTGAGGATTTTAAAATTCCCCCTCCAATAAAAAGCTTTGATACAAATGGTCACGTTATATATTTAAAAGGATTTAGTAAAACGTTAGCACCAGGTCTTCGCGTCGCGGCGCTTGCAGCTGAGGGTCCTATTTTTGAATGGTTATATGCCGTGAAAGCTTCGATGGATATAGGTAGTCCCTTATTGACACAAAAAGCACTACTTCCTTTTTTACGAGCGGAACGAATGAAAAATCATTTAGAAAAATTACGTACTGCTTTACAAATTAGACGCGATTTAACAATTGATATATTGTCTCCATTAAAAGAATTAGAATTTGAAATACCTAATGGAGGATTTAACTTATGGGTTACACTCCCTCAGTCAATCGATCCTTTTACATTATTACAAAAAGCGAATGAAGTAGATGTTTCTTTTTTACCCGGCACAGCTTGTCTGTTAAGCCATGAAACTCAATATAATCATTTACGAATTAGTTATTCAATGTTAAATGAAAAAGATATGTTGATTGGATTAGAAAGATTACGTGATACAATTGCCAAGTTTAAATCAATGATTTAAACTCCAAAACAACTACTAACCTCTTATTCACACAATAAAAAACCAACACTTTAAAATTTTATTAAAAGTCAAGATATGAACTGAACCTATTATTAATAGTGAATTCTTATCTAATGTCATACATTATTATATGTATAAAAATTAAAAGGATAGAAGAGTTTGAATAAATTCGCCCTTTCTATCCTCTTTTTAACCACAAATGACTAATCATAGCGGACTTCGCTGTCAACAGAACCCGTATTGCTCTATTGCTATGCTCAAACTTCTTTTTATTACTACTTGTTCAATGAGAGGTGTTTTCTTCCTGTATAATATTTATTTTATAGGTAATTCATTATACTTATCAAAACAACAACATGATATAAACAAAGCCAAAGAATAAACATAATGGACTATAGAACCAAGTGTCGTATCTAGCAAACTGAGAATGTTTAATTTTTTTGAAAAAACCAACAAACTTAAAATCACCAATTGCCCTAATAATGAAAACTAAAGCACAGACAATGCTTCCGACTTTAGATAAACTATTTGCTTGGAACCCTTGCAAATAACCTACTTGAACAACAATAATGACACTAGCTAGTAGAATAAGAATGGCTATAAATAATGTTCCCCATATTCTCGGAGTAAAAGCGGGCTTATGTTCTCCCTCTTTTACTGGGATAACAGCGGCAGAACCCCATCGACCTCCAAAAGCCCAATAAATATGCAAAAAACTGATAAAACACAGAAGCACTACAGCTACTAATGTTAATAGTAATTTCATTTATTCGCCCCCAATGTCGTAGCTTCAAAAATAACATACACTACCGTATGTTACAGTGAAAATTTTGTCCCTTCAGGTTTTATAACCATATTAGGGACATTTATTATCGAATAATCAATTATGCCTCAGCATAATTGCGTCAGGAAGCTTAACTTCTTTCAGTCGATGTTTGGACACCCGCTGAAAGAAGTTAAAAGCTCAACCATTTTATCAATATCAAAATTAGGATTTGCTTCAAACCTTGTCATCCATCCTACATACGTTAAATAGGCAAGTCTCGCTCGATCAATTGATTCAGTTTCGTCTATGCCCATTTTTTGATACAATTTTGCAACACAAGAAATTCTTTGTTCTTCTATATCTACTAAACGTGTTGCCACAACAGGATCATATTTAGCCCAAGCATAAATACCATTCTCAATTTTTTTATCTCGATTAAAACTAATCTGTAATAGCTGTTCTAAAGAGGCATCCTGTTGCTCCATACTTTGAACAATCAGCTTTGTTGCATGTACTTCCCAAAAGTCAAGCATAGAATTTAGAAGCTCTTGATGGTCACGAAAATAATGATAGAAGCTTCCTTTGCTTATTTTTAATAATCGAGCAAGTACTTCAATGCGAACTTTATGTATTCCTTCATTAGCTAATTGTTGTAATCCTACTTTTATCCAGTCTTCCCTCGTTAATTGCATATCATCTCTCCAATAAAATACGGTAGCGTATGTTTTACGTTAGGTTACTATTATTCTCATTTTTTGTAAATTATTCATTCTGTTTATTTTTTGAAATTTTAATGTTAATCGTAATATTGATCGTTATCACCCTTGGTAAAATACGAGCACATACTAAATCAAATAGATTTTCTGTTATGTCCAGTAAAATATCTTCCTTTGTAAATTTTAAGAAAATCCGGATGGTCCACAGCCTAAAACCCCTGAAAAAGCAGTTAGACCACTAAATTTTTCTGTATATTATTTTAAGTCCTATTAGTTTCACATGTATAAGGGATATATCAATGATTTTCTTGGTCAAGTATCACGTAATAGAATATACTATATTAAACGAAAGGAGATAGCGATATTTGGAATTAAAAAAATTTATTGATCCCCTTCCGATTCCCTCTGCAATAAAACCTATAGGAACATATAAAGGTAAGCCGTTTTATGATGTACGTATGATTGAAACGCTACACAAGTTTCACAGTGATTTACCAAAGACGAAAGTATGGGGTTATAATGGAATGGTACCTGGTCCAACGTTTGAGGGAAAAAAAGATCATCCTGTATATGTGAGATGGTCAAACGATTTACCTAAAAAACATTTCTTACCTGTTGATACAACCGTTCACGGGGCGCATGATAACCCAGAAGTACGAACTGTTGTACATTTACATGGAAGCCCAAGTGAACCAGATAGCGATGGTCATCCTGAAGCATGGTTTACGAAAAACTTTCAACAAACAGGACCTAGTTTCGTAAAAGAGATTTATCATTATACGAATCGAGAACGAGCAACTGCCCTTTGGTATCATGATCATGCACTTGGGATTACTCGTTTAAATGTATACGCGGGCCTTGCAGGACTTTACTTGATTCGTGATAAAGAAGAAAAATCACT
The DNA here is from genome assembly GCF_001884205.1 of Bacillus sp. NH11B. Lineage (NCBI taxonomy): Bacteria > Bacillati > Bacillota > Bacilli > Caryophanales > Bacillaceae > Bacillus > Bacillus sp. NH11B. Next base: position 107,519 of record NZ_MAOG01000141.1, on the reverse strand, counting down.
ACCCCTACCGAAAGGGAAATACGAGATACCACTTATCGTTCAAGATAAATCTTTTAATCCGGACGGTTCCCTATTTTATCCTGCTCAACCTGAAGATCCATCACCAGGTTTACCATACCCTTCTATTGTTTCTCTATTTTTAGGAAATACAATTGCAGTCAACGGGAAAGTATGGCCATTTTTAAAAGTGGAGCCCCGCAAATATAGATTTCGTTTATTAAACGCTTCTAATACTCGCACATACAAGTTCCAATTAAGTGACCTTAGCTCATTCTTTTTAATAGGAACTGATGGAGGCCTTCTCAAACGGCCGATTAAAGTACAAAGTTTAGATGTTTCACCAGCAGAGCGTATTGACATTATTATTGATTTTTCAAGGTTTGAAGGGAAAAAAGTAGTTTTACAAAATGGCATTGACTTAGATAATCCAACTGGTGAGATACTGGAGTTCCAAGTAACGAAACCATTATCCTGCCCAGATAAAAGTAAAATCCCATGCAAATTAAGTAACATTGACTTTATTCCCGTAGAAAAAGTAAAGAAAGTAAGACGATTAACATTAAATGACTCAGAGGATGAATTTGGGCGTCTCATGCTTTTATTAGATGATAAAGAATGGGACGATCCAGTGACAGAAACACCTTTATTAAATTCTGTTGAAATATGGGAGTTAGTAAATTTGACCGTTGGGATTCATCCTATTCATATACATCTAGTTAATTTTCAAGTTCTTGATCGTCATGATTTGAATGGAAACCTATTAGATCCTCTCCCAGCTGATTTCGGTTTAAAAGATACCGTGCTAGTAGCAGGTGAACAAACCGTTCGAATCATAATGAAGTTTGAACCCTATTCTGGAGATTATGTATGGCATTGTCATCGTTTAGAGCATGAAGACCATGATATGATGAGACCGTTAAAAATAATACCTTCCAATCTTAATAGACACAAATTAAATTACTAGATACAGTAGATAGCACGAAAGTCCCTTCAGAATTACTGTAGGGACTTTTACATATTTGCGAAAAATACCTTTATGTACAGAAAGCGTTTTTCAGTCTACAACTATTTTTTAAGATTGTATTGCTCTAATAGCTTTTCTAACATTTCCAACGTAATCGGTTGAGCCGTGGTAGTTAGTTGGTATCCAATACGTCCGTTCGTTTCTACAGTTGCTTGTTGTAAATTCTTGATTTCATGTATACCTTTTTCTCTCAGATGCATAAATAATTGTTGTTCTGACATTTTTGCACGTAATAAATTCTTTTTTAAAATCTCTCCGTTTTCTACAACAATAATGCTAGTTCCATTTAGAAACTTTTCTATTTTTCGTGATTTCAATTCAAAAAAATGAATGATAAGTAAAACACTCGCAAAAATAAACGCAGCAAAAATAGATGGGACTACTTTCCTACTTAATACAGGTTCTACAATAATACGACCTATCGAAACAACAATAATAATTTCAGCACGAGTCATTTGGCTAACAGATTTACTACCCGTCAATTTTAAAAAAATAATTCCAGTGAGGATTAAAATTATGCTTTCAAAAAGTATATTCATTACAATCCAATCCTTTAATTGTGAATGTTACTAGTATTCCCATTAAAGGACTTTTATAATATTTTAAACCCTTCAGACCATGAAGGATGTAAAGGTATCCATCCATACTCTATACGTACTTTATTATTTGAAGCACCCCTCTCCCAGCTATTCTTCCCCGTTTGAATCTTAGGATTAGGTGCCCCTCTTTTATTAGCATTTGCAATAAAGTACGTCCTATTACACCCGTTGCACCTGCTACAAAAATTTTCATATGTGTTCCTCCTCATTTTGAATATCATAATTAAGACGAAACATATGTAAGCTATGTGACAAATATTTGGTTAGTTTTTTCATTATTCATATGAAACGTATACTTTTAAAGGATTAATTATCCCTTGCCCCAATTCTTCAAAACATTGTATGAGTGCAGTATAATGTATTTCATGTTGAAAAACTTCTTCTATACATGGTGTTTGTTCTATTTTTCTAAAAAACCAATCTGCATGTTTTTGATAATCATATCCGTCACTTGACCCAATGATTTGCAATTCTTTCCGATAAAAGTCGGCGGTTAATGTTAGTTCTTCAATATTGCCATCAGAAAGTATACATATTTCTCCATTACTATTAAGAGCTTTTTGCAATGTACGAAATCCACTATTTGTAGCTGAACATTCGAAACCGTAACTATATGTTTCTATTATTTTCTCTTCTGAATCATATATGTTTTTTGCACCAAATTTCTTTGCAAAGTCTCTTCTATTTCTATTAGGTTCAACAACATCCACATGATCCACACCTGCATAGTATTTTAAGAAATAACAAGCGAGTAAACCCATAACTCCCAATCCAGTTATAAGTACTTTTTTATTTTTACTTGGATTTAGTTTTAATACTCCTTTAGCGGCATCACATGAAAGAATGGATAATAAGGCAATTTTAGGTTTTATATAACTGGGTACTCGAATAACTTTATGTCCCTTAACTATTCCTATCGTTTGATGACCATAAAAAGAAACTACTTTATCACCTACTTTTAAATGTGTTACTTTATTTCCAACTTGAATGACTTCACCATAACTTTCATATCCAGTTTCTCTCGGATATAAAGGATTAACATCTGAAATGTCCGATTCTTTATACTGCGGTAACTCTGCTCCAATACTAATTGCACCTGCGATTGTTTTAACGATAATTTCATCATCCTGTATAGACTTAATTTCACAAGTTTGCCAATTTAATTGTTTAGATCCTTCTAAAACTAACTTATATTGTTCCATTACTACCCTCCCACTTTACAAAAATATATTCTCACTAAACTTCAAACAATGTATAATAGATTCATCCGAAATTAAAGCTATAACGTTGGCTAGCACTCAACAGTGATCACATGATAATTGAATTTGATGGATATGAAATTAATGAGTATGTTATTGGAAGTAACTGTTCTATTGCTGATTTAAAGAAAAAGTATAAAAATATAAAACGCGATGATTTATCTTATAACGAAATTGTTGCCTTATTTTGCGTTAGAAATAACTATCAACTCATTTCAAAAGTTTATTTAAAAGATATTTTAAGTGATATTGTAATTGATTTAGACACAGACTATATTTATATTCCTAGAAGGTAAAAGAAACTACTTTATAATAGAGCGTTTCTATACGAATTATGATTTAGACAAAAATTTAATAATAGAAGTGAATGCCCAAGTATAAATCGTAAATAGAGTAATAATATACATCGTAAATTCAAAAAGAGTAAGCTTCCTCTCACGTTTTATATTCTTTAAATATCTATAAAAGAAAAATGAGCATAAAAGCATCAGTAATAAAGACATTTGATATAAATTTTCTACTACAAGAACTGCCATACACTTCCCCCCATATAAAATATATAAACTATACTTAAAGGATACCATTTAACAGGAATTATTTACCAACATTTTTATAAAAAATCTATAATTCTTAAATAAAAAAGAGCACTCCTACAAATGAGTGCTCTTAAAAAATATTAATCTTGATTTGAAACAATCTCTTCGAAGTATTTCCCCCAATCTGGTCGTCTTCCATCCATATCTGTAAATCCATACTCCCTTCCTAATTCCCATGAGCTTAGCGCTCTTCCCATTTTTTCATGAACATTTGGATCGCTTGCTAAAGCTGCTACTGCTCTTCCAACAAAGAAAGGAGTTTCTGATGCAATAAAATGAGGATCTTGTTTTACTCCGTCTCGCCAATTCTCCTCTGTTACACCAAATATATCTAACATCGCTTCTGAACGAAGGAATCCTGGACTAACTGCAACTGCTGTTATATTGTGTTGTTCTAAATCTTTCGCCATTGCTTCTGCTAAATGAATTGTTGAGATTTTTGCTAAACTATAGTATAAATTTCCTCTGTATTGATAGTCGACACCATCTGTAATTTCAATTACAAGTCCCTTTTTATTATTTACCATTAAGGGTACACCGTAATGACTTGTCATTATATGAGAATGAACAGCTCTTTGTTGCATGAGTAGTCCGTTATGTAAGTTGTGTTCCCAGAAAGGTTTCTCCCATTCCGTTAAAGGATCGCCGCCCCAAACATCATTTACTAAAATATCAAGCTGTCCATTTTGTTCTTCTTGAACCTTTGTAAATAATGCTTTAATATCTTCTTCTATTGTATGGTCAACACGAACTGCGATTCCGATTCCGCCATGCTTTGTAACACGCTCTGCCGTTTCTTCAATCGTTTCAGTTCTTCCCATACAGGATAAATTCCCTTTAGTACTTCTTCCTGTTACATATACAGTTGCACCCGCTTCACCAAGCATCATCGCGATTCCTCTTCCAGCACCTCTTGTTGCTCCGGCCACAACTGCTACTTTACCTTGTAATGGTTTCATGTGAGTCTCCTTCATTTTTATCACTAAGTTTAATTATTTTTGGTATATGCTCACTATCATATTTTTTCGTATAGATTTCTCCATCAGGAGTAACAAATTGTAACGTAATTTTACCACACACGCCATTGATAATTTCAAATTCACCTTGTAGATTTGAAATAGCACGCTCTTTACTTTTAATGGAATCTTCATAAATTTTCACATTAGATATAGGTTCGTTGTTATGATCCACTATAACACCTCTCGAATACATAGCAACTGCTATACATTTGTCACTTTCTTTATTATTTATAATAATTACAAGTGCTCCAATAACTATAGTAATACATACAAACAAGGCTATTATTTTTCGTTTCATAACAAACCTCCTTATACGTATTATTCTTTTTTAAATTGAAAATCCAGACGTCCCAATTGTTTTACTTCCTCAATTACTTTGCGAATACCTTCTTCAATCTTATCTTCCTTTACATTCGATACGTTTAACTTCAACAACCTTTCTTTATGAAAATCATTTAAATAATTTCTATCAATAGAATCAATACTTATTTGATTTTCACTTAATTTTTTTATAAGTATTTCCGTCACTATGTTTTTTTGCATTTCTAAACAAGTGTGTATTCCCAATGTATTTTGCTTATTATATGTAAACAAAGATGGGTTTTCATTTTGCATTTTTTCTAATATTTCTGCTAGTTTTATTGATCTATTGTAGTATGAATATTTAATTTTACTTTTATGGCGTTCAAACATTCCGCTCTTTATATAAATTTCTAAAGCAGCTTGAGAAATCATCGGACTATCAATATCTAATATCTTTTTATATTTATGGAAATCATTTGCGATGGATGGCGGAATGACTGCAACTCCAACTCGTAAACCTGGAAAAATAATCTTTGAGTAACTTTTCAAATATATAACATGGTTACAATTATCTTGACTGTAAAAAGGATCTGCTTTTGAATCAGGCTCTAAATCTGCTAAATAATCATCTTCCACTATAAATACATTATATTTCCTCGCAAGTTGAATAATCTTTTCTCTCTCTTTTTTAGAATACGACGTTCCAAGTGGATGGTGAAACCTTGGTATTATATAAAAGAATTTAATTTTTTCTGTTCGGAATATCTTCTCTAGTTCATTTAAATCTATCCCTTCATGTGTACGCTTTATTCCGATCACAGGAATCTTATTTATTTCTACATATTCAATATATAAATGATAACTTGGCTGCTCAATTAGTATCGTTTCGTTTTCATTCGGAAATGGTATAGAAGTTAATATAGCAAGTGCTTGCTGCACACCTGACGTTATAAATATATTATCTTCCTTCGTGAAAACTTGATAGTTTGCTAATTGTTTTTGAACAACCGAAATTAAAGATGGTAATCCTTTCGGTGTTCCGTATATAAACAAATCATTTTTATATGTATCAATCGCTTTATTAATACAATGTTGAAAATCCAAGTATGGAAAAACATCGGGATCTGGTGCTGAAGAAGCGAAATCAATTATCTCGTTATTCTCTATGTAACTTCCAGATTTTTTAACAACGTAGTATCCACTTTGAGGTACAGAATAAATAATATGGCGTTTTTCTAATTCGTGAAGCGCCCGTATAATTGTCGCCTTATTACATTCGTATTGCGTAACAAGTGCACGTATAGACGGTAATTTCTTCCCTTCTTTTATCTTACCATTTTGAATCATACTTTCTAGATCGTTCAAAACATGTAAATACTTATACATCATTACACCTCCTATATTTTTTGTACCGGTACAGTTTGTATTTGTTCACATTGTAGCACTAGATCAGAAGGATTACTATGTACGTATACTGGCCAGTAAGAAATCAACTACTATGAGGTGGAATTATGACAAATACAACAAAAGCATATTTATCAGCATTACTCTATTCTTTAATTATTGGATTTTCATTTATGTTTGTGAAACTAGCACTAACCATTACGAACCCTCTTGATACTCTGGCTCATCGTTTTACAGTTGCTTTCATCGCAGCAACCATTCCGGTTATTTTCGGTTTTGTAAAGTTAAATATATCATTAAAAAACATACTTGCACTTTTACCACTCGCAATATTTTATCCAGCGCTATTCTTTGCTTTCCAAGCATTTGGATTAGTATATACAAGTTCTTCTGAAGCTGGAATTATACAAGCAGCTATTCCTATATTTACAATGATACTCGCTTCCTATTTTTTAAAAGAGTATACGAATACATGGCAAAAAACATCTGTATTTATTTCTGTCGTCGGTGTCATATATATATTTATCATGAATGGTATAGGAGCTCATGAAACGAACTTCATCGGCGTTATTCTCATTTTATTATCGGCATTATCATCTGCTTGCTACAATGTATTAGCTCGAAAAATGACAAAGAAATTCAAGCTAATGGATTTAACATACACAATGACAGCAATCGGTTTTATTAGTTTTAATGTCATCGCGATCATTGACCATATGAACAAAGGTACAATAACTGTATACTTTAAGCCATTTACAAATGGAACATTCCTTATCTCCATTTTATATTTAGGATTACTATCTTCCTTACTGACAGCATTGTTATTAAACTATTCATTATCTTATATTGAAGCAGCAAAAATAAGTGTTTTTAGCAACTTATCTACACTTATTACCATTATCGCAGGTGTTGTATTCTTACACGAGCAAATTGCCCACTATCATATTGTCGGTACATTTATGATTGTTCTTGGGGTAATAGGTACAAATTTTCTAGGCAAAAAAGGAATCATAGCGAAAAAGAAGAATACCTCCTTGAGTAAATAAAAAGTGAGGGGTAAATAATGCAGAACTCTAATACGATCGATATCCGTAATATACATGAGCTAGAAAACGAATTATCTACTTTATTAAGTAAACCTATTTCTTCAGAAGGAGATTTAGAAAATTGGCTGAAAATACAGTCGAAATTAATATGGGAAATCGAAGAACAATTAAGATTACACTATATTGCTTTTCAATGTAATACCGATAACAAAGAAATAAAAGATAGGTTTGCATTTGATCAACAATATGTAAGGCCTCTTTTGAAACGTTATCAAAATTCATTTAATAATAAATATTTAGAATCACCATTTCGAATGCTACTTGATCCAAAAACTTATAGCATACTAGATAAAAAAATAAAAAATGCACAAACATTATTTTGTGAAAAGAACATTGATTTAGAAGTGAAAGAAGACAAATTAGTAACCGAATACTTCGAAATCACAGGGAGTTTAACTGCGATATGGGATGGCGAAGAAAAAACGATAACTGAATTACAATCATATTTACAAGATCCTAATCGAAATATACGTAAAAAAGCAAAAAGACTTATCTCAGAACAGTTTTTGTCTGTTGAAAAAGATCTCCAAAACATCTTAAATAAATTGATTGAAATACGTCATCAAAAAGCAAAAAACATTCAACTAGATAATTATCGTGATTATATGTTTAAAAAATATGAACGCTTTGATTATACGGCTGATGATTGCTATGAACTTGCTGAATCTGTTCGTAAATACGTTGTACCACTTATTGATAATATATTTAATGAGAAAAAAGCTGAACTTCAAGTAGATACACTTCGTCCATGGGATCTAAAAGCAGCCGCACCAAATCAAAAAGTATTAAAACCCATTGAAGACGAAAGTGATTTAATCGAAAAAAGTTCTCATATTTTACAAAAACTAGACCCAGAATTTTCTGCATTATTGAGCCGTATGCATAAAAATGATTGCTTAGATTTAGAAAGTCGTAAAGGAAAAGCACCTGGAGGATTTTGCGAACACTTACCTGGTTCTCAATTATCTTTTATTTTTATGAATCTCAATCATACACATTATGATGTTACTACTTTCCTCCATGAAATGGGCCATAGTATTCATAATGAATGTATGAAGCAGCTAGAGCTACAAAAATATTTAGAAATCCCTTCAGAATCAGCTGAGCTAGCCAGCATGACAATGGAATTATTTTCGATGGAGTATTGGGATACATTTTATGAGAATACAGAAGAATTTATAAAAGCAAAATTAGATTTCTTTAAAGATATTGTTAAGTATTTACCACAAATGATTATCGTTGATCAATTCCAACATTGGATGTATGAAAATCCAAATCATACTGCTAAAGAAAGAAATGAAAAATATTTAGAATTACATAACACTTACCAATCGAATGTGGTAAATATTGAAGGTTATGAAGACTGGATAGCAACTGGCTGGTTACCCGTACTACACATATTCGAAATACCATTCTATTATATCGAATATGCAATCGCGCAACTTGGTGCATTGCAAATGTATAAACAATATAAAGAGAATACTAAACAAGCACTACAAAATTATAAAAAAGCATTATCTCTAGGTAGCTCTAAATCCCTAACAGAAGTATATGAAGCAGCTGGAATTCGTTTTGATTTTTCTAGTAAGACAATAAAAGAATTAATGGCATTTGTAGAAGAGGAATTGAAATTAATTAAACAAATATAATTAAAAAAGATGCACCTATGCTTTTAGGTGCATCTTTTTTACTGTATTCTCTTCTAATTAGTTTCAATTTTCATCTCGTTTTATTAATAAGCTCTATATATTGAAGGTCCCCATATCCTATTGTTGGAAAAAGATTAAACAACCTTTTTAATAACTCTTGTGTTGGTAAACCTTTATTTTTGGAGATATACTTTACTACTACATTATTTTCTTTTAGCATTTCTAAATATAAATCTATCGCCTGATACATTACAGGTAGTACCTCATGAGATGGCTTTTTATGATTTACTAGAACTTCATTGTAAACAGAAAAATAGTTCCCTAATTCAAGTTCAATTTGACTAACTTTAAATTCATCCTCTCTGAAGCTATTTAAATATACTTTGCCCTTATAACCAGACTGTTCAAGGTAAGAAAGTACTGTAAGTAGATTCATTTGGCAAAACATATCTTCACCGAACCATAAAACAATACATTTATACTCTTTCTTAAAAAGATTCTCTAAAGGATGAATAACCTTTTTCATATAATTTTCTACAGTACCTTGGTGCCCTTCTGCCCTTGTTTTAATAAACTCATCATCAAAAATCTGTGCAGTAGTCGCATTTACACACATAGCTTCATTAAACGGAGCGTAATCAGACTCCCCCATTAGTTTTTCACTTTTAAATTCTTCATACATAAATTGACCATTTAATATGTTTAGTACATCTTTATCAAACAGCTCACTCTTCACATTTCGTAACTGATCAACTTCAATTTTTCTAGAAAAATTCATTCTATCCCACTCCTTGCCATCATTGATTGAAAGTTTAATAAATGATTGAACCGGTATTTTGTTAAGTTGGAATTTTCCTGGGGTTATACCAAAAACAGTTTTAAATGCTCTACTATAAGCCTCTTGCGAAGAGTAACCGTAATCAAATGCGATATCAATTATCTTTCTATCATTCGTCAAATCTTCCGTTGATAAATACAATCTTCTAAGAAGAATATATCGTCTAATACTTATCCCTGTTACTTGATGAAATTTAAACGAACAGAAGTAAGGAGAATATCCCATATAATTAGATAATTTATCTAATGAAAACTTCTTTTTTAAATTGCCCTCAATCCATTCAATCATTAGCTGTATATGTTCATTCATTTATCTCCCTCCTCACTAATAATTATAAGAAGTATCCAATTCTTTCTTTTGATATTTCTTGTGGTTTATAACATTAACCACCCTCTAGAACCTTTAATTATCATATGTAACTAATCATTTCATATTTTTTCAGCTATCTTATTTTGCCATACATTTACTTAACTTTCCAATAAAGTGAAACTTTAATCAGTGGGGGTTTGCTCCTCCCCACTAATTATTATCCCATACTAATCGGGCGTTCATGGGATAAATCTTTTTTAAAGGATTCTACCAAATAAAACACGAAATTTGTAAGTTAAGGAACTAGTAGTTTTGTGAGTGAAAAATTTATGTTTGGAAAGGAAGTTAAAATGAATAATATAGAAAAAGAGATACTTAAACTAATTAATAAACTATATCCATTGGATTTTATTGAAATGACACCAATAACAAATGAAATGTATCAATGTCTCACAGCACAAGGTACTTACTTCGTTAGAATTACAAACTATAAAACATATGAAGAGCAATTAGAAGAAGTTACATATACGAATTTTTTATATCAAAAGGGTTTAGGAGTTCCTCCAATAATACCTTCTTTAAAGGGGAATTTAGTAGAGAAAATAACATTAGACAAAGAAGTTTTTGCTGTATTATATAAAGCTGCTCCTGGTATACATTTACCAAGAAACGACTGGAATTCTAATGTATTTAAAAAACTTGGTCAACAAATTGGAAAATTACATCGTATATCTAAAGACTTTGAAAGAATTCAACCGGTAAATCATATAAACGACTGGTATGAAAATGAAGAGTATAATTTTCTTAACTATATCCCTAAAGAAGAAACTACTATAAGAGAAATTGCATTTGACGTTTTAGCTTCTATAAAGGAACTGCCAAAGAATCCTTCAAATTATGGCTTAATTCACGGAGATTTATGGTTAGAAAACATATTAGTCGAAAATAATTCAAATTTAACAATGATTGATTTTCAAGACTGTGAGAAACATTTTTATATATTCGATTTAGCGGTTCCAATCTATAGTGCGATAGAATATTCATTCGTGGGGAATGGTAACATAGTTGACTATGAGAGTTCTATTACAAAAGCAATAGTTGAAGGATACAAAGAGGAAAATGATTTACCTAAAGAGATGCTAGACCAGATACCATTGTTTACTAAATTAAAAGAGATATTCGAATATAACTTAATGCATATGTATTGGGATAAAGAAGAATTAACTGAGGAAGAAGTACGGATAATGAATCTTTATAGAATGAAGATCGAAAATAATCATTCTTTCATTAACATCACTTGACACTCCCACCCCTAAAGGTGTCAGCTGACTAATGTCAGTGGGATTCTTGCTGCCAAAGGCGAAGTCCATTTCTGGTATCGCTGACGTACAAGGTTGCAATGTGCCATTACCACTCCCACAACAGACCGTTTAGGTTCGTGGGCTACGGTACTGTGACCATACCGTACAGATTGTTGGTTCTCAAATGTTTTTACGTCTTTTGCATGACTATAAATAACGTATACCATGTTTTGCTATGCAGAAACGCTGCTTTCATCCCACGTCTAAAGACGGACTAAAGTCCTGCGTGGGATGAAAGCAGCGTAAATTCTGTAGTTACTAATTTTTCAGAAAAATTCTATATTTCCTCTTTTATAAATTGATGTTCCTTCCCATGTCTTTTCTTAATTAAAATAGCTTTATACAAAGATGCTATACCTACTACAGCAAATATAATGATTATAGGAATACGAACAATATGTGGCAGGTAGCGAGGCAGAAAGAAAAGCCGAACTTTTTCATCTACACTAAATATCTCAAAAATTAACGGTATTATACTTTGATGAATCAAAAAAAAGATCCCCATAAATCCTAACAGAACAACAACAGCAAGTTTTTTCTTAGGTAATTCAGCCGCTATTCTGTTATTTTTCTTTTTGTTATCATCACGCAATATTTTCATGCCACTTTTCATTGCAAATAGCAACTCAGGGCCACTTTTTTCAAGTTTTAAGTAAGCAATTCGACCAAGCCCCCAAGCTAAAAACACTCCTGTACAAATGCCAGTCAGTACACCTAGCCATTGTAAGAGCTCTATATGTAGTAATGTCCCAATCCATACAACTAACAAAGCGGGTATAGCTGTTGCTAATACCATCACCATCATTAACCATGTTGTTATAAACATTTTACTGGCACTCATATCATCACCTGAGATAACGGTTCCTTTTCCGCGACGATGAGGATCAGTTATTGGGATTAAGTTAAATACAGAAAACATCATAATAAGACCTGCCGCTCCACCGAGTAATGCCGGAATTATTGCAAATACCCAAGGATAAACGAAAGTAAGTCCGCTATAAATAGTGAAAATAATTGTTGTTAAAATTGCAATCGGGCCAATAGCTATCAACCAAGCAAATTGACGACCACACACATCAATCCGTTCTGCGCCAGGCGTCGTTAATGTTAACCATAATGCACTCCCATCAAACCCATATATATTGCAGGCAAACATACTTGTGAAAACAATCATAATTACCCCTGCCCAAGGCATTAAATACGATATATGAGCGCTTGTAACTAAAATACCATAAAACACTCCTATCCAAATACCCATCCGGAGGAAACGGCCTCGTTGTGGATCTCTTGCCCAACTTTTTAATTCTTTAGTAATTATTGCTCCAATTTTCGTTTCTGAAAAGATTCGTAGAGCTTTTCTATGTTTATTAGCAGTAATCGTAACTTGGATTTTCTTAGTATCCTTCACTGTATTTTTCATCAGTAATGTCGTCCATATAAATAAAAGCAGTCCGCATAATATTGTTAAAACAATTAAAAAAACAAAAGCTAATAACCAATTGGATTGAATAGCAAACTCTACAGCAAGTATCGCCCAACTAGACGGAAACATGTAAAGAAATGTAGGTTCGTTTAGTGTTACCCCATTAATAGTAGGAAGTGCATACCAGCCTACATTTAAAAACGCAATGATGAAACCAAAGAGCATTGCTCCCAATTCCATACCTATTCTTGATTTCATCGTCTCACCAATAATACTAGCTACTACTTTTGATAACAGCACCACAAATATTAACTGTAAAATAATTGCTGGAACTGCAACTATAGTTGCATATAAGCTAACCCTAGCTGCGTAAATTAATAATCCTACGTAGGCTATAAGACTAACAAGTGGTCCTAATCCTATAAAAGCTACAACGAGTAACGCCCTAGCAAGTTTAAATGAAGTGAGTGGAAGCAGCGCGAAATATTCAGGACGTAACATTCCATCTCCCCCAGAAAGAAGCGGGCCCAAAATCCACCCTACTGTCCACAGAGCGAATACCACATATAGGATACTTTTTGAAACGTTATGTTCTGTAGGATAAAAAGAAAAGAGCACAATGGTTCCAATTGCAATCAATAAACCAACTATTCCTGTAATAGTTAAAAGAACTGCTTTACCACTATTCATTGAATTTTTTAGGATTGATAACTTCATTCGAATCAAAACACTAACCAAGATAGTTCTCCTCCTTTAACAGCAGGAATGCCTACTAGCTGAACGAAAATGTCTTCGAGCGTTTCATCACCGCAAACATCTTCCATTGTTCCTGAAGAAACCACTTTTCCTTTGGAAATAATTGCAACGTGATCACAAAGTTGTTCAACTAACGCCATGACGTGACTTGAAAATACTACTGAACCACCAGAACTAACAAATTTCTGTAAAATCTTTTTAATTGTAGTTGCAGAAATAGGATCTACCGCCTCAAATGGTTCATCGAGAATGAGTAATTTCGGTGCATGGAGGAGTGCAATTGCAAGACCAATTTTTTTACGCATGCCAGTAGAATAATTGATAACTAGCGTTCCTTCAGCATTATTCAATTCTAGTATTGTAAGTAATTCTTCTGTTCGTCGATTAACTTCTTTGGCACTCATTCCCCTTAACAGGCCCATATATGTTAATAATTCGCGACCAGTAAGTCTTTCCGGCAAGGCCAATCCATCTGGTAATACCCCGATCAATGTCTTTGCTTGTGTCGGATTTCCCCAAACATCAACCCCAAAAACTTTAGCGTTCCCGCCATCTGGTCGTAATAAACCAACAGCCATCGACAACGAAGTAGTTTTTCCTGCCCCATTAGGGCCAACAACTCCATAAAAAGATCCCCTCGGAACAGTTAAATCAATATGATTGACTGCAATAAACTCGCCGAATTGTTTATACAGCTTCGAAATTTGTAGCGCGGGAGCAGATTCCTCCCATTCAGGTTCCCCTGAAATCGATTCAAAAGATTTCATAAAATGGATTCCTCCTTTGCAAATTTAATATCTGATTGTAAATCTCAATACCTTTACTCATCGGTTTGTATTGCTAGAACGTATTTAATTTAAAAATTAAAATGGCGAAAGTTTTTCTTTAATTACAATACTGTGCTACCAGATCATTCAAATATTCAATGTTTGTAGCAGATACATTTTCAGATATTCTAGCCGCAATAATAATAGGTGCCCATTGAAAAATCTCATTTCTTGATATTCGGGTATTCCTGCAATATATATGTAAATACATTTCAGCTAATTCTACAGAAGATTGTGAGTACAACAAGTATGTTCGAAACACATCTGCTCGAATATCACCTAAACTAGCATCAACCCAATCTATAGTTTTCACATAATCATTACTCATAATTAAATTAAACGGATGAAAATCACCATGACATAATCTTGGTTCAAACACGATTGAATCCATTTTGCTCAATATATTCTTCTTTTGTTTCTCATCTAGATTTTGAACAGATTGAATTTGACGATAAAGTCTCTCTTCCATCTGTTCTATTTCATCCGATCTTACAGAAATAGCATGAATCTTTTGTTGTTCATTAACACACATACTTATGTAATGCTCCGCTTCACTTAAATTATTTAGCAGAAGCTCACCAATACTTTTCCCTTTTACATATTCCATAATAATCGCTTGTCTACCTTGTATCTCTGTAACTTCAAACACTTTAGGAACGTGTAAACCACGTGAATATGCATACTTCTGTTTTTGTGCTTCATATAGAGATTCTGTATTAGGGAGGTATTCTTTAAATAATTTCACAACTTTATTATTACAAAGGTAAATTTCAGCAGTATTTCCTTTTGCTATCGGATTTCCCAAATTCAATTCATTTCTCTCCTTACAGTAAATTAGGATAACGCCTTATACTCCTCTATAAATTCAGTGTAATTATGCTGAAACCCTTCTTCATGGAAATGCAAAAAACCTACCACCTCCTATAATTATATAGAAAGTGGTAAGTTTAATTTTCTAGGAGTATCTGAATGAAACTCCGGTGTATGCAAGATTGAAAATTTATACCCCTGTTGTATAAATAATACTTCATTATGTTTACTTTCAAATGGAACACTATTTTTCTTAAATTTATTTTGGATTCGTTCTAAAAATGCTTGATCAGATGTTCCGAAAGAAACATGTACTTTCGGTGGTAAAGCTTTCATCGCAATTGGAATCCAAGGCCTCTGCCACCAAGTCGCAACAATATATGCAGTGCCACCAATAACAAAGTTGAAAATATCCCCATCTTCCATCGTTTTCATATCTAAATTTGATTTCAACCATTCCGTAAATACAGGTACACTTTTAACGGGAAGACCGATTTCCCTTACATATAAAATGTTTAAAGGTGACTGCGGAACTAATACATCTTCTTTAACATAACTATGTGCGATAATTTCGAGAAGATTCCCATCTCCGTCTTTAAAGTATAAATTGAATAGACCGTTCTCCTCACCAATTGTATTTCCATCTTTCCATTTCACAATGAGTAATCCAGATCCTTCAAGCCATCTTGCTGTTTCATGAAATTTTGAATATGGAATCTCAAAAGCGAAATGCGCAGGTGCAATTGGTTCATACACTTCCTGAAAACTAATTGTTGTGTATGGCGTTACTTCAAATTGAATAAATGATGCTGTTTCTTTTTTTATTGGAAAAGATAATATATCTCCGTATACTTGTTTTACTCCTTCTATAGAAACAGTTTGCAGTTTTATATCTGAAATGTGTGTAATCATTATAATAAACCTCCAAATTCATTATTTCTATTAGTATTGTATTTCAAAAACTAACAGGAAAAATCCATCTGGAGATTGAAACTTTAATTAACAAACTACTACTTTTGTATTAGAACAGTTAAGTTAACATTATCGGCTAATGCAATAAAATCTTAACTTCAAGCAGTTTGCGTTTTAGTACAAATAATTGGTATGAACGACCACATCAAGATATAATGAATAATATCTTAAGCTAAAAGGAGTGTTGTATTGTGACTCAAAGAATTTCTTACTATGATGCTGCACCTGATGCTATGAAAATTATGATGGACATGGAAAAGTACACAAAACAATCAACGATTAATCGAACGACTAGAGAGCTTATTAAAATTAGAGTTTCTCAAATCAATGGCTGTGCTTACTGCATAGATTTACATACATCTGATGCTCGAAAAATGGGAGAGACTGAACAAAGAATTTATTGCTTAAGTACTTGGGATGAATGTACTTTTTATACAGCAAAGGAAAAAGTCGCTATTGAACTAGCTGAGCATATTACACTTATTCCTACTAAAAGAGTTCCTGATTCCCTATATAAACGAGTATGTGAACATTATGACGAAAAACAATATATCGACCTTGTCTTGATTATTAATCAAATTAATAGTTGGAATAGAATTTCTATCGCAATGGGAAATACACCGGCTAAAAAATAACACTCTAAGCAAACAACTTACTTACTCTATACGTTATTTTTTATTACATACGCTTCAAAAAGGTTGATTCTTATAGATTACAAGAATCAACCTTTTTAAGTTATATTTGACTTTACCAATGTTTTCTTATTTCTTCTACTATAACTTTTGGATAATCCCAATATAACAGATGGGTCGAATTTGGGATTAGTTTTACTGTCGCTCTTGTTCTCTCACTAAAAATACTCGCTGCCTTCCTTCTATATTCATCCCAAATTTCTGGTACTGTAGCACGGAGTAATATTATATTAGATGGTAACTCCTCATATATATCCATAATACCGTTTCACAACAAGCATCCTTAATATTTCGATTTTTAGATTTATACTATACTTATTTCTATTATTTTCAAGTTTCCCCTGCATTTTTTCCCTACAAAAAAGCTGCCTTTCCTTAAACGAAAAGCAGCTTTTACACTAAAATACCTTATGATTTAACAGCAATAATCATAAACCTTTTCGAATTCGTACGAATACCTTTTTTAGAACTATTAGTGTCAATGAACTTTTGTAAAATATTAAAATCCTCCTCCACTTCTCCGAATCTAGGAATAATAGGAGTATGTTTTAATAAGAAAATGAGATCTTCAGGCGTACTGTAATAATCAGTAACATCATATTCACGTACTTGGGCGAGTTCAAATCCTGAATTAGTCAGTTCACTCACATATTTTTCTTTTAAAGTACCATCTCTTTCACCTAAACATTGCCCTCTTCCAAATGCTTCTTTTAAATTTAATTTATCATGTTCACTAACTTGTTGTGTTAAGAAAAAAGCACCTTTTTTTATTACTTTTGCCAATTCAGATGCTACAAACGGCGCATGACAACTTGAAGCAATATCAAAATAAGCATGCGGAAACGTTAAAGCTTCAGAATCCATTTGAAGAAATTCAACGTTTTGTACACCTGCTTTATTCAAATTAGAATGTGCTGTTTTAATCATTCCATTAGAATTATCTATCCCAATCAGTGATGCAGCTGAAGATGCTATTTTTAATACATTTTCTCCTCCACCTGTACCAACATCAAGTAGAATATGTGATGGTTTACATTTTTCTTTCACTTCACTATAAAAGTCCCAAGTGTCTCCTACAGTCTCACATTTTAGCTTACTAAAATCCCAGCCGTTTTCACTTCCCACTTTATCATAAAAGTTTTTGTACTCTAATTCATTCATTTTATTATTTCCCCTTTGCTAAAATGTATTAAATGTTTATGATGATCATTGAAATAGACTCAAAGTTAATATTTTCATAAATCTCCTTTTATATCTGATACGCATTTTTTCAGCCCCGAACAACTAGTTACTTCGAACAGTATGGTATTTCATCCCTCCTACCTCAGTTGGAGGATTATATGTATAATAGCCTTTAATAGTATTATATATTATGAAATATAAATTATTAATACTATTTCTACATACCACATAAAGTTTACATAATAATATTATATTTTATTTTTATCGATATATTCTAAATGTCCTCTTCCCCAACCACACATACTATGCAAAACAATACTGACTGTTTTTCCATGTTCAGTTAAGCTATATTCCACTTTAGGTGGTATTTCTTGATAAATTTCGCGTTTTATTAGTCGATCTTTCTCTAATTCACGAAGTTGCTTTGCTAATGTTCCTTGAGATATCTCTGGTATTAATCGCTTTAATTCACCAAACCGTTTTGTTCCATCAGTTAATAATATAAATAAAATGAGTGGTTTCCATTTACCTCCGATTATTTGTAATGTTGCTATTACCCCTTTTAATTTCGGTTCCTCTAAATTCATTTTCCTCACCACTCCTCCCAGTAATTTTTTATATTATGTATCCATACAACAAGCGATTAGTACGAAATTCGCGACTAAGTACATATAAAGTGCGTACTTTTCAGTAGTCATTTTTTAACGAATAATAAAATTAGCACAACTTATTTTAAATCTTATATTAAGGGAGATGTTTAATCATGTCTATTACTGTATTAAAAAATAAACATATCGTTATCATTGGCGGGAGTTCTGGTATTGGATTAGCAACAGCAAAACAAGCAATCGAACAAGGCGCACATGTTATTATTGCAGGACGCTCGGAAGAAAAATTAAAAGTTGCTCGAGAAGTAATAAATAACAACCATCTTCAAACATATGTATTGGATAACCAAGATAAAAACCAATTACAAGATTTTTTCAAGAAAGTTGGGAATTTTGATCATTTATTCACACCAGGAGCCTCTTACACACTTGGACCAATAACTGCTACGGATGATATCGCCGAAAGCAGCTTTATCGGAAAGTTTTGGCCTCAATATTATGCCGTAAAATATGCCATTCCTGTTCTTTCTAATTCTGGATCTATTGTGTTAATGTCCGGTGCATTTAGTCAAAGACCACTTAAAGGTGCACCTGCTTATGGAGCTTGTAATGGCGCTATTGAAAGTTTAGGGAAAGCTTTAGCTGTTGAATTAGCTCCAATTAGAGTTAATGTTGTTTCTCCTGGAACGATACGAAGGGAAAATGAACAAAACGAAAATAGACTAGCTGCTTATGAAGCTTCTAAATCTCTTTCTATTGTACAGAGACCTGGGCATAATGATGAAATTGCACATACTGTCCTGTATTTAATGCAAAATGGCTTTACTACAGGCAATGTATTGTTTCCTGATGGAGGATACACATACCATTAAATTATTTAAAACAAAAGCCCCTTATTAAGGTGGCTTTTGTTGCTAATTTAGAAACTGCTGAAGTAATACAGGATCCTTTTTTGAAAGTTCTGCTAAAAATAAAAGTTGAGGAAAAGGTTGTAAGATTAACTCTCTATCCACTTTTTCTTTCAATATAGCCATTCCACCTTGCTTAATATAATCGTTTAGTGTTATTTCCTTTCTACAAATTAGCCTAATATCACTTACTGAAAGTAATAATAGTCCGTTTGTTTCAGAAGATGGATTTGGCTCATTTTCTGAATGTACAATATACATAATAGATAAAGTTTCATATGGACTATCAATAATTAATATTGGAGCGACTTCATTTTCTACTTTTATTTTCTTTGATTGTGCATTCCAATTCTCTTTGTAGTATGTACTTGGTGAACTCAATATAGTAATATCAATAGCAGCTTCTTCTTTCACTTCTCTTTTAGCGGTTTCTACTGCTGTCTCATTGTTTTCTTTATGGCCTCCCAGCCTTACTACACCTAATCTATCGCCTTTTCTTGTTGGACCAACTTGAAAAATAAATAGATTATTATAAAGAACATACGCGCCAGATGTTCTTACGTCTCTATTAATATCTATCAAAATTCCCCCTCCAAATCATTAAAACATTATGAAACACCACTATTTAGTTTTGCATGTCTACTAAGTTTAATTTCTGGTCTGTTGCAACCTTTAAAAGGAATGTAATTTTTAGATTTTGGGATTTACATCTACTTCGAAACTCAACTTTATCTTAAATATTGACATTGTGTGAGAGTCAACTATTTTTAACAACTTAAATTATATTTCTTCAATTATTTACCCTTATACTTTCTTTCTCCTCAAGGCTATAAATATTGATATTAGTCCGTTCACAGCTAATAAAATTACTGTAATACTAGTGAGTAAAGCTACATCTGCTGCAAACAATTTAATCGTATGCCACGGTGAATTTGTGCAATAAATAAGAAGTGGGATCAAAATAATAGATAATAGTAGAAATATACTCCCAACGAACAGCCAAGTTAGTTTTTTACAAGTTTTCTTACGTTTATACTTTTTCACTAACATAATTGATGTAAAAATAAGTGAGAGTGTGACTATCGACATAACAATCTGTGTGAATGGTATGTTTTTAGGGATATCACCAGGTTTTTCCCCATTCAAAATACTAATAATCCCCTTTTTCAATACCGTTAATGCTGTTTCTTCTAATACATGATTTTTATTCGTTAAAATCACGCCAGCCCAGCCACTTTTATTTAAAGTAAACATTTCTGCACGAGCATCAGGCGTTGATCCTGAATGCCAAACCATCGTTTCGCTTTCATTTATATTTGTTGTTCTTAATCCAAACCCATAACTTTTTTCTGAATTTATTTTATAAAGCGGTGATAGATAAAGATCCATGCTTTCTTTCTTTAAAAATTGAGTGTGGTCTTGGTGATTCAAAAACATTATAAATTGAATCATATCTTCCAAATTCGCGGTAATATAACCATACGGTGCCCCAGCATTATCATAGGACACTACACTTTTTCTAGGTATACCAAACCAAGATTGATAACCTGTTAAATAGCCTTTTTCATATGCACTTTCTTTATTTGCCGCTGCGCCATTCATTTTTAAAGGCTGAAAAACATGTTTTTCTATATATGAAGAATATGTTTCATTTGTGACTGCCTCAATAAGGGCACCAAGTATCATATAATTTGCATTACTATATTGATACTTTTCCCCTGGTGGAGCATTTGATTTTACTTTTGAAAGTTTCATTACATTTTCCTTTAATGCTTTAGAACTCTTTAATTGTTTATCTGATAATGCTAAGCCTTCATATGTGTTTATTCCACTTGTATGAGTTAGTAGATGTTGGATTGTTATATTTGAAGTTGATTGTGTATCTTTTAGTTTAAACGAAGGAAGATGTTGTTGAACTGAATCCTCTAATTTTATTTTTTTATCTTCTATTAACTTGACTATAGCTAAAGCTGTTAAAGATTTACTTATTGAGCCAATCGCAAATGGGGTTTTACTAGTTACCTTTTTTTCAGACTCCCCAGTAATCCCCCATGTTTTTGTGAAGAATACATCTTTATTATGTACAATTGCAACGGAAGCTCCAGGAATGTTCTGTTCCTTTATAAATTTTTCAATATATTTATCTAATGTAACTTTAATATTTTGCTGAGCGTAAACTTTTGGATGTACGATACAAAACATTAATACATTACAAAGAATACAAATTAGAAATACTTTATACATGGTTTTCTTCATTATACTTTAGATAACTTTCTTTTTTTATAACTTACTAAGCTAATAAATACTACTACAGAGAGCGTAAAACTAATCATTATTAATATAGAATTCCACCATTGATTCTCTGCTATACGATATAAAAGATTATAATTAAATGTATTTTTTCTATTAGTTCCGTTAAATGATTCAGTTAAAAATAGTGAAAGTGTAGTTTGTGAGATGAGGTAAGTAATAACTGCGATGAATATGCCACCTAAGATAAATGTGCTCGAATTTCTCTTTTCATTTTGAAGTTGTCTCATTTTAACTTGTTGGTCAATTTCACTTATTTCTAAAAAATCTTGAACAAATAATTGAGGCGTACCTAGATCATTTATACTATCCTCTCCATTTTCACAACATTCTTGAATATGCTCTAATATTTGTTGCTTAATATTTTCCCTTTCTTCTAAGCTGATATCGTATTGCTTTAATTCCTTAAGTACGTCAGTTAAAAATTGCTTTTCTTTACCGTTTAATTCATTCCTCATTTCAGAAGGTCTCCTTTCAAACCACTTTTTAATAATGTTTGAATATCAGATTGCAATTCTAACCACTCATTAATTTTTTTCTCAAGACGTATTTTCCCGTTTTCATTAATTTCATAATAGATTCTAACTTTACCACTGTCTGTTACTTCTTGATAAGTATTTACCCACTCTTGATTTTTTAACTTAGTTAAAATAGGGTAAATACTTCCTACTCCTTTCAATTTTAAATTGTGTACTTCAAGTTCTTTCATAATTTCATAACCATAGCTTTTCTTTTTCGACAAAATAGATAACACACACATTTCTAAATGACCTTTAATTAAACTTGTTTTGTCCATAGGATAAATTTAACAGAAATATACACTTCATTCAAGTATATATTTCTGTTAAATTTAAAAAATCAGACAATAAAACAAAAAAGTTTATAAACACCAATTAGCATTCATTACCTTTATTTATCTCTAATCGTCACTTTTATAATATAATAATTACATAATATATCAATCGTTTATCCCTTTTAGTTTTCAATCCCCCTGACTCTTTTACTTCTTTCTAAAGTGAGAAATATTGTATGTGAGACATAAAAACACTAAAAAATCCAACTTCTTAATTTTGACATTAAGAAGTTGGATCTTCTTTCATTATTTCATAATAATCATACTGTGCTATTACATTCACCATTAAGAATACACGCTTAATATTAATTGAGTTAGTGGTTTTAATAACACATAAACTAATAAAATTTTACTTATTAATCTCCAAACATTCATAAACCGCCATCATATCTCGTTTATCCAACTCACGAATACGATTAAAAATAGGTATATCCTCAACAGCTTCCGTTCGTAAACTTTCATCCACAACATCACTAACTTTTCCAGTTAACCATGTTTGTACATCCACGCCCTCAACAATTTCTTTTAGCCCTTCATCATTAATACCAGTTGCATTACAAGTTATACATGGAATTGTTAATTTAAACACGCCATCATGTAGATTATCTTCGGTTATAACTTTTTTTCCGTTACAGAATGGACATGGGTTGCTTTTTTTTATTTTATTAATTTGGGTAACTAATTTTTTATAACCAAATGCTTCATACACATATGTTAATTTTTTATATTTTCCATTTGTGAAATACTTATCTATGATAGTTTCTCTTGTTTCATTGATATTTTGGAAATCACAAATAGTCACCTTGTTATTATTGCTGATTGATTCGATATTACCTTTAATTTCGCCCCAGAATGGTAAAACATTTTGTAGCACCATTTCATAGTTTGAAAAGCTTGCTTGTTCTAATTCAAACATTTTCAGTGCGACTTGTGTTTTCCTAGGCAGTAAAGAGACATCTTCTGTCATAATCATATTGTCACCTATGATAGTTTTCAATTTGATGAGTACAGGTAAATCTCCTACAATTTTTATTATTTCATTAAGCGGCTGATTAATAATTTCACGAATATCTGTATCTCCAAATTTAAGCAGTTTATGATGATTTAATACCGTCCCTTCACAAATTGGACATGTCATCATTTCTTTAGAAGTCTTAATATCTTCTTTAATAGCTGCTTTAGAAATAACAATATATCCACCAATAATTGTATTAAATCCTACCCATGTTCTACGTGTCTTACCTTTCTTATCATAGAAGGACTTATCAAAATAGCCGTACCAAAATGTATGTTTTTCTTCCTCAGACATATCATTATAGCTCTTTGACAAATCATGACCAAGCTCATTTTTAATTTCTTCAAATAGAAATTCAATTTTTTCATATTGATAAAATTTTAATACTTTCATGATTTCCGGATCAAATAGACCATCCCAAAATGGAACATTTTTATCTTGAATTGTAATTTCTTTATCAAAAACTTCAATTTGAAGACGTCCCGAACATGATGGGCAATGATTATCCTGAGAATAGAAATCGAAGCTTCTCGTATCTTTATTAGTCGGATGAGCAGCTACAATATGATTGATCAATCCACCAATTTCATATAAGAAACTATATTGACTATATAAATGTCTTTCAAGATCAATAGCAACAACAGGTGCAATTGTATCAGATTCATATTCACCGTAAATTAAACGAGCCATTGATGATAAGCTTTTTAATATTCCACCTTTATAGATGTTTTCTGCATTTTTAAAATAATCAATATGATTTTCTTCTAAATAACTAATTCCATTTTGTTGATTCAGTGTTGAAGAAATATGTATTTGCCCAGCATTATTCACACTGCTCTTTTGACGATAATAATCATCATGACTTACTACATCAAGATGCTCTATAGATCCAAGCTGCCTTTTTCCGAAATCGACGATATAATCAGAACTTTCTAGCATGTAACTGTTATGCTCAATCATTATGATAGAGACTGATTCATCTTGCAATATCTCTCTAACACTATCTATAAATTGATTTAAAATATTTTGCGATAAACCTTTTGAAGGCTCATCAAAAATAAACAATGTATGTGGATTTCTTGTTTTTGCAAATAACTCAGAAACTAAATGAACACATTGAAACTCACCCGTTGATAATGTTTGTGTTTTTCGTTCTAATGTTAAATAGCCCAGTCCTAATTTGATTAGTAGGCACAAGCGTTTATAAGCAATATCTTCATTTGGAATTTCATCAATAATATCCTCAATTGAGCGCTCAAAAATATCATCAATTTCTTCACTATACTTTGTCAGTTTCTTTTTAATATCTAGGAAAGTTGCTACAGTTGACCGACTTGTAATCGATTGATTTCGATCTTGCCCTACCATAACTAGTTTATCTTTTGGATATCGTTTCAAGAAATCTTTAGCTAAACACTCATTGACAAGTGTAGATTTCCCGCATCCAGACTCTCCTGTAACAGTTACAAGTCTATTTTTAGGAATCTGAAACTCAGTCATTTGGATATTTCGGCAATATAATTCATGGAATGTATAATATCCTGTTGGCATTTCGTAATTTCGTTCCGATAGTATTGGCTTTGGCCTTGGTGATTCTTTTACGATTTTCCCACCATATTTTCCACTACCAGGTCCGAAGAACAATTGCTCATCTGTTGTATCCAGTACTGTATCTGAATGATCAATGAGCCAAATTTGGTTTTTACACCCTAATTGCTTGATCTCTTCTAATATTTGTAATAATGTTTCATGATCAAGTCCAACTGAAATCTCATCAATAATAATTACAGCATTTTCACTTACTGCCATGAATTCAGCTAAGTAAAGTCGTGTTAATTCTCCACCTGACAACGTACCCATAATTCGATTTAATGTTAAATAACCAATGTTCATATTGATAATATTTTGCAATATATGTTGTTTTGCTTCGCTAATAGTTAATTCTTCTGCTAATGAAAGAATAGATTCAACACTTAAATCGTTAATATCTGAAATTGTATGTGATTTAGCAAACAACTCAATAGTACGTTGTTCAACTTCTTCACTATAACGTTTCCCCTTACATTTTTTACACTCAATATTTTTAGTAGTACCACGCCCTTTACAGCCAGCACACCAACCTAATTGATTATTAAATGAAAAGACTTCAGGAGAAAGATTAAATTCTTCCGCTAATTTTTCACGAATCTCTTTAAAAACACCTGTATGAGTACCAATCGTCGAACGCGGATTGGAAGAAATTGATGATTTCCCTAAAAAAAGTACTAAAGGCATTTCTTCCATTTTAATTGCACTAAAATTAGTTTCCATAATATTAGGAAATAAATATTGATATTCAGCCTTTGGCAATAAGGAAACTAGACGCTTCTTTGATTCTTCACCAATTGTTTGACAAAGAGTTGTTTTTCCAGACCCAGATAAACCAGCAATGCCAAGTGATTTATTAAACGGAATAACAGTATCAAGTTTATTTATGTTATTAACAATTAATTGATTTATTTTCATATTAACCTCTATTCTTATTTTTCCACAAAATCATTTTTATAATATAATAATTACATAATGAATATTACCTATTATACAATTATCCTCTCACTTCTTGAATCTTATCCTTATATTTCCCGAACCATTGTTGCCATTCGTTTTCGGAAAATTCTTTCTCTTCTTCTTCTAAAACGGAAGAAAAAAGATCTAAACAAATATGCCAACCAGCTATATCTTTCGGTGTATGGTCAGTTAATTCATGAATGTATTCTTTAAGAAGTAAAAGCGAACCATTTTCCTCTTTATGTATTTCAAATCGGACACGATCTTTATCCCATGTGAATTCAAGTACTGAATTTAGTTGGCACTCTAAAATATCAATATTTAAAAATGAACCATCCATCATGTCGAACTTTATAATTCCACCTGTTTTAAGGTTTTCAATTTGTAAATTGGACATCCATTTTTTAAGCTTGCTGTTTTCAGTTAAAACAGACCAAACTTCCTCTATTGTATTGGGAAATTGGCGTTCAAATTTTATAATATAGCCATCAGTTTGTTTCTCTATTTGAGCTAACATATTTATTCCCTCCTACTCTTATGTAGAATGTATGTTCTTGTTTTATTTTACACGAATTTATGTATAAAAGAAATCTCTATGGCAATGAAATATTAATTTAATGTGTGAATGGTATCTTAAACATTGATTGATTTATTATATATTCTCTCCATGTGTTTATTACAATAGGCGTACCTCAACATTTCCGTAAAAAAATTCAACATGAGAAAACGTTGATTTATTTAATTTATATGATATTTCCATTAAATATTTAAAAGCAATTTCCTTTAAGATAAATGGTGTTAATAAGAGCTAATATAGTATTCAAATCAAGTTATGTAACGTTCAAAATCACTTATTATGTATGTCTAATTCCTTGCAAAACGTAGGTTTACAAAACAAATAAAAAAAGCCGCATTTGCGACTCATGAACTGATAGAACTAACACCTATTTTAGGTGAATGACTTACCTTTTAATCGCGTCAACAATTAGCGATGGAAAACCAAGTTTATCGCCTCTATTTCTAGAATCATACCTTTTCGAACGGAAAATAACGCCGTCATTCGCATCCCATTCTGTGTAATAAAATTGACCATTTTCATCACAATATTCAAGTAAAACTACCTCAAATCCAGCAATTTCAAACATTTTCGTTAATGTTTTATAATTATGTACGATTTTATGGCTTGCAGCTGGGTGGTCTTTCGGGCCAGGTCCGCCTATTTGAACTATATTTTGGTAGGTTTCATCTCGGAAAAATGCATCAGGGACTCCGCACCGAATATGACCTGATGACTTTAAAAATTTATAACAAATTTCAGCTGCTTTTACACCTTCTTCAAAAGTAAGATGTTCCCATACATGCTCAGCTAAAATAGCTGAAATGGAATTGTATTCAAATCTTTCTTCCCAAGTGGTATTGTCTAGTAAGTTAAGTTCATTTTCTTGGGTTTGAACCCAGCCTGGATTATTATTAAATACTCCAGCTCCGACTACTACTTTAATTTCACCTTGCTTAATTGCCATCACTTTCACCTCATAAATCTTTTAATGTATTAATATATTCTATGTTTAATATATACTTTCCTTCTTCAACTAAAGTGCCAGTTAGCTCAATAAGACAGATAACAAAACTTCTGTTGTTTTTACTTATCCTCCCACATACAGCAAAAACGTTTATAGTACAAAATAAAAAGCGAAAAGAATAATTCCTTCCGCTTTTTATAGCAATAAATACATTTCATATTGTGCTAAAGAATTCTTTTCAAATCCAGTTTTCTTTAAAAACCCTTCCAGTAAATTGTTGTTTGGAAACCCAATTGATAAACTTGATAACTTTAATTCTTCACTTGCTACCTGTAATAATTTCGTCCCAACACCAATATTTCTATAGTCTTTGTCTATAAAAATAAAACTAATTTTTCCTTGTTCATTTACACACACAGAACCTTTTATATCACTATCAACATATGCAGCGTAAAATGTATGATTTGTTTTTTCGATATAATCAATATCATTTTGCCAATTTATATGGAAGTTTAACCATTTCTGAATTTCAACTTTAAATGTTGGAAATTCTAATTGTTTTACTTCAATATTTTTATTACCTTTATTCATTATTTCAGTTAAATCATTTAAATTATAATAAGAAAGATCATATACTTTTTCATAACCTAATTTGTTATAAAAATGAATCGCCCGATCGTTTCCTACAATAACTTCAAGAAAAAGTTGCTTACATTTATTTTGTGTCGCTTCTTCTTTATGTAACTCAAATAACTTTTGACTTACACCAATGCCGCGAAACTCTGGATGAACCGCTAATGTTCCGCAGCGCATTGTTTTTATACTTTCATATACCTTAATACCACCAAGTATTACACCAATACATTTGTCACCGTCTAACGCAAGAAAAGAGTGTTCTAGCGAATTCCCTTCTGGCCCAAAAAATCTTTTTATAAAATCTTCTTTTGAAACTTCCATTTTAATGATGTAATCTGAAAATCCATCCTTAAAAGCTTTATACACTAAATCTATACTTACTTCACTACATCTTTTGTATTGAATCATATAAGTATAATCCTCCGCTTTGATTTGTTATAAATTGCATTCAAATACATGAAATGAATTCCCTACACCATATCCATCTTTTATTTCATGAACAACAATTTGACTAAATCCATTAGCAATAAGTATATTTTCAAACTCTTTTAAATCATATAGTCTTATAAGAAAATCCATAATCTCAGTTTCTTCAATTTTCTCATCATGAACGACTTCATATTTCAGTATAATATTCAAAAGTTTTTGCGCCTTATCATATGACACTTTTCTATACTCAACAATTAATTCATTATTAATTTCTTTTCTATTTGTCTCTATCCAATCTAGAATTTGTTCTGTCTCACTTCCACCTTGTACAATTGTTAGAAGCAATTTTCCATTTTTCTTTAAGTTTTTTTTCATATTTTGAAGACTAATTTCTACTAAATTATCAGGTAACAGTGAAAATGAACCTATAGGAATCATAATAAGATCATATTTTTTATCACTATGGTATTCTTCTATTCTCCCTAGTGACACAACCGGTTTTAAGTTTAATTTTTCCGCTTTCTCTTTACACACTTTAAGCATGTCTTCTGAAAGGTCGAATCCTTCTATATTCACACCATTTTGTATAAAAGGAATTAGCATTCTACCATTTCCGCACATTGGCTCTAACACTTTCATGTTTTTGTCTTTTGCAAAAGAAAGATAAAAATCCAATTCTTTTCCACTCGCAATTGATTTATCACTTTCATATATCTTTGTACAAAGTTCTCCATAATACGTATGCAATTGTAATTCACCTCTTAATTTGAAATGAGTAGCCATTTCCCCTCTTGTTATCTATTGTTAACTACAGTAATCTCATAAACACGTAAAAAAGTAATTAAATGCTCACATGCTCGTTCACATGCTAACATTTTAAAAACCTTTTGTTCTTCTTTCGTTTTGTCATTCGCTTGATCTGAGGCAGCTTTTAAACATAGAAATGGTTTTTTATTTATATGACATACATAAGCAAATGCGGCCACTTCTTGATCAACGGCTAAAGCGCCGTAAACAGTATGCAGTAAATATCTCATTTCTGAACTTCGAATACGTTGATCTCCAGATAGAAATGTACCAAAATGGACCGGATCATACGAACGTAATTTCTTCATTCGTTTTACGAGTGATTTAGTTGTTTCAATAGGTGCTGTTCTACCATCATATAGATTAAAACTATCTTCTCCTGAACCAGCCGCTGTAACATCATGCTGCAAAGTATTAAGAGCTACAACGATATGTCCATTTTTCACTTTATTTGATAAACTCCCGCAAATTCCTGTCATAAATAATTGGTCTGGCTGAAATTCACTAATTAATAATTGTACACAACTAGCACAACTTACTTTTCCAACACCTGTCACAACTGATATCACTTCTAATTCATTAATAAAATGAAAATGAAATTCCCAAGCTGCTATCTTCTCTACACGCTCACTTG
Source organism: Bacillus sp. NH11B (assembly GCF_001884205.1). Lineage (NCBI taxonomy): Bacteria > Bacillati > Bacillota > Bacilli > Caryophanales > Bacillaceae > Bacillus > Bacillus sp. NH11B. The sequence continues at coordinate 77,120 of NZ_MAOG01000141.1, read as the reverse complement.
GATAATGTTGATGCAAATACGTAAGTTCTGGTTCCCATGCGGATACGATGGCGATACGTTTCATTACACGCTTCACTTCCCCTATTGTCATTGAAATAAGCTATCTATACTTTCTCGTTCATAATCTGGTACCCACTCTTTATACTTCTCATATAAATCCCATATCATTTCTTTATTCTTCGCGATTATTTCACATCCTCTATCATCATAAATAAACATGATGATATCCTTTGTTACATTTATAAAAAATACATCTGGATATGAAATTTCTTTTTTTCGTCCTAGGTGTGGACGTAGGTCAGGGAAATCCTCATGATTAACAGCTTCAATAAGCGGTTCATATTTAATGTCTTCCGCAAAACATTGTAAAGAAAATTGATATGTACAATATAAGTCAGCTTCTTCATCTTCAAATAGAAAAGGTAATGTTTCTTGTCTTATATGAAACTTTAAATCCCTCTTTTTAATAAATCTATTGTATACATTTATTTTCTGCGAATTTTTTATATTTTCCTGTTTAAATCGATAAACATTTGTGACTAAAAAGACGGTATCTTCTTTTGAAAATATATCTTCAAATAGATTTTTATTATATCTATATAGTTTTATGAAATATTCCATATTATACGTGTTACTATCTTCTTTGAATTGATATTTATCTTTCCCAAAATCAAAATGAAGATGATTTTCCCACTGAAAGTATATGGACGGTACTAATGTAACTCCTGGGAATGTTTGATTCATATACTCTTTTAATTTCATTTTTATACCCTTTCTACTCTACAATTTCTTTTAAATACCAATATGCTTCTTCTAGCCACGGGTGTATGACTTTTAATGCATCTTTTCTTTCCCACAAATATGAAATATATACAATAGCAGCATGTTCTAAAGAGTTTCCTAAAGCTTTTTTTACATTTATTAAATATGGAGGTGTCCCTATTTGATCCCATTCTAATTTATCAGCAACAAATAGTACTAAATCCATCTTTGTAGCATGTTTACGCAAAGTAGTGTGGCAACAGATAGCATTTAAAACTTCTTCATCCTCTATTTTAAATATCTCTTTTGCAATTACTCTCGATAATTTTTGATGGATAATCATTGGAAATTCTCGTTCTTCTTGTAATATTTCTATACCAAATTTTTCAGCAACTGCAATCCGTTCTTCGTTCGGAAAGATTGCACTAATATCATGTAAACATCCTGCAATCGCTGCTTTTTCTTTATCTTCATAAAATATTCCCGCAATTTTTCTTGCCTCATTTGCCACACGAATTGAATGTTTATATGTAAATTCTTTATTGTATGTTAATAAAAAAGCTTTAATATCATTTTCTATTTTTTCAGTTGGAGTAAATGAATATATATCATTATATAACATAGCAAGTCCCCCTTATAACTAGCTTTCAATATAACGTGAAATTCAAATATCCTTCTTATTTTGTATTCGTTATAATTGTGTTAATTCCTTTTTAATACGTTACGTGAAATTTTATGTAGAAACATTACTACAAAATACATAAATGTTTGATATTATAGTAATGTTGATGATTTGTAAGGAAAGGAACTATATGATGAATAAAAACATATTAATTATTGATGATGATAAAGATATTGTAGAATTACTCGCTGTTTATTTGCGAAATGAAGGTTATAACATTTATAAAGCTTATGATGGTGATGAAGCATTACAAATGATATCTACATATGAAGTTGACCTTATGATTTTGGATATTATGATGCCAAAACGAAATGGATTAGAAGTTTGTCAAGAAGTGCGTGAAAATAATACTGTACCTATCCTTATGCTTAGTGCAAAAGCTGAAGATATGGATAAAATATTAGGACTTATGACCGGTGCAGATGATTATATGATTAAACCGTTTAATCCACTAGAATTAGTTGCTAGAGTGAAAGCATTGTTACGTAGATCATCTTTCCAAAACGCTGCCACACCAAAGAATGAAGATGGTATTATTCGCATTCGTACAGTTGAAATTCATAAACATAATCATACGGTTAAAGTAAATGGTGAATATATTAAGCTCACCTCTATCGAATTTGATATTTTATATTTACTTGCGAGTAATACTGGAAGAGTATTTAGCTCTGAAGAGATATTCGAACGCGTTTGGAATGAAGACGGTTATGGTTCTAATAAAACGGTTATGGTCCATATTAGTAATTTACGCGATAAACTTGAAACCGTAATGAATGGTGAAAAACTAATTCATACGGTTTGGGGAGTAGGATATAAAATTGAGAAATGAAGCATTTGATATATTAAAAGATATACCAAAGTGGAAGCTTATTTTTTGGCTTTTATTAGCTATCACTCTTACACCTATTACCGAATTAATTATATTCCGCCTCGTAACGAGTGTAATTGAGAGTTCACTTACTCTAAGCGAACTAGGTAAAGAATTCATTCGAATTTTTGGTTATGAAAAGTATAGAGGGATAAAGGAATCTTTATGGATGATGATCGTTTCTTATTTGTTTTTATTTTCTATTTTCTCATCCTATCTTTACATTTTTTATCGTCATGAAAGAAAGCTTTACTATGAAACTTGTATTAAAAAAATGATTGAAGAAATTCGATATATTGCGAGTGGAAACTTTAATCATAAAGTTTCTATTGTACAGCATAATTATTTAGAAGAATTAGCAACTGGCGTTAATCAAATTGTTGAACAGTTAAAAGTATCAATTGATGAAGAAAGACAGGCGGAACAAGCAAAAAGCGAACTAATTACGAATGTATCACATGACTTACGAACGCCTCTTACATCTATAGTTGGATATGTGAATTTAATCCATCATGATAATTATAGAGATGAAGTGGAATTGCGTCATTATATACAAGTCATATACGATAAAGTAACCCGTCTCAACGCATTAATGAATGATTTGTTTGAATATACACGTGTTCAAAATAAAGAGTTAAGTTTAAATTCTGTTCCTATTGATATTGTAGAATTGCTTGGACAATTAACTGTCCAATTTCGGATACAGCTTCAAGAAGCTAATATTGAATGCCGCCCTTCTTTCCCCTCTCAAAAGCTAATGGTACTCGCTGATGGGGATAAATTAGTACGTGTGTTTGAAAACCTAATCATAAACGCTATTACTTATGGAAATGATGGAAATCATATTGATATAACAGTTTACGAAAGCAATAATATGATCGCAATTGATATAACAAATTACGGACAAGCTATCCCAAGTACTGATTTACCTCATGTTTTTGAACGTTTTTATCGCGTAGAGAAATCGCGATCAACAAACACCGGCGGATCTGGGCTCGGATTAGCAATTGCAAAAAGTATTGTCGAACTGCATAAAGGAACAATTGAAGTATATAGTGATGATGAAAAGACAACTTTCACTGTAAAATTACTTCCATATAAATGTTAATAAGGCATATTTTTAGGTTCAATTTCTTATCTAATAAGAAATTGAACCTTTAATTTTCCATCAAAATCCAAAATTAAAGAATTCCTTAAAATTCTTTAGAAATTCTTTACCTTTTCTTTCTTACTAATTAAGCATTGCTTCTTACAATAATATTATTGATGTAATTGTAGGAGGATCGCGTATGCAATTTTTTAAAAAAATAACAATTTTATTATTATCTTTTCTTATTACTGCACTTATCGTTTTATATTTTTATCTTTATGTAAATGGTCCAACTATTCGAGCTAAATCAGCTATTTTAATAGATACTAATTCTGGTGAAATTGTTTATAAAAAAAATGAACGTACTCCTATTCAGTCGGCCACTTTATCTAAATTAATGACAGAATATATTGTGATGGAACAACTTCATGATGGCAAAATACAATTAGATGAATCTGTGAAAATTAGAAACGAAGTTTTTCAAACAGAAACAATTCCGATCCAAGTAACATCAAAGGATAACACTACTGTTCGTGACTTACTTCATGCTTTGCTTCTAACCGGAAATAATCGTTCTGCGCTTGCACTTGCAGAACACATTGCTGGAAATGAAGATAATTTTACATCGTTAATGAATGAAAAAGCAAAACAACTAAAGTTATCACAACAATCTCCATTTTTAAATTCAACCGGAATAAATAGTGAAAAGAATAGACAATCAATTACAACTGCAATAGACGCAGCCGAAATAGCTGCACAATTAATAAAAGACTATCCAGATGTATTAAATATTACTAAACAAACCTCTTACCAATTTACCTTCAACGATGTTCAAGTTTTCAACACAAATAAAATGATTTATTCTCTTAATAAAAACATTAAATTAAAAGGTGTTGATGGATTACAATCTAGTCTGTCAACTAACGGTAATTACAGTTTTGTTAGTACAGCAAAACAAGGAGACACACGGTTTATTTCTGTAGTATTAGACGCCAATGAAGAAAATACGGCTTTTGTTGAAACAAAAAAGTTACTTCAATACGGTTTTGAACCTACCTCATATTCTGCACTCCAAGCTTTCAAAGACACTATTACATCTTGGACCATTTTACTTCAGTTTAAAAATTTAATCATACAAACGGTTATAATCTTTTTAATCATTACAATCTTAATGTTTTTACATATACGTCAGAAAAAATCCGAGGACTTTAACTAACCGTTCTCTTTTATATAAAAAACCGACTTGCATTTAGCAAGTCGGTTTCTATATCTATAATCCTCTTCCAATTAAATTCGCTGAAACGGGCTGAAGATTTAATTCTCTTGCCCATATAGATATCTGACCAATATGATGAATTTCATGTGCAATTACATGCCTTAAAACTTCACCGTATTTATATGTTTTATCTGTCCATGAAGCTTTCAATATTTTTGATTCGAAGTCGCCAGACCATAACTGCAAAAAGTTATCTAATTCTCGTCTATATAAATCAGATAATGCTTTCACTTTTTTAATTGATTGATAATCTTTAAATTGTGGTTCGCTATCCTCTTTTTCTTGAAGCGCACTAATCCAGCTATACTCAACATCTACAATATGGAAAAGTGTTTCTAAAATACTCCCAACACCTCCAACACGTTTGCGCAGCAATTCCTCCTCTGTAAGCTGTTCACACCACTTAAACCAATCATCTCTTACTTGCCAATTGTAATAAAATAGCGTTTTCAAATTGAAGCACCCCACTTTTTTATATAGACAGACATGTTCCATTCGTATATGATTCATTTTTCAATTAACTTTGCAAAATCACATTTCTTCTATTGAATTCCTCTACTATTTGCACAACTATTTCATTTACAGATAAAGATCCATCCAAAACGATATCTGAATTCGGCTTTACCGTATTAATCGCCTCTAAATAAGCTTTTCTCGCATGTGTCATGTAATGTTTCAAATTATTATGTATTTCACTCATTGTATCTTCTTTAAAATCTCTCAAAATTCTTCTAGCCATCGCAATATCTAAAGGTGTATCGATAAATATAGTTACATCAATGAATTGTCCCACTTCTCTATTTAAGTATGCAAAAGGATAATCTACAATAATATAATCTAAACTACTATCTTGTATAGAACGCTGAATGTCATTCATTAGCGGTGTAAGTACCCATTCATCGTAATTAGCTCCATCATCAATCCATTTACAAATATCAACAGGACAGTTATCAAATTTATAACTATCAAAATATAGAGCCTTTGAGTTTTTCAACTCATGAGCTAAACTTTCTGTAATGGTAGTTTTACCGCCCCCTGAAACAGCTGCAATTGAAATTATTTTTGTTTTTTTATTCACGATTCCCACCAAACCCCTTTTGTTAACATAATATAATTATAAAATACTATGATTTATTGTTCCATTCATATTCTAACATACTCATTTCCCATAAATTCCAATACGTTTCTCCTACTTTTTTTGACTCTCTTAATAAACCTTCTTTTACAAAACCTATTTTTTCGTAACAAGAAATAGCTGACTTATTAAAGTCATAAACACCAAGAGTTACTCTATGTAGTTTTAATTCTTCAAAAGCAATGCGAAGTACGGCTTTCATCATATGTTTTCCTATAGAACGCCCTCTCATTTTCGTATTACCAACTAGCACTTTTCCAATTCTAGCAGACTTATTTATATTATCTATTTGTCCAAGAGAAATATGACCAATAACTGCTTTAGTCTCCTCATCTATTATTTTGAATGCCAGTGTGTTTGCACTTTCTGTATATTTCTTTAATTGCTGTTCATTTAAAGGGTATGTAAATGCATTTCCCGACCATTGTATTAAAAATTCTTCGGAATTAATCCAATTTATTAATTGTTTGAAATCAGATCTTTTAAAGGGCACTAATTTAATCAATCTCATTCTCCTTTCGTGCATCACTCTTTATAGCCTCAAACCTATTTCTATATAAAGAATATATTCTCCTTTTATACGAAATTAAAATAAAGCCATTCATAAGAATGGCTTTACAAAAAACAGCATAATTATGCTTTGTTTGCTACGTCAACACCATTAAAATCAAACTCAGCGGTAACTGTTGTAACAGGAGGGAAAATTGCTTCAATTTTACAAATGGAGATAATTACTCCAACAGCTCCAGGAATAGCTGCAAGCTTAACAACATCACAACTGACAGACGAAACAGTACCTACATAAGTACGTCCCTCTGTATTAATTTGAACTGTTCGATTAATTAATTTCTTAAGCTCATCTCTAATTCCTTGTACACAAGAATTATCACATTTCTCATGCTTTTCTTTGTTACACTCTTCGAATATCTCCCAACAATCATCCTGTTTACATGTACACTTCTTTTTACAATTATTAAATCGAGAACCCAAAACCTCACCCCCTAATCCTTTCTATTAGTAAAGTATGTCCACTAGCTTAAAAGTGTACGAGGCAAACACATAGAAAGAAAAAAACAAACAATTGTACTAAACATTCTTTTCTTTATTAATTTATAAAAACAATCCTCTAACAATTAGAGGATTATTTAATGAGTGGACTTGGATTTAATTCTACTGAATTTAAAGTTTAGACAACCTCTTTATCAAATTAATCTTTTTTTTAATAAGCCAGCTTCTTTAAGAGTCACCAGCTTTTCCTATTATTTCACATATACATAGGCTTTGTTTGCAGTAATATAGTATGTTTTTCTTTTGCTGTTGTGAAATATACAATTAGAAAAGCGTACTCCAAAATAAGATATTATTTAAAATCATAACGTTTCTTTCAACAAGTGTTTGTTGATTAATATTATAACCAGAAGTTCTCTCAACTCTTTCTTGAAAATTAGCATAGTTTGTATGAATTCTATATTTAGTAGAAAGCACTCTATCATATAAAAGTAAAATAATAGGTTAATAAACAAGCCATTCTTTTACTAAAACATAGGATAATAGTAATCCTATTGAAGGGAGGTATAAAAGAATGTCCTGGAAAAATGATTGCTGGAGTTCTAAGAAAAAGCATTGTTGTGATGACTGGTGGAAATCTAAAGAAAAGAATCATTGTGATGATGATTGGAGTTCTAAGGAAAAGCATTGTAATGATGATTGGTGGAAATCTAAAGAAAAGAATCATTGCGATGATGATTGGAGTTCTAAACGAAATAAGTGTCGTTGTAAGTGTTTCTTTATTTGTTGTCATTGTAAAAGAAAAAATTGGTAATATTTTCAATGTCAACTTAAAGGAAAAAATATGTCTTTTGTGACCGATAAATAATAGAATGTAATATACAAAAAGCTGACTCTTATAAATCGACTTTTTAATTCCTTCACATACACATAAGCTTTATTTACAATAGTAAGTTTTTCCTTTACTATGTGCACTTTGTATTACAGTGTTCCTGTAACACATAATTTTGCATCAATAACAAACCCTCAGCATACTCACTTCATCACTGCGACAACATAGGGTTTATCATTTCACGTTTACTATGAGTTATCCATATCTTATATTTTGTGTAACTAGCCCAAACGCTAAATCCCTTGGTATTACTAGCATCATACACTTCGTCTTTAAAGTTACATAAAGCATTAACAATGAGTAACTATAAATTAGCATTCGTGTTATTCTTCTCTGTCTACCACATGAGCTCTCCTATGTAACTAAAAAATACAACTTAAATGAGTGGTCTTTTTACAAGTAACAATTTTTCTTTTATGCAAGTGAATAAAAAGATTACATTATCCCTCCAAATGTAATTGTTCCTAGTAAGCCTAATAAAACAAATCCTGTCAAACAAACAAAATCAGCAAGACAAATTGAAGACTGCGATAACGGCACAAATGACCTACTTGTATTAGATCCATAATGTTTTATTTTCTCATAATTTATTTCTAACATTACTTGTAGACATGATACACATTCTTCAGTTGTTTGAATAGATTCATCTTCTAATCTCTCCAATAACCTACTATTAAGAGCAAACGGAAGCGAATACTGCTTGTCTAATTTCATATTTTGATAAATTAATTGTAAACGAGATAACATATTATTTTTCTTTTTCTCAGATTTCACTTTACTTTTCATATTATTAAATTCATTTAATAACATCGTCAATTCATCTCTGCAGCCATATAAATCTTTAGCTATTCTTCTTTTTAGTTTGTACGAATGAATAATTGATTTAATTTCAATCATTTTATTACACTTCCTAATTAAATTTTATTTAACCCAATATTTTATAAATAAACAGTACTTTTAAATACTATTTAAAATACACTTAAGTATCTTGATTTACTATCGATTAATATTACATTAACCTTACACATTTGTAATAACTTCTTTAAAACCCCTCCCGAACGAACATGTGTTTCTTCTCGGTCAATTTTAGGTCAGAAGTTAATTGCGTCATTTATACAAACACCCCTGATCTATTTTGTTAATAAAAAATAAGAAAGCGGACACCAAACTACAGAGCAATATAACAACGCCCTTTTTAGTTTGATGTCCACTGGTTCTTCCAGTAGGACTAAATTTATAATTAGTATTATTATAGCCTTTTCTCATATTTTAGTTTATTTCTCATTAGAAAAAAATTATTTTATATAGATTACTATAAGCATCCATAAAGCCAAGGCGCCAATGATAGCGAGCGCTATACGTGTAGATAGTACTCTTAATTCAAAGTTTGTTTTCTTGGAGGGTTCAGGATATGCAATTATGTAGATCCCTTTTAATAATGCAAGCCATGCAATAACCGTTATGAACCCTTGCCAGTTAAATACCCATACATTATGTAGGATCACAGTGCCTAGCCCTAGGAAAATCGATAAAAAACCGTACATAATACCAAAACCTCTGTCTTCAACCACTAATTTTTTTAATTCACGTAGTACCGATGGACGTACGAAAAGTATTCCCGATACGATAACCGTTACCCATCCCCAAAACAATCCTAAAAAAGTGCTAGTTTCCATTTTTATTTCACCCCCTCTGTTATTTATATTTCAGATATTCTCCCCTTTAGAACAATTCCAACACCTATATATAGGCTAAATTCTGCTCTTTATTCATACAAATATGGCATATTCAATACCTATCCTTAATCACTTCACTTCTCTACGAAATGAAATTTTTATATCATTCCTCGTCATCATCTATCCGAATCAACCGAAGTCTCTTTGTACTATTACCGCACACTTTTTCATAGCTTGGATAACATGCACCGAAGCCAATATAATGATTTATTCGCCTTTTCGCTAGCCTCTAAAATTGCCCCTCTGTTATAAAAGGATCACCTTGATACAATGTATTCTCGCTTGTTCCATGGAACCACCATTATTCCCCGCCCTATTAAAATAACGTTTTTGTTTCAAATGATGCCCTTATTGATTTGGATGAATTTACCAATATTTTACCAAAAATTCATGAAATCGTTAATTAATCGAGTACGTCATTACTTGATGATTACCCTTAGGAGCCTCGCGGACAATCGGTGTTTCTTTTATGTAAATAAGGATTTTGTTTAAACTTTGCGATATGCAACTATATTAAAATATCTTCTAAAATTCCCATTAAACATTTATAATAATTTTAAACGGTTTAAATTCTACAATCAGTAATGGAGGCATTTTAATGGGAAACATCCCAAAAGTATCATCACACCAATCAAATCCTAATATACCCTCACAGCAAGTGAACCCTAATACCCAACAAGGTAATATAAAAAAAACAAGACGCCGTTTTATAACTACTTTGGCTATTATATTACCTATAATTTTTGTCCTTCAATATTCTCTGAATAACCAACAAGAAATGATTAAAGAAAAACAAATCACGCTGAATACGGAGCAACAAAAATTATCTTCTTTAAAGAAGGATGGTCATACCCTTAAAAATGATGTTAAAGTTTTAACAGGTAGTGAAGAAGAAATTTTAAAATTCGCAAGGAAACTGTATGGATTTTCCAAACCGAATGAAACTATATTTCAAATAACTGAATAAAATTACACTGCATTATCCAAAAGGCGATATGAAAATAATCGCCTTTTTATATTTAATTTCTAAAGTAATCATGCTAATCTCTCTTTCTATCATATAACTATTTTGTTCAATTTATTAAAATACAACCGCTTGTCCAGTTCACTTTTCTCTATCATTACATTTACTATTAGTAATACGATTTTTAGAGGTGATATATAATGGACGAGTTTTTATCTTTTGCTGCACTTAATCCGGGTTCTATTGGACCTACACTTCCACCGGTTCAACCCTTTCAATTTCCTACTGGTCCCACCGGTTCAACTGGATCAACCGGACCAACTGGATCAACCGGATCAACTGGACCAACTGGATCAACCGGACCAACCGGACCAACCGGACCAACTGGACCAACTGGACCAACTGGACCAACTGGACCAACTGGACCAACTGGACCAACTGGACCAACTGGATTTAATCTTCCTGCTGGGCCTGCATCTATTACCTTGACTTCTAACGCAACCACAGCATGTGTATCCACTCAAGGAAATAATACTTTATTTTTTTCGGGTCAAGTATTAGTAAACGGTAGTCCTACTCCAGGAGTAGGAGTCAGTTTTTCATTTAGTAATCCTTCTCTTGCTTTCATGGTTCCTCTTGCTGTCATTACCAATGCCTCAGGTAATTTTACCGCTGTATTTCTATCCGCTAATGGGCCTGGAACAGTAACCGTTACTGCTTCACTTCTTGATTCTCCTGGAACAATGGCTAGCGTCACTATTACCATTGTAAATTGTCCGTAATGGTTTTATTTTTAAGGACTAAGAAATTTCTGATAAGATGAGCACTGATTTACAGTGCTCACCTTATCATTGGGATGTTCCTTTCAAATGAAATTTCGTAACACCCTACTAAAATAACGCTTTTATTAAGAACTAATGATCTTTATATTTCTTAAGCTTGTCATCACAGGTAATTTTTATAATTAGTTAATTTCTCAATGTGGTTTGTGTATATAATTCCATTCAAAGATACATAATACCCACGTAACTATTTAAAAACACTTCGTTTTTATATCTAAGTTCAAAAAGGAGCTACATAACATGGATAAAAAAGATTTATTAAGTCAACAACTTGATCATGTGTCATCGGATGCGCTGAATACTCCTAGTAAAGCCCAAGAGCAAATGCAAGAAACATCTCAGCAGGCACATGATTCAAACAAAAAGGACAGTCCTCAAGCTTTACATGGTGAAGATTTACCAATTTCAGATGTATATAGAACAACGAACAAACAGTAAATTTAAAAGGGAAAAATCTTAAGAACGAGTGAACTTAATCCTTTTCCCTTTTCCTATTTAAATAACACTTTTATATGTAGCACGTACACATTTTTGACACATCCACTATCACAATCTCCTGAAAATTCGTGATAATATTAATTTGTCGAATACGCCAAATTTCGACATCGAACGACAATATTATCTCCCTTATTGAATCCCTGTCCCCCAGGGATTTCTCCTTTTATTCATTACTTTTTTCTTCACTAAGTTTTCATCCTTAACAAAATTCAATCACTCCAATGAATAGACATGCCACAATCCTATTTTGATAAAAACTATAAAACAAACATACGTAATAATACTAGTAGAATTTTTTTACTTCAAATTTACTTCTTCCCTCGTCTCTTTTTATAAACATTAAAAATGAGCTCTATTTACATAGAGCTCATTCCTAAATTTATAATTTACTAGACTGTAGCCCCTGAATATGTGGAACTACTTCTGGATTTACAAGTGATGATAAATCTCCTAATTCTTTTCCTAAGTAAGCCGCTTTAATGACGCGTCGCATTACTTTAGAATTACGTGTTTTTGGTAAATCCTCTACAACGTGGATATCCTTTGGACATAATGCTTTTCCGATATGAGAATTTACTAGACTCATTAATTCTTTCTTTAAGTCTGCTGTAAATATTACACCGTCTCGTAATACTACAAAGCAATGACAAACCTCACCTTTTACATCATCAGGTACACCAATTGCAGCTGCTTCTATTACATTAATATGTTTCACAAGAATAGACTCATATTCAGCAGGTCCAATACGTTTACCTGCAATATTTAACGTATCATCTGAACGTCCTGTAATGATATATTGTTCACCATCATAAATAACCCAGTCACCATGAACCCATTTATTTTCAAATCGTGACCAATATGTGTTCACATAACGCTCATCGTCTTCCCAGAAACTTTTCGTCATTCCAACCCAAGGTTTCTCTAAACATAATTCTCCAACTGCATCACGAATTGGTTTTCCTTGATCATCAAGTACAACCGCTGCCATACCAGGTAATGATGCGTTAAAACTAATTGGTGCGATTGGCTTAATTAGAACATTACCGAAAATCCCACCAGAAATTTCAGTTCCGCCTGAATAGTTACAAATTGGGACATTCCCTTTTCCAACCGTTTCAAACAGCCACATCCATGGATCTGGATTCCAAGGCTCTCCTGTAGATGCGAATACTTCTAAACTCTTTAAAGAATGTTTATTCACATACGCATCACCTTTTGCCATTAATGCACGGATTAACGTTGGCGAAATACCAAGATGAGTAATTTCATATTTATCGACTGTCTCCCATAAGCGGTCTGCTTCTGGGAAGTCTGGGACACCTTCGTACATAACCATCGTTGCTCCGTTTATGAGTGAACCGAATAATAAAAATGGCCCCATCATCCAGCCCATATCAGTTACCCATAATACACGGTCGCCTTGTTTTATATTCATTCCAAACCCTGCATCAAATGCAGATTTTAAAGGGAAACCAGCATGCGTGTGTACTGTCCCTTTCGGCTTACCAGTCGTTCCTGATGTGTAAATGAGCATTAATGGATCATCACTTTGCATTTCTTCAGCATGTATGAATGGTTTTTCTTTTTCTAACGTACTCCATGAAAAATCGTAATTATGCGGTGTAAAATCATTTCCAGCATGCCGAACAATTACCACCTTTTCAACAGTTGGACAATGTTCACAAGCTTTATCTACTTCATCTTTTAAAGAAACAATTTTCCCGCGGCGTGAAAATCCATCTGCGGTAATAATCATTTTTGAACCTGCCGCTTGCACACGTGTCATGACTGCATCAGACGCAAAGCCTGAGAATATTGGTGAAATAATTGCTCCGATTTTCATTACAGCTAGCATCGCAACAACTGTTTCTGGAATCATCGGCATATAAATTGTTACACGGTCACCTTTCTCAATACCCGCGTGTTTCAAACCATTAGCAACACAGCTTACCCAGTTGTCAAGCTCTTCATATGTAAATGATTTTGAAGTTCCATTTTCCCCTTCGTACTGAAGTGCTGGCTGTATTCTTGTCTCTTCATCCGCAAGCCAGCGGGATAAAGCTGATTCTACAACGTTACATGTTCCGCCATTATACCACTGTGCAAACGGTGTACCATTTTCTAAATCTAACACTTCTGTATAAGGTTTCATCCATTGATAGCCAACTGCTTTTTCTGCCTCTCCCCAAAACCACGCTGTTTCTTCAATTGATTTATTATAAAAAGCTTCGTAATCTTCGTAGCCTAATGATTTCATCCAACTAAATAAACGCGTTTTTTCTTTATATTCTTCTGTTGGAAACCAAACTGCTTGTTTCAATGTTTTCCCCTCCTTGACTTATTGAGCAAGAAAGCCCTAAATAGGGCTTTTAAACTGGATATACAGGATGTTTACGATCCGTGAATATTTGATATTTACTCATATACATTTCAAATCGTCCTTTTAACTCTTCACGTAAATTGTTTGGATGAACAATACCATCAATCACCATCTCTGATGCTAAATGATAAATATCAATATCTTTCTTATACTCTTCACGTTTTTCAGCAATGAAGCTTGCACGCTCTTCTTCTGGTAAAGCTGCAATCTTATTTGCATATACAGCATTAACCGCTGCTTCTGGACCCATTACTGCAATAGAAGCTGTCGGTAATGCTAAGCAGCAATCTGGTTCAAATGCTGGACCTGCCATTGCATATAAACCAGCTCCATACGCTTTACGGACAACAATAGAAATTTTCGGTACAGTTGCTTCACTCATTGCAGAAATCATTTTTGCACCGTGGCGAATAATACCAGCACGCTCTACTTTTGTACCAATCATAAATCCAGGTACATCTGCAAGGAATAATAACGGAATATGATATGCATCGCATAAATTAATAAACTTCGCTGCTTTATCAGCTGAATCGTGGAATAATACGCCGCCTTTCATACGCGGTTGATTTGCAATAATACCAACTGGCTTACCATCAATACGTGCTAAGCCTGTAATTAGTTCTTGAGCAAATAATTTTTTCACTTCATAGAAAGAACCTTCATCAATAATTCTATTAATAAGATCTTTCATATTGAAAGGAGCATTTTGATTTTCTGGAATGATTTGTTCTAACGTTTTATCGAATTGTTTCGGTTCTTGAGGTGTAACCAATGGAGTCTTTTCTAAGTAGTTGTTTGGAAAATATGAAATGTATTGTCTTGCTTGTGTAATCGCATCTTCTTCTGTTTTACATAAAACATCTCCGCATCCTGATACAGAGCAATGCATACGAGCTCCGCCCATCTCTTCTAACGTTACCTTCTCACCGATAACCATCTCAGCCATACGAGGAGATCCTAAATACATAGATGCGTTACCTTCCACCATCATTACAACATCACAAAAGGCTGGAATATATGCGCCTCCAGCTGCCGAAGGTCCAAATAATAAGCACACTTGCGGAACTTTACCTGATAATTTCACTTGATTATAGAAGATTCTTCCTGCACCACGGCGCCCTGGGAACATTTCAACTTGATCAGTAATACGTGCTCCAGCAGAATCGACTAAATAAAATAACGGAACACGTAATTTTTCAGCCGTTTCTTGAATACGTAAAATCTTTTCAACTGTACGAGCTCCCCATGATCCGGCTTTCACAGTTGAATCATTTGCCATTACGCACGCAGTACGCCCATGTATTTTACCCGTTGCCGTTACAACACCATCAGCTGGTAATCCTGTTTGCTCACAATTTGCAAATAATGCATCTTCTACATATTCGCCATTATCAAATAGAAGAGCTAAACGATCTCGAACAAATAGTTTTCCTTTTGCTTTGTTTTGTTCATGATATTTCGGTGCTCCGCCTTGTTTAATCGTTTCAACTTGTTCTTCAAAAGTATTAGATTGTTGTTTTTGATCTAACATATTTACTCCCCCTTATACATCGGTTTTCGTTTTTCCTTAAATGCCTGTAATCCTTCTAATCTATCTTCCGTATGGATCACACCCTCGTACGCCTGTTTTTCCATTTGTAATCCGGTATGTAAATCTACTTGAATACCATTAGAAATCGCTTCTTTTGCTAATCGAACAGCAATGGGACCGTTACTAGCAATTTGATTTGCAATTTCAATTGCTTTCTCTTCTAGTAAATCAGCTGGTACGACGAATTCTACTAAACCATATTCTTTCGCTTCTTGCGCCGAAATACGTCTTCCTGTATAAATTAATTCTTTCGCTCTACCAACGCCAATTAATCTCGGTAACCGCTGCGTACCACCTGCTCCAGGTATAATGGCAAGTGTAGTTTCAGTAAGACCAAGACTTGCAGACTCAGCCGCAATTCTAAAATCACAAGCTAAACTTAATTCAGTACCACCGCCAAGTGCAATTCCATTTATAGCGGCAATAACCGGTTGTGGTAATTGTTCAACCATTTCCATAGTAGAACGAATCATACCAACAGCATGACGAACTTGTTCTTCGTTCATACCAGCTCGCTCTTTTAAATCTGCACCAGCACAAAACGCTTTTTCGCCAGCACCTGTTAAAATAACTACACGTGTATTTGACTCTTCGCTTATTTCCGTTAATATTGTTTGCAATTCTTCCAATAACGCTAAAGATAAAGAATTTGCTTGTCTTTCTCGATATAACGAAATCTTTACAACATGCGGTGTTACATAGTCAACTGAAATGTTTTGTAATTGTAGCATCTTCTCACCTACTTATCGTTTTATGTTGAAGCGCTCTATACACATGACTCGGTAATTGGATATTTAACTTACTTTGAATAAACTGACTAGCCCTCAATAACTTTTCTTCATCAATATTAGTTTGGACCCCGAGCTTATGGAGCATATGTACTAAGTCATCAGTAGCAACATTACCCGATGCTCCAGGTGCATAAGGACATCCCCCAAGTCCACCACAAGAACTATCAAACGTTGTAATACCATGTTCTAAAGACTTAACTACATTTGCCAGTGCCATTCCATACGTATTATGAAAATGCATCGCAAACTGTGAAGCATCATACTTCTTTAATAGATGTTCTAATACTTGTTCTACTTGTAATGGATTCGCTACACCAATCGTGTCACCGAGAGAAACTTCATAAATGCCGTATGAAAATAGTTGATTACATATTTCGTCAACTGCTGTGACACTTATATCTCCTTCATAAGGACATCCAAATACAGTAGAAACATAACCCCTAACCTTTTTCCCTTCGAATGTTGCCTGTTTTGTTATATCTTCAATGACAGTTAATGCTTCTTTAATTGATTTATTAATATTACTTTTATTATGAGATTCACTCGCTGATAAAAAAACATTCACCTCATCTACATTTTGCAAAAAAGCTCGTTCCAAACCATTTTGATTTGGAACAAGCGCAGCATATGTAACATTTGGATCCCTTTTCAGCTCAGAAAATACATCATTTGCATCCGCTAAAGCAGGAACCCATTTTGGGTGAACGAATGAGGAAACTTCAACGTACGACAATCCGGCTTCTGTAAGTAGTTGAATCCATTTTACTTTATCTTTTGTGCCAACAATCTTTTTTTCATTCTGTAAGCCATCACGTGGCCCTACTTCTTTAATGACAGCAAAATTAGGTAGTTTCAATTCGCTTCCCCCTATATCTCCCTATTCAATTTCTAGTAATACATCTCCTTCATTTACAAAATCGCCTTCTTGCACATTAATTTTCATAACTGTGCCAGCTTCTTCTGAAATGATTGGAATTTCCATTTTCATAGATTCCAAAATGACGACATCCTGCTCTTCCTCTACTGTATCTCCTACTCCTACAACTATCTTCCAAACATTTCCTGCCATCGATGCATATACTTTCGTCATCATTTTTTCCCCCTTAATATTCATAAATCTTATTTTTTAACAAGTTGTTTCGTTACGAAACCCGTTGTATAAATACCACTTTTAAACACATCGTCTCCGAGCACTTGCAGTAGCATCGGTGTATTTGTTTTAATACCTTCAATTTTTAACTCTTCTAGAGCATTTTCTAATTTTGAAATTGCCTCTTCACGAGTTTCACCATGAGCAATGACTTTCGCAATCATTGGATCATAAAACGGTGTAATTGTTACATGATTCTCTAAAAAGTGATCAATACGTACATTTGATGGTAATGTTAAATCTGTTATTTTCCCAGGTGAAGGGAAGAATGTTTTCGGATCTTCTGCATAAATACGTGCTTCAATGGCATGACCACTACGTTTTACATCATCCTGAGTAAATGATAGTTTCTCACCACTTGCGATAAGAAGTTGTTGTTCTACAAGATCTAACCCCGTAATTTCTTCCGTAACTGGATGCTCTACTTGTAATCTCGTATTCATTTCTAAGAAATAGAAATTTTTCTGATCATCTACAAGAAACTCAACTGTACCTGCATTTGTATATCCGAGAGCTTTAGCAGCTTGTACAGCCACTTCTCCCATTGCTTTTCGTGTACCTTCATCTAAAAATGGTGAAGGTGCTTCTTCGATTACTTTTTGATTTCGGCGCTGTACTGAACATTCACGTTCCCATAAGTACACTGTGTTACCATGTGTATCTGCTAAAAGCTGAATTTCAATATGATGTGCGTCTGCAATATAACGCTCTAAATACATTTCTCCATTACCGAAGAAATTTTGTGCTCTTGTTTTGTTACTTTCAAATGCTTTGGTGAGCGTTTGCTCAGTTTCCATCAACTGCATTCCAATGCCTCCGCCGCCCGCGGATGCCTTAAGCATTAATGGATAACCAATTTGTTTTGCAATTTCAATTGCCTCTTCAGCAGTATCAATATTTGTAGTAATGCCTGGAACTACTGGTACATCTGCTGCTTGCATTGCTATACGTGACTCAATTTTACTTCCCATCTTCGTAATGATTTCTTCTGAAGGACCAATAAATACGATTCCTTCTTCTTTACAACGAATCGGAAAAGATGGATTCTCTGATAATAATCCGTATCCCGGATGGATTGCTTCAACATTTGTTTTTTTAGCTATTTCAATAATTTTTTCAAGGTTTAAATAGCTTTCTTGGACTCGTGGCCCCCCTACTAGATAAGCTTCATTTGCCATTTTTACATGAAGGGCATTTTCATCAGCCTCAGAATAAATAGCAACGGTACGAATTCCAAGTTTTTGACAAGTTTTCATAATGCGAACTGCGATTTCCCCGCGATTGGCAATTAATATTTTTTGAAACATAGTGATTCCTCCTTTTTATCTACATCCTAAATGTCTAGCAATTACGAGACGTTGAATTTCAGAAGTTCCTTCACCAATTTCTAACAGTTTTGCATCACGAATATGTCGTTCAACTTCATATTCACGCATATAGCCATAACCGCCATGAATTTGTACTGCATGATTCGCTATACGACTTGCTGCTTCAGATGCAAATAGTTTTGCCATAGCCGCTTCTTTACCGAAAGGTTTATCATTATCTTTTAACCAAGCTGCTTTATGTACTAAATTACGCGCTAATTCCACTTCAGTCGCCATATCAGCTAATTTAAATTGAATCGCTTGGAAATTAGAAATCGTTTTTCCAAATTGTTGACGTTCTTTCGCATATTGCAGAGCACGTTCAAATGCAGATTGTGCAATACCTACTGCTAATGCCGCAATTGAAATACGTCCTCCATCAAGTGTATATAAGAATTGTTTAAATCCTTTATTAACATCACCAAGAATATTTTCTTTCGGTACACGTACACCATCAAGTACGATTTCACAAGTATTAGAAGCGCGGACACCCATCTTATCGTAAGGACTTGAGATCGTTAATCCTTCACTTGTAGTCGGTACGATAAATGCAGAAATACGTTTTCTACCATTGTCTTCAACACCATTGATAGCGGTTACAATAATTGTATTTGCATACTCTGCGTTTGTAATCCAGCACTTCTCACCACTAATTACATACTCATCGTCATCTAAAATAGCTTTCGTTTGAGTGCCCCCTGCATCAGATCCAGCGTTCGGCTCTGTTAATCCGAAAGCACCTAATGTTTTACCTGACGCCATTGGAACTAAATACTTTTGTTTTTGTTCTTCTGTACCGAAATAATAAATTGGAGAAGCACCTAATGAAATTGTTGCAGCGTAGCTTAAGCCTGTACCACCACAAGCGCGACCAATTTCTTCAACTGCTAGTGCGTACGATACTGTATCGCCACCTGAACCTCCATACTCTTCTGGGAATGGGATGCCTAATAATCCTAGTTCGCCCATTTTTTGAAATGTTTCATATGGAAATTCCGCAGTTTTGTCATAATATACAGCTTTCGGTGCGATTTCCTTTTCAGCAAAGTCACGTACCATTTCTTTAATCATTTGTTTTTCGCGAGTTAGAGTAAATTCCATTACGCTACACACCCCTTATCGAATATTGAGTTTCGACAGCGTGCGAGTTACTACTACAAACATTACTTCTTAAAAGACACGAATATTAGTTAGACAATTGCTACAATTCTGTCATAACTTAATTTTAAAACAGATTCTGTACCAATGCACAAAAAAATTCCTACATTGTTCTACAACAACATAGGGTGTTTTGTGTCGAAATATGTATTTTTTTGTTTTATAATCTCTATCTTTTTCCGAATCAGAAATTATCACTATCGTTTCTGAGGATGTTTCGAAATATGTTTTTTAATAATACTTTTTATCAAATCGAATTGCCTACAATTTTAAAATAGTAATCAAACCGCTAAGTGTTTTTCTCTTCCCTGCATATTGATGAAATACCTCAGCCAATGCTCATGCCATTTTTAAACCGTGTTTTATAATACCTGAAAATATGCGCACATACATTTCAATTTGATAAATAGAGCGGCGTATGCATTAATAACTAATAAAAGATCTTCTCATGATTTTCAAATACTACCTTTAACGTTAGTAACATTACATCCTAATTTTTTATCCTTCACTTTGTTATGTGCCATAAATAAAGATCTGTAATCAAGTTATATATTTAAATGGCATTCATATTTCAATTAATTTCTAACGTTTTAAAATGTGCGATTGTTAAATGACTTTTAAAGAAATGTTCCCGAATAATATAATTCGACAATCTCTTTTCTTAATCCCATAATTTTAACGTTTAATTTAATCAATTTTTTTCGTTTTTATTTCATGTCGTGTAACATTACCTTTATCAATTCGACTATTATCTAAAAATCAATCCAATTAAATTCATAAACTGTGCGTATATTTACTCCTGCTTTTCTGCTAGAAAACTATCAATGATCTCGTTTTGGAAGGCCATAAAGTCCTCTACTTTTCAGGTCACTCCAAAGCGTTTTCCGATTCACATCGAGTTCTTACGTTAATTCATCCTGTGACCTATTGTTATGTTTTTTTGTCTTAGCTCGTTTAACTTAGCCAATATTATGTTACGCTCCTCTTCTGAAATAGAAAAAAAGCAATCGATTTTATATCGATTGCTTTGAATTTCGTGTATCTTTTGTAGTTCTTATTGAAAGTCTGTATTAAACAAATAGATTCACCACTAATCCAGCATGATCAGATGGCCAAAGAGCCGTTATCGTTATATCAGCGTTTGAATTCAGATTTCCTAGAAAAATTAACAGTAGGTGTGTATAAGCGGGTCCCAACAGCAATTCGTTCCCTTATGCAACTTAAGCAATCGGAGAATTTCACATAATTTATTTCATTACCTCCGTGGCGTTAGTCCATATAATATAAATTGAATCGTATTTTCGATTTCCACTTCATCATCCCATTTCTCTTCAGGCAATAATAAAAACCTCGTTAAGAGAAATCCTAGTACAGCTGATAAAGTAAGACGTAATACGGAAGATGGTGGCATTTCAATAATTTCCCCTTCTTCTTGAAACTTTACAATTAACTTTTTAAAATGTGAAAGCAGTTCTGTTTCTACTAATTGTTGTATTTCACTTTTTAGTTCCGGCTGAAATGGTACTTCTTGAATTAGTATTTTTATCATTGGAAAGTGCTTTTTGGCAAATTCAAACCTATTATGAATTACTACTCTTAAAAGACCTTCATACGATTCATAATTTGTTTTAAATATTTCCTTGGCAAAAGCTTGTATAAAAAATGGCGCAGCGAACTTTGTTAAGGTCGGCATCACAACTGCAAACAATAAATCTTTTTTCGTTTTATAGTAGCGGAAGATTGTTCCTTCCGCTACACCCGCACGCTTCGCAATTTCACTCGTTGAAGTTGAGGCGTATCCTTTTTCTCCAAACATATCAACAGCTGCCTCTAATATACGCATTTGACGTTCATTACGTTTATCAGTATTTGTTGCGGCAACTAATTCTTCCAGCCAATCCTTCTTCATTTATAATGCTCCTTTTTGTCTTCATTATATTTTGCGATGTTTCTTTAAAGCAAATACATTTCCTACTGCAAATAATAGTGAAAAAAGAAGTAAAACAGTAAGATCTAAAGCAATTTCTGTAAACCCTTGATTCCTAATCATTACTTGCCTCATTGCGTCAGCACCATATGTGAGTGGAAATAATTTACCTAACATTTGTAACCACTTATTCATGGATTCCATTGGAAACAATCCAGAAAAGAAGACTTGAGGTACAATTACAAGCGGTATAAACTGAATCATTTGAAATTCATTATTTGCGTATGCCGATAAAAATGTGCCTAGTGTTAATGCAGTTAAAGAAAGCATACATGTTATAAGTAGCGTTAGCCATATTGAGCCAGCTACATATAAATCTAGAATATAAACTGAAAAACTTACAATTATAATAGATTGTATAAATGCAAAGATTCCAAAACCAATAATATATCCTACTACTATTTCCCATCTTCTCACCGGCGTGGACAATAATCTCTCTAATGTACCACTTAACCGTTCTCTTACAAAAGAAACTCCCGACAGTATAAATACAAAGAAAAATGTAAAGAAACCCATTAATACGGGACCAAGACCATCAAACATCGTAATGTCTTTAGAGCCATGTAAGTAATTCACTTCAGGCTTCATAACTGATACATCATTCTTTTCTGTACTTTTTTGCAACACTTGGAGTACAGCACGATTTTTTGCAGAATCACTGCCTTCTAATAGAAGATTCATTTTCCCATCCTCTAAATAAATTACTGCATCTACCTTTTGTTTTTCCAACTCAGAAATTGCTTTCACTTTGCCGTATTCATAAATTGAGGCTTCTTGATTTTTCATCGTTTTTACTATAGGAGCAGGTACATCGACTACGGCGATATGCGGTATATAGTCTTTTTGTGTAAATACTAGCGACAATAACCAAAGTAATAACATTGGTGCCCCAAACATCATTGCTAAAGAACGTTTATCTCGAAAAAATTGACGGATGATTCGGATGACTACACCATTAACTCTCATGATTCAATCACTCCTTCTAACATAAAGACATCTTCAATTCGTCCAGATGATGTTTGTTTTTTTAATTCCTCAGGTGTACCAATCGCAACTAATTTCCCTTCTCTAATTAGCCCTAGACGTTCGCAAAACTCTGCTTCATCCATAATGTGCGTTGTTACAATAATAGTTGTCCCTTTCTTTTTAAGATCATAAAACTTCTCCCAAATCGACTTTCGAAGAAGAGGATCTATCCCAACTGTTGGCTCATCTAAAATCAATACTTCTGGTTCATGAAGGAGTGCTATCGCCAATGATAAACGTTTTTTCATTCCACCTGAAAATTGCTGTACTGGTTTTTTCATATGCTCGGATAATTGCACAAGTTCAAAAACTTCTACAATTCTCTCTTTCTTATGCTTACCTTTTAATCCATACATTGTTGCAATAAAATCTGCATTTTCATATGCCGATAGTTCTTCGTATAATGCATCAGCCTGAGCCATATAACCAATTCTTTTCATGCCATTTAAATTAGGCATGTTTGTATTAAAAACAATTACATCTCCTGTAGTTGATTCATTAATACCTGCAATCATTTTAATGAGTGTTGTTTTCCCTGATCCGGAAGGTCCGACCAATCCAAAAATTTCTGCCTTTTCTACTTGCAATGAAAGGTTATACAAAACTTCTTTTTTCCCAAAACTTTTTGATACATCTCGTAAAATAATTGAAGATTGTTGCACTCTAAATCCCCCTTTTCTATAAAATGAGTGAGTACTCACTTTTATTTTACTCTTGAGTTATTATATGTCAAACTTTACTAATAAATATTTTTTCTGTTAATAACTAAAACAATGAAACAGAGTCGACATTAGAATACTTTTTCTGAAAGTCGACTCTGTTTCATTGTAAATCATTCGATTTTGTTTATGTTTTTAAATTTAAATACTTTCTAATTCTAGCAACATCTAATGAATATTCGATAACTATTTGCTGTATTGGCAAAATAACTGTTTCCGGATATAGATGTGCATACTGTAAAGTTTCTGCATACTTTTCTAATCTTTTTTCTAAATACTTTACAATTTGTTCAGGATGACTTACTAATAAAGACTTACAATAATAATGAATTTGTTCCTCAATCGCCGTATATTCCTCAATTTCAAATTCTTTATGCATTTGTACACCCCTTTATATTTTAATTACGTCTAATATTGACCATTTCAATTCGACATTCTTAATTTTTTGATTATTTAAACTATAACAAACTTATTGAGTCAAATTTTGTTACTTTATGTAGCGAGGAGAAAATTTAACAAAATTGTAATGGAAACTTGTACTGAAGAAAAATTAGCTTTAAATTATTCCCCTGAACAAAAAAGCCGTACAGATTAATTTAACTGCACGACTACAATCTCGGGTCTATTAAAGATTCTTTGCGGAATGATACTATTACCTAATCCTCTACTAACTATCATTGATGTATTTTGTTTTTCATATAAACCCGCTGTATATTTAGGTAATATACCTTGATTAGGAGCAACCAACCCACCTATAAATGGTAGTCTTACTTGTCCGCCATGGGCATGCCCAGATAAAACTAAATCTATTTTTTCCTCAGTATACACATTTAAAAATTCAGGTCTATGAGAAAGTAGTACCATATATCTATCTGGATTTACTTCATTTTTCGCTTTAGCAATCTCATTTTTCACTATAGATTCTTCATTATGATTTCCACTAGTAAACTCAGGATCATCTATACCTAACAAATATATTTCCTGTCCGTCTTTTTGAATGTTTATATGTTCATTTCTTAAAACAGTGACATGATGCTTCTTCAATTCTTTCTCTAAACTGTTATATTGCCCGGACCACTTTTCATGATTCCCTGTAACAAAATATACCGGATACTCCTTTACAAGCTCTCGCACTACTTGCAAACTAACTTCTGCATCGTATGATTTACTATCTATTAAATCACCCGTTATAGTAATAATGTCCGGTTGAATACTTTTTACTTTTTTAATGAACAGGTCTTGATTATCACCAAACATTTTATTATGTAAGTCTGAAAGCTGGAGGATTTTAAAGCCTTTAAAAGAGGAGGGGATTTTACTAGATGTTATTTTAATTTCACTTACACTTATTAAATTGTTCTGCAAATATAAAAATATACTAATACCCACTAATGTACCAATAATCAATATGATTCTATTAATATTTTTTTCATAGTTTCTCCTAAAAGGTTTTCATTAATTTAACATATAGAATTATTTCTCTAATTATTTTCAGCATCAAAATCCATAACTATTTCCTTACTACTTTATTACCTTAACTTGTATTAATCTGCTTTCCATAACGATAACACAAAAATCGAGTTCGGATCACCATAACATTGGAACCTTGAATGGCTTCGTATGTCTTCCTGTTATATATTTGTACTTACTTTCAATATTAACGCTAATGTAACCCTAATAGAAAAAGAATCGGCCATTTCAACTTATAGACATGCCCTTTTATTAAAAAATTTTCACGAGCATGACGCTTCGATAAAAAACAAAAAAGGACCGTATTCCAGTCCTCTTTCTATTTTAATGTTATCAATTTAAAAACCTTCAGCATACGCATTTTGATAAAGTCTCAACCTGTCTTGTTAGTTTAGTAGGCATTTAGCTTTTTTCTCTTCCCTTATATTTATTATCTCCGAATCT
Source organism: Bacillus sp. NH11B (assembly GCF_001884205.1). Classification (NCBI taxonomy): domain Bacteria; kingdom Bacillati; phylum Bacillota; class Bacilli; order Caryophanales; family Bacillaceae; genus Bacillus; species Bacillus sp. NH11B. The sequence continues at coordinate 51,284 of NZ_MAOG01000141.1, read as the reverse complement.
GTCCATTCCCACGAATCATATATTTTGTGGAAGTCAATGCAGGAAGCCCCATTGGTCCCCTTACGTGTAGCTTTTGCGTACTGATGCCGATTTCTGCGCCGAAGCCGAATTCAAAACCATCAGTAAAGCGTGTCGAAGCATTATGGTAGAGTGCCGCAGCATCGACGGATGTGAAAAACTTGCTAACGTTTTCTTCACTCTCTGTAATAATCGCTTCAGAATGCATGGATCCATAAGTATTGATATGATTAATCGCTTCTTCAGCAGAGGAAACTATTTTGACTGCTAGCGTGAGAGATAAAAATTCTGTCCCCCAGTCTGCTTCTATAGCCGGTACAATAGAAGCATCAATTGCTAATACTTTATTATCTCCACGTAGTTCTACTCCTCTTTCCTTTAACGAAGAAAACAGTTCGTTACCAAATCGATGCCCCCAATTTTCATGAAGTATAATCGTTTCAATTGCATTACATACAGATGGACGCTGCGTTTTGGCGTTTATGATAATATCAAATGCCATTTGTTTATCTGCAGTTTCATCAATAAAAATGTGACAATTCCCTGCACCAGTTTCTAATACCGGAACAGATGCTTCTCTCACTACAGTATCGATTAACTGTTTACCACCTCTTGGGATAAGAACATCCAAGTACTCGTTTAGTGTAAACAGCTGCTTTGCACTATCACGTGACGTATCTTCTATAAGTTGTACGCATTCTGAAGGCAAGCTCGTTTGTTTAAGTGCTCGGTGAATAACAGCCACGATGGCTTTGTTAGAATACGTAGCGGAAGAACTACCACGTAAGATCACTGCATTTCCTGTTTTTAAGCAAATCGTGGCCGCATCCACTGTCACGTTTGGGCGCGCCTCGTAAATCATCCCGACAACACCTAGTGGCACGCGCATCTCCTGAATAGACAAACCATTTTCCAATTCCCATGCACTTACACATTCTCCAACAGGATCACGCAAATCAATCAGTTGCTTAATACCTTCTGTCATATCAATAATACGTTGCTCATTCAGCATAAGGCGATCAAGGAGAGAAGCAGACAATCCTTTTTCCTTACCTTCCTCAATATCCCGTTTGCTCTCCTCTAAAATATATGCGGTTTCTAATATCAATTGATCAGCAATCGCGATAAGTGCTTCGTTTTTTTGATCTGTAGATTTTAGTACAAGTTCTCTAGCAATCTTCTTCGCTATTTGTCCCTTTGCCAACACTTCATTCATTTTCATTTCCTCCTTCTTTAAGATTCAGATGAGTCTACTCTATTCTTAAAATGAAACCCAATTATCTCTATGGATGACTTCATAGCTATGCCTTTCACCTCGAACTTGAATGTCTTGGCTCTGCATACCTTTTAGATCTTTTATTTCCTCTGCACTATATCTGCATTGACCTTTCCCTATTACACGCCCTTGTTGCGTTACGACCTCCACAACTTCTCCTGCTTGGAAGAACCCGGAGACACTAGTAACACCAGCAGGAAGAAGACTCTTTCCATGCTGAATGATAGCAGCTGCTGCTCCAGCATCCACTTCGATTTGTCCGCTAACAAGTGAATGTAACGCAATCCACTGCTTATTCATCTTAATCGCTTTTGGAGGTGCATTACCGATATACGTTCCATCACCTTTCCCCTTCAAAACATCTAAAAACTTCTCATGTCCACGACCTGATCCGATAAATACACTCACACCAAGAGAAAGTGCTGTTTTTGCAGCATCGATTTTCGATTTCATACCGCCAGTTCCCAGTTTTGATCCAGCATCACCAGCAAGAGAAGCGATTTCTTCCGTAACCTCAGGGAGGAAATAATATTTTTTCGCGTCTGCATTATTCTGGGGATTCTGGTCATATAAACCGTTCACATCTGTAAAAATCATGAGCATATCGGCCGAAACAAGTCCGCTTACTAAAGCAGACAGCATATCGTTATCACCAAACGTCAACTCCTCTAAAGAAATAGAATCATTTTCATTAATTATGGGAAGAGCGGAACGGTTTAGTAGCTCCCCTAAAGTGGCATAAGCATTACTGTATTGTTCTTTTCTTGAAAAATCACTTCTTGTTAGTAAAAGTTGCGCGGTAACAATATCATATTTACGGAATTCCTCCGTGTATGCCTGCATTAACAAACTTTGCCCGACAGCCGCAGCAGCCTGTTTACCTTTAATTGTTACTGGCCTGTTAGGGTACCCTAGAGCAGAAAAACCTGCAGCGACGGCCCCAGATGTAATTAACAAAACTTCATGCCCTTCCTCTTTCAATCGAGCCAATGCGGCAACATGATCTGAAAGTTGTTCTTTAGAAATGTCTCCATGACTATCTGCTAGAGAGCTACTCCCAATCTTTACAACAATTCGTTGTTTTTTCACTTTTGTATCCCCCAAGTCTAAAATCAAAGTTTTTTATAAATTACACTTCTATTCATACAGCTTGCAGCGATTTCTATTCTCACCAATGCTGCACCTAGCCTATTAAAGAGCAAAATAAAAATGACCGCTTCGCCCTTAATAAAATAAAAAGGACGAAACGGTCATTGTTCCGCGGTACCACCTTAATTGATATACATAGATATCCACTTGGCGCCTATAACGCAGGCGTACGCCTAAACTTTCATTTAAGACTCAGGGATAGGTTCGATACATTCTATACGAGGAATCTTTCAGCCGGTGAATTCCACTCTCTTTCGTAAGAAGACATATGTACTAATTCCCTTCAACGATTTTCGATCTAATTTTTTTATATTATGCGATATTGTTTGTTTTTGTGTCAAGAGATATTTTGAAAAATTATTAGAGCGACAAGTTTTTAGTATAAAATTATGAACATCACCATTTCTTAAAAATGTGGATTTAACTATACCTTATCGATTATTAATCAACATAGAGCTAGTTATGTTACAAATCCTACAACTTCTCCTAATTCCTTATACGAATAATAGAATGTTTTGCTATTATCAAACACGATCTTTGATGTTATCAAGTGTAGACAATACAAAATATTACATTTTACTGCATGTACTTATATAGTCTCAAATAAAGTTTATTTATTTTTAGTATTGCAAAAAGGACTACACTCTCTTAAAATATTTCTTTATATTGTATGGGATATTATTTAACTTTTTCAGAATAATATTTTTAAACCGATAAAATTGATTATAAAAGGAGCAAGATCGAGTTATTATGGACAAAAAAATTGGATTCATCGGATGCGGAAATATGGGGATGGCTATGATTGGCGGGATGATAAACGAAAATATAGTGTCTGCAGAAAAAATAATTTGTTCAGACGTAAACGTTACTAATTTAAAAAATGCTAGCGAAAAATATGGCGTAACTATAACTTCTGAAAACAATGCAGTAGCTAAAAATGCTGATATTTTAATTTTGTCAATTAAGTCAGACTTATACTTATCAGTAATTAACGAAATAAAAGACCAAATAAATGGCGATGTAATAATCGTAACTATCGCTGCTGGAAAAAGCATTATGAGTACTGAGGATGCTTTTGGTAGAAAGTTAAAGATTGTAAGAGTAATGCCTAATACACCAGCTCTTGTTGGCGAAGGAATGTCTGCATTATGCCCTAATGAACTGGTTACAGAAAAAGATTTAGAAGATATATTAAACATTTTTAATAGTTTTGGTCAAACAGAGATAGTAAATGAAAAATTAATGGATGTAGTAACTTCTGTAAGTGGTTCGTCGCCAGCCTATGTATATATGTTTATAGAAGCCATGGCAGATGCTGCTGTATTGGAAGGAATGCCAAGGGATCAAGCATATAAATTCGCAGCCCAGGCTGTATTAGGTTCTGCAAAAATGGTACTAGAGACAGGAATACATCCGGGTGCATTGAAAGATATGGTTTGTTCTCCAGGTGGAACGACTATAGAAGCTGTAGCAACATTAGAAGAAAAAGGTTTAAGAACAGCCATCATTTCAGCTATGAAGCGTTGTACTCAAAAATCTGTTGAACTATCTAGTCTAACGAAAAACAATTAAAATAAAATTTACCAATTGCGTATGCCTTAATTAAGTTGTATACCATATTCACATTTGGTTTAGATAATCCTCATTATAAGTAGTAAATAAAACGGACGAATTCATACTTTCTTGAATTTGTCCGTTTTATTATTTATTATTCTTAAATAATTTCATGCTATTTGTTCCCCTCTAGTCTTCCCCACTTTTCCCCCGCATAAGACTTTGTATAAAATTAGGTAAAGAAATGAGAAAACTGAGAGTTTATTACCTAAGAGCATTGATTACAACTTTAGCTGCCTCTGCAATTAGTTGGTTATCATAGGTGTCCTCTTTTTCATCTTTACTGGATAAAATTGCGATGATAATAGGTGCTTTATTCGGCGGCCAAACGATAGCAATATCATTTCTTGTCCCATAACTTCCAGCTCCTGATTTATCTCCAACTACCCAGTCAGTTGGTACGCCTGCACGAATAAGTTTGTCTCCTGTAGCATTGCCTTTCATCCACTCTGTAAGAATGTTACGTTTATGAGCTGGAAGCGCATTTCCGACCGTAAAAGCCTTGAGATTTGTAGCAATTGCTTTTGCTGTACTAGTGTCACGAATGTCTCCTGGAATAGCTTCGTTTAACTCTGTCTCAAAGCGATCAGCCATAGTAACCCGATCACCCATCTGTCTAAGCGCCTTTTCATATCCCTTAGGACCGCCTATTTTATTTAATAAAATGTTCCCTGCAGTATTATCACTGGAACGAACAGTGGCCTCAACAATTTCTCCTAATGTCATTCCGGTATCTACATGTTTCTCTGTAACGGGTGAATATTCAACTAAATCATCTTTCGTATAGTTGATGACTTCATTTAATTTATCAATTGAGTTTTGCTGTAGCAATACCCCTGCCGCTAAGGCCTTATAGGTTGATGCATAGGCAAATCTTTCGTTAGGTCGATAAGAAATTGTTCGATTTGTACCAGTATCAATAGCATACACACCTAATCGAGCATCAAATTTTTTCTCAAGTTGAGAGAATTCTTTATACGTCGCATGATTATTATGTTTAACTGGTCCTGTCTTTTCTTTCGCTTCAACTTGCAATGCCCCTCCTGTAAAAGTTCCTAAGCTTGTAAGACCTAAGCCTAATATGCCAGCACAGATCCCTATTATTTGCATCCTCTTGTTTTTCAAAATCATCATTCCTTTCAAATTTTCAATACACTGTATCCAATTTGAACACCTGTTTTTATACGTACACATAATAGACCAACTAGGAAACAAGTTTGTTCCATAAATTTAAAACCTTTTTAACTAGTAGCCAAGATATTAACAAAAATAAGAGATAGCAACTATGTTAGCTGCTATCTCTTATTTTAAATCTTCCTTTTTATTTAACTTATTAAGGTTTTTATATAAACAGGGGCTCTTTCCCTGAGAAAAGTGCACATATTGTTCTAATTTTGATTCGAACTATCTGTACTAGCAGCTTCACCATGTATACGTTGCTGTTTTAAATCAAAGTATGCATCTAAAACTTCCTTTCCAATTATAGAATTAATTCCATTTTTATCATCATGAAGCCATGGGACTACTACAGAAAATGCTACTTCTGGATTATCATATGGAGCATATCCAACTAATGTTAAGTTATAACATTCCATACGTTCTCCTTTTGCATTTCTACCAATAGGATCATCTCCACCATATACAGTTTGAGCTGTCCCTGTCTTTCCTGCTGGTTTATATGGAGCATTTTTGAAATACTTCACTCCAGTTCCATCACCTTCTTGGAATACCCATCTAAAGCCTTCTTTTATCCGATCAATATGTTCTTTCTTCATATCAACTCGATTTAATACGACAGGCTCTATAGAGCGTATAACTTTGCCAACCTCTTCTTCTTTTATTGATTGTTCTCGTATTTCTTGTACAATTTGGGGCTGCATACGATATCCACCATTTGCAATCGTTGAAATATATTGTGCCAATTGCAATGGCGTATACGTATCATACTGACCGATAGAAAAATCTAATAAAAAACCAGGTTGACTATCTACTTTTCTCGTTTGTCCAATTATTTCATTCGGTAAATCAATACCTGTTGGGACGCCTAAACCAAATTGCTTAAAATAATAGCGCATCGTATCAAATGCTTCTTGTTTAATATCCAACGAACCATTTGGTACGTAATTAACTCCCGCAATTTTTAAAGCTGTCTGGAACATGTATACATTCGAAGAAACTTGTAAAGCTCTTAAATCGTTAATATTACCAAAACCAGATACGTTCCACGATTTCTTAGCTTGTGTACCTTTAAATTTCATCGGTGCATCATAAAATTGATCTCCTGGATGTATTGCCCCTGTCTCATATCCAGTTAATAAAGTAGCACCTTTTACAGCTGACCCTAGCTCATACGAAGTTGTCATGTTACCTAATGCCAAATCCTCAATCTCTATTTTCCCTTCTTTTTCTACAATCTTTTTGCCTGCCATAGATAAAATCTGCCCATTATTTGGATTCGTCATGACGACAAAAGCTCGGTCCAACAGTGGCTCTGAACTCTTAAAAGCTCTCAAATTTTTCTCAATACTTTCTTCCACTTTTTTTTGTAATTCCATATCAATCGTTAATGTTAAACTATTACCACTTTTTCCTTTAGAGATTATTTCTGCGCTAACAATGTTTCCTGATTTATCAGTAATGTTTTTCACTTCTTCTTTTGTGCCGTGTAACACATCTTCATATCGTTGTTCAATATAACTTTTTCCTACACGATCATTACGGTTATATCCACGTACCAAATAAGAATCTAAGTTTTCTTTCGGTAATCCTTCTTCACTACTTGTAATATTACCTAACACGGAACGAAATAAATTACCATTTACATAATTCCGTTCCCAATCAACTGTTGCATCTACTCCTGGAAACTCCGCAAGGTTTTCACTTATGCGCGCATACTCTTGATCTGTTACATCTTTTTTAATAATTTGTGGTGTCAGTTGATAACCTGAACTCATTTTACTTTTAATAGCTAACACCTTTAAGTCTTGTGCTGTTAATTCTGCCAATTCCACTTCTGTCACACGACTTCGTCTTAAATCTTCAATCTTTTTGTCTAGCTCTTTTCCCTCTATTCCCTTTTCTTTAAACTTTCCTATGTCTTTTTTAGTAATCTTTGATTCCGCACGTTTTGTATTCAATTGCATCCAGAAATCTTTTTTATCGATATCAGTTAATTTATTTATATCTTGCTCAGGCATTTCAAGTACTATTGCCAAGTCTTTTGCTGTTTTTAAAATGTCTTTACTCGTTATCCCCTTCACCCTTGTATACGTAATCGTACGAAGAGATCGATTATTAACAACCATTTTTCCTTCTCGATCTAGAATTTGTCCACGTGGAACCGGAATACTAGTTGTTTCATTTTGACTGTTTTCCACTTGGTTCTTATAAGCCTCTCCTTCAACAATTTGTACCTTTCCTAGCTGCATAATAATAGCCGAGAATAGCAGAAAGATGCAAAGGAACATTATATTTAATCGAATAGATATATATGTTTTCTGCTTATTTCCTTTTTGTTTTATCATAAATCCTCCATATAATTCTTCTGAGAATTGCTTCTAATACTTAGTAAATACAAAAAGCGTTCCCTATATATTAGATACCGCTGGCCGGTTATAAATATCGTCTCAACTTTTTTGCTAAATCCTTGTAAGCATCCATTCCTTTTGGTTTAGCCGGGTAATTAATAAATCTCCCTTCCTGTTACTTTTTTGTCGCTTGCATTAGAAATGCTAAACTGTATAATGACTCATATTAAACTTACACGTAGACTTACTATTAATTTTTCATACTGATTGTTCCTTTCTGACTGCTGTAATACTTAATAGACAACCTAAACAATAAAGTTGTTCCACATTTACAAAAAAAATAATTAACTATAAGATGAAATAAGCTAAAAAAGGGAGGGTTTTATGTTACATAAAAAAATAAAAAGATGGAGATTTTTTGCGATTCTTTCTTTTGTAGGTTTGATTTTACTAATTTTATTAAAAATCAACTTCATTTCAATTACTATCGCAACTTCTTCAGCTGAAAGAGGAAAAATTTTTGATCAAAATGGTGTAATACTAGCTACAAATAAGAAAGTTAAGTCTCTATATTGCACTTCTAATGATGAAAAACTATCGAATCAAGATACATCAAACACATTAGCTTTTTTCAATCAATTTTCAAACGAGTTTCAACATGACATTTCTGCAGAAGACATAAAATCACAATTACAACAATCTTGTAAAAAGCAGACTATGAATGATATACCTTTATACTCTGACATAAATGAGAGTGAACTTACATTCATAAACAAGAACAAACCCAATAAAGTAATAATCAAAGATGAATTGATTCGATATTATCCTAAACACGAAATTGGTTCACAGCTAATTGGGTATGTAGAAAATGACCTTAATTCTAAGTATGGACCTGTCGGAAAAAGTGGGATTGAGCTTCAATATGAAAATGATTTAAAAGGAAAGCCCGGAAAAACTCTGATTTTTAAATTGAATAATAAAAAGTTCTTATGGAACATTCAAAAAGTACAAAAAGGAAAAAATGTCCGGCTAGCTTTAGACTCTAAATTGCAGCAAAAAACAGAGGAAGCATTAAGATCTCAAATTAAGAAAATACCTGATGCTAATGCTGGTTATGTTGTAGTAACCGATGTAAAAACTGGCGCAATTTTAACTATGGCCAACTCGGCAGTTTTTAATCCAAATATATTATATACACATGTATCATCTAAAAATGAAAACATTAAATCACTTTCGCAAAATAAAGCAATTCAAAAATTAAAGTATGGTGAATCTTATGTAAATATGGCCTCTACTATAAAGCCACTTACTATTTTAATTGGATTAAACGAAAAGCTTTTTCAACCTGAAGATACTTATTTAGATAAGGGTAGTTTTCAGTATGATAATCAAAATAACATTACGAATGCACCTGGAACGCCAACAGGTGAGATTACACCGAGGCAGGCTATCATTAATTCATCTAACACATTTATGACAGCAAAAGTAGCTCTGCCCTTATTCAACCAAAATAATGGGAATATAGAAAAAGTGGCACATATATGGACAGATTATTTAATGCAATTCGGTCTACGTTCTAAAACCGGGATTGATTTACCCTTTGAAGAAGACGGACAATATGAATTCCATCCATCTAATAAGTTTGAAAATGGAATCTCCGCTTTATTAAATGCCTCTTGGGGAGGAAATGAAGTGCATACTCCTCTTCAACTCGCTCAATATGCAGCAACTTTGGCAAGTAAAGGTGATAAATATAAACCTCAAATTGTAAGTGCTATTATTGGTCAGGACAGCAAGGAAACAAAAAAGTTTAAGCCAATTTTAGAAAGTTCAAATCGTTATCCCATGAAATTTTGGAGCGTCGTGCAAGGTGGAATGGGTCAAAATATAGAGGAGATTAAAAACTTGCCCTTTCATGTGGCAGGTAAAACGGGTATTACAGGTTTTCCGAATGAGCAAGAAAGAATGATAAATCATTCTCTTTTCATTGCATATGCTCCTACCGAAGATCCACAAATTGCAATTTCTGTCGTTATTCCTGGTAGTAATTCAGAAAAAAACATCGCTGCTCTCGTTACATCAGAAATTTTAGAGTCCTGGAATACGCTTCAAAAAGAAAATAAAAACAAAGAGGAAGGTTCATTAAAGTGAACCTTCCTCTTTTACCATATAGAATCTATATTTATTATTTTCCATTCACCTGCATCATTCTTTTCAAACATAAATGAATACTTAATATCAGTTAAAACATACTCTTTTTGTACATATCCAGTATTACCGTTAATTGTAGATATTTTTATATATCCATCATTCTGCACTTTTTCTGGAATCCAAGCTTTTACCATTTCATTAGATACTTCATATAAAACTTGTGATTCTCGTTTTGGTTCAGCTAAAATTTTTGTTTTATTTCCAGTAACAGTTGCATATATAAAATGCGCTTGCTTTGGTTGGTTACTTTCTGTCAATCCACTTGGTACTTTGTATACTTTTTTTGTATCATTTGCAAATTCTCCTCCCATTGTAAGAGCGACCTGCAACTCATGAAAAATATCTTCATCAAACTTCAATTCATCCTTCTTATAACTCTTCCCCTTAAATAGAACTTCATCATTTAAAGCTCTAAACAGGTCATTTTCATTTTTTGAATTTGTGCTTCGATATAAATCATTCATAAATTGTTTTAATGATGGATCTTGAGCAGACTCATCTTTTGTTTTAGGCTTAATTTGAGTACTACTTTGTACCGGTGATTTATTATCATCAAGCCAAGGTTGTTGAACAATAAAAAATAACATTGTACAAACGAAAACAACTACAATAGGTAATGCTTTTTTACGAAACGGTCTTTTATGTTTTACAAAATCCCTTTCATTATTTTCGTATATAGACTGCTTAATTTTAAAAATAAATTCTTCTTCATCTTTACGATTCTCCATTGGACCTTTTTTTATTTTTCTATACCAGTCAGGATTTTGTTTATTGTTCATCACTACTACCCTCCCCTATTAATTTTGAAACCTTACTTCTCGCTCTACTTAATCTCGATTTTACAGTTCCAATGGATACTCCTAATGTTTCAGCCATTTCTTCATAAGATAATTCATATTTTGCGTCCAATATAATTATTTCACGGTGCTTTTTAGGTAGTTTTAATACAACCTTCCACACCTCATTCATTTCTTCTTGGTTAAAAAATTCTTGTTCTGCTGACAGGGATTGCTTATCGTCACTAAAAAATCCTATTAAAGATATCCTTTTAAAATAGGAGGATTTCAAATAGTTTATTGCCGTATTTCTTGTGATTTTTAATATCCACGTTTTAATAGATGACTCCTTTCGAAATGAATTCCAATTTTTAAACACCTTTATAAATACATCTTGCGTGATATCATCTGATAAGTGTGGATCTTTCGTAATAATAAATGAATAATTCCATACATCTTGCCAATAGTCTTTTATAACATAGTCCAGCTCATCATGATTACACTTTTCAATAAACGTCTGTTCCATTTCCACACCTCAAACTTATTTGAATAAACATAAAACTGCCCTCACTTTTATTATGGTTTCAATATATAGACAAGATACAAGTTTCATTTGTTCCATTGTTTATCTTTTTTCAGGCAGAATAATACTACTAAAAAACAAGTAAAGCATACAATGATAAAAATCCACTCATGAAAATCTGTTTTTTTGAATTTAACGTAACACTCCACTTGTCCATTTCAATTTGCTATACTCTTCTATTTACCATTAGCAATGCCAACTTTTCAGAAATGAAAATAAAGATAAGGTATCAATTTTCTAGAGTTGCAGCAAAAAAGCATTCTCGATTAGAAAGAATGCTTTTTTGAAATTTAATTGTTCTATATTTCCCCAAATTTATACCTTTGAGTTAAGCAAACATATAATAAAGTAAATTTTAATCAGCCCTCACCAATCGGGCTTTTACGGGCAGCCCGACCCCCAACTAACTTCTTCGCTTTCGCTAAATTTTGAGATGGGGGTCTTACTGCCCGTTAATGCGGGATAAATTTAGTGAAAAAATCCACCTTATAATTAAGTGTTATTTCTGAAATACATGTTTTACTTTTTCACCTGGAACGTTACTTCCTCCTCTTCCTTTTACATCTTCGATCATCATGGTAACAATCATGTCTGGTGCATTTGCATCAAAAGCTGCAAACCATCCAAGTTCTTTTCCGTCTGCTTCTTTCGACTCTTTCAGTTCTGCTGTACCAGTTTTACCAGCAAGAGTTACACCATCAACCTTAGCAATTCTCCCCGCGCCATCAGGGTCATTAATCACTTTTATTAATGCACTCTTTAATATCTCTTGATTCTTTTTAGAAACCACATTTTCTTTCCAATTCCCCGCTACTGTTGCTTCTTTTAAAAGATGTGGCGACGGAATATTTCCTTCATTCACAATTGGCGCATATGTTAATGCTAAATGAAGTGGTGTCATTAATACTTGTCCTTGTCCGTATCCCGTGTCTGCTAGTTGAATATCATTTTTTATCCCATCTTTTGCAATTATTGAAATAGGAAATTCGTATTCGATTGGTAATTTTTCATGAAATCCGTATTTCTTAAATTCATTTACATACTGATCTTTTCCCATTTTCAAGGCTTGTTGAGCAAAATAAATATTATCAGAGTACTTCATTGCCTTATCAAAATCAACTGGACTAGCTTCCTTCACACGTGTTACATAATAATTTCCCCAAGATAAATCTTTTGTCCACTTTAATCCTTGAATTTTAAATTCTTCCTTAGGGTTTATTGTGTTTGTTTCCAAACCAATTGCACCTGTAATCGTTTTAAATACGGAACCTGGTACAAATGCTTGTGTGAAACGATTCATCATTGGCAGTTTCGAGTCGTTATTCCATGCTTCTCGTTGGGATTTTGATGCTCCTCTAACTATTGTATTTGGATTATAAGCAGGGCTACTTACAAGTGCGATTGTTTCACCCGTTTTAGGATTGACCGCTGCACTAGATCCTGCTTCATTTTTCATCTCATTAAAGATTTTTTCTTGAATTGCAGCATCAATTGTTAACGTAACATTTTCCCCTTCTTTTGCTTCTTTTTTTGCTACGTTTTTAACCTCTTTCCCATTCTCATCTTCTATAAATACGCGTCCACCCTTTTCACCACGCAATTTATTCTCAAGTACTTTCTCTAAACCCGTCTTACCTACTAAATCATCTGCTTGATAACCTTTTTTTTGAAGCGATTTTAACTCCTCTGCATTCACCTTTCCTATATATCCAGTTAAGTGTGCGGCTGCTTCTCCTAATGGATACGTACGAATATTTACTGGGCGAGATGAAACCCCTTCTAATTCAATATAATCATTCTGTCTAGTTCCCTCTTTTAAAATACCAATTGGTACAAAGGAGTCTGGTTTTATCCATTTCGCTGCGAGCTTCTGATTGACCTCTTCTGTAGACATATCAAGTAATTGTGCTACTATTTCTTTTGTCTGCGCTGCTTCACCTAGTTTCTCTGGAATAATTCCAACCTCAGTCGCTTTACCATTCGTTACAAGCCCTTTTCCATTTCGATCATATATTTCTCCGCGTTTTCCTTGTTCTGTTTGCATACGGACTTTGTAATCTTTTTTCATACCTGGGAAAATGAAGTCTGGTGTCCAATCTATTTTCCAAGACTCCTTATCTTTATCTTTCACGAGTTTTGCTTCATGGATGAATGAAACAGTTCCTCCATCCGTATCCATATTAACTTCAAAAAGAAAAAGTTCTTTATCTTTCTTATTCTCTCCTTTCGTTTTGACTTTTAAATTCTTAACTCCAATACCATCATAGATTTTTTGATATTTCTCTGCGAAATCCTTTTTGGAAATCGTCTTTTTTGCATGTTCTGATAAATGATCATACATATTTGCAAACTTTTTATCATTCCATAAATTGATATATTCTTCAAATGCTTGTTTTGGCGGTTCATTTTTATTACATCCTACCAACATAACTGCAAAACAAAAGAAAAGCAGTATCCATAATTTTTTCAATTCAATCTTCTCCCTTAGTTAAAAATGTTTTAACGCTTAATAGACAGTGTAAGTTATAAAATTGTTCCATATTTACAAAAAGATTAAATTTATGGTTAAGCTGCATTCCGAGAGGAGAGATTTCAAGTTTCTTCCAAACATAAGGAGCGAATATATTTAGCGAACGTTATCATTATTAGTGTTGTTTTAACAATTTCATTTAAAATACCTTTTAGTTCATTTTCACCGATCTTATCTTTTTTTCTTTATAGATTTTTGATACAAAAAAAGAATCCTTATACTAAGGATTCTGCAACAGAAAATAACAAAAATATAAACAATAAAAAGAATTACTTAAAGTATAATTTATAAGCACTCTATATCCTTCTTTTTCGCACCAAAAACCCCTGTACAGCATGCGACAGGGGTTTAGGTCATTCTACAGCTTATTTAGAAGAGTCATGTACAGGCAAACTACTAAAAATCAATTCAGCAACTTTTACATATCCTTTTGAGTTTGGATGAATTAAATCCTTAGACCAAAGCGTATTATCATTAACTAAATGATGATTCCAAAAATCAACATGATGAAGCTTATACTCTCTGCTCAGTGAATGTATAACTTCATTTGCCTCTAATAATTGTTCTTTTATTACTTGTTTTTTTTCAGAAGCAAAAGGAAGCCTAACTGTAAAATCTGGAAGGTTTGCTATAATAATATCAGCATCTGTTTTACTTAATGCATCTATCATAAATTCCATATCGTTCTTATATGCTTGATGATTCCAACGTCCTTTTAAAACATCGTTTGCACCTGCAATTAGACTAACCAAATCTGGATTAAAAGTTAATGCCTTTTCCAATTTCTGTGAGCGAATTTCTTTAGTTACTAACCCACGCTTTGCAAAATTAGCATATTCTATATCGTTCACACACAGTTGAACAAAATGATCTACCCAGCTTTTTAATGCTATTCCCTCAACTTCATCCCCTATCCCCTCTGTAAAACTATCACCAATTGCTACAAATCGCTTCCACATATGTAATCCCCCTTTATTATTAACCATATCTATACTATACAATAGCTCACACCGTAATTGTTATTTCTAAGTGGTTTTCGATTTCAAATATATTCCACTTTAGTATGTTTACATTTAGAATCCAAAATTGACCGATTTCTAAGTATACTTAGGAATCGGTCATATTCGTATATTTACTAAAGAAATAAAATCTCTCTAGGCATTATACTTTTTTCAAAAAATTTGTTGTTCTTTGTTTTGCCCAGTTTATACATTTCTTTTCGATTAAATGATACGAAACTATAGAAAAAAGTAGTGTCATTGTAATGCACAAAATAAGAAGGAATAAGATAGGTATCTTTGTATACAAAAGTTTAAATAGTACCATCATGATTGGAAAATGACACAAATAGATACTGTATGAAATTTCTCCTAAATATACAAATACACTCTTATTTAAAAATGCTTTTACTTTTAGGTTACTCATAGCCATTATAATAAATATACTAACCCCCATTACGACACCCCAATCTTTTAATAAGAAAGTTGTATCATTACGGGAAAAACCATAAATTAAAATGGAATATAAATATAGAATAATCCCTAATGCAATAAGAAATCCTTTTTTAATTTTTTTCATATTCCTATATGAGCAGATAAGTTTTTCCTGATACTTAAAAAGTAACATTCCAACCATAAACATAGATGTAAAATGCAGTGTATCAGCATAACCATTATAAAACCCTTCAGCTTTCCCAATATGCAACATATTAAGAAAAACACTAATTAAAGAAAAGCTCAAAGCAAATAGTATCGTTTTTTTCCAATTCAGTTTATAAAAAAGAAGGAATAACAAAGGAAACACAATAGATATACGCATTTCTTGAGCCAATGACCAAATAACTGGATTATAATTTTCCGTAAAAAAGTTATTAAGAAGCACAAAGTGGTTTAGAATATCTAATTTTGTTATAGACCCTTGCCACCTATCATAGAACCAATCCCGTAGTCCTACCACTTCATACGACGAAAATAAAATAAATAAAACAAAGGTAACGATTAGCCAAAAATAATAAGGAATATAGATTCTTACAAATCTCTTAATTAAATATCCCCAATAATTTGTTTTTGAATGATAAAGTGCCATAGATAACACAAAACCACTTAGTACATAAAAAACGATAACAGCTTCCCCACCCGCCCATAAAAACCTAAGCGGGGAAAATTTAATAGAATTAGGCAACGATGGTAGCATTAAACAAAAATGTCCAAATACCACAGTAAGTGCCGCTAACCCTCGTATGGAATCTAATTCTTTTATTCTCTTACTCATAAAATGTTCTCCTTGTAAATTATAAATTTTGCTGTTCATAAAGGCCACTATGCGAATGTAGTGGGAGAATTGTACATATTGTTTCTTTAAATTCCTAATGTAAGCAGTACAAAGTTAATCTATGTATCTGTTTTAGGGAACTTTCGTATCTAGGCATAATTTATATAATAATAGAAAGAAAAAAGAAATTTCATTCTATAAAATCGTATTGTCGTTTAGAAAACATTTTAAAACTGTTTTCTAAACCCTCGTTATAGTCTGTCTGTTTATCTGTCCATTGAACCCCCTTATTTCCAGGCCACCCTGAGGTATTTGCAACATGTTTTAATAGCTCTGGCCCTTTTAAATTTTGCTGTAAACCACGGTTGTACGCATTTATCATATTAGATATTGCAATTCGAGTATTGGTTTCTGCATTTTTCAAATCTTCATTCGTTAAATCTTTAGGTGCTAGTCCACCTCGATGAAGCTGAAACAGTCCAAATGATGTGCCCTGATCTCCAACTGCATTTCGATCAAACTTACTTTCATGGAATGCAATAGATAAAGGAATCCATGGCGGTATACCATGCTCTATTGATATTTGTTGAATCGTGTCTCTTACTTTAGCTCGGTTCGTATGATGGTCATATACGGATTTCGCAAGATATATCCCTACTGTTAAAACCAAAATAAATACTCCGATTTTTATTAATGTCCCTCTCATCGACGTCACCTCACTTGTCAGTATCAAAGATTGTCTCTAGTAATCATATCTTTTGGGTATATTAACTCGTAATCGTGTATCATATGATTATTCTTGGTTTCATTAATTACCGATTTTCAAGTGAAATTATTAGGGAGCCCTCTATATGGTATATCCCATTAAAATCGTACTTTTTTCTCGAATACTTTGTTTTCTATTCGATTGAAATTAAAGAATAACTATATACAAAGGGATAAATGCTATAAAAAGATACTTAAACTTCTTTAAAAAATTCATTTTTTGGCCTCCATTTCTTTATATAATTAATTTAAAGCAAAATATTTAATAGAAAGAAAAGATTTTATTAAATTTTTATAAAATTTGATAACAGAAATAAGTACCAGGTATCAATTTTCATTTTCACTTGGTGGAATAATGAATGTTCTTTCATCATGTAACTTTATTAAACTAACCTTGCATCAGAACCCTTTGAATCGAAAGATTCATAATAAACGCCATCCTTTCTGTATATTTCTACAAAAAGAATAGCGTTTTTGGGTTATATGGATACAAATTTATTTTAGCTTGATAGCAATACCAAAAGTTCCGAAGGACCAAATTTGAGAATTAATGCAATCTTCCATTTAAAGCTATCCACATAAGAATCTATAATACTTTGAAACCTTTTGTTTCAGACTAATATTTAATTGTATCCTATAAAGTTAGCTTTTTACTATATCAATCGCACTATCCCACATACCGCTAAAGAAAGATCCGATTTCGCGCATAAAACGTGTAAACCAATTTGCTTGTTCTACATCAGATTTTGTTACAAGGTCTATTTGTAACGATTTACCTAATAAGAACCCAGGATCTGTATTATCTTTAGGCGAGATAATCATTTTACTAATTGTTACACCTTTTTTAATAGGCGCTTCTTGTTCTTTATTCGATACTTTAAATTCTTTTTTATAAGCGTCTTTGTTGCTCTTTGGCATTGGAAGTGAAACAGCTTGCTTCGTTTGAAGAACTACATCTTTGTCTTTTGCATTTGCTACTCGCACTGTTTCATGCCCTTTTACTACTGAATCTTTTCCGTAGACCTTCTTCACTTCAAAATTCGCAAATCCATAATCGTATAATTTCTTTGTTTCGTCAAAACGTGCCGTATGAGAGTTTGCTTTTATCACTACAGAAATTAGGCGCATACCGTTTCTTTCTACTGTACCAGTGAAGCAATCACCAGCTTCTGGAGTAGTTCCTGTTTTCAACCCATCTACACCTTCGTATTGCTTAATTAAACCTTTTAACATCATGTTAAAATTCACCATATCAATTGGATACTTGCCACCCTTTTGGAATGTTTTTTTGGGGATTTTTGCTGTATCTAATATTTTTGGGAAATCTTGAATGAGACGTTGCGCTAAAATCGCACAATCCCTTGCAGACATTTTATTTTTCTCGTCTAAAGTTGTCCCTTCAATGTGATAGCCTTTTAAGTCTTGGTTTGTTAAGCCTGTAGCGTTTACAAATTTATAATTTTTCATTCCAAACTCTTTTGACTTATCGTTCATCATTTTTACGAAATTAACTTCTTTTCCAGCAATCTCTTCAACTAAAGCAATTGTTGCACCGTTTGCAGAGTAGATTGCCATTGCCTCATATAACTCTTTGACTGTATAAGAGCCACCATTTTCTAATGGAACGTTTGATAATGAGCGATCTTGCGAAATCTTATGTGCATATTCAGAGATTTTAACTTTTTGATCCCATTTAAGTTTTCCTTTATCCACCGCTTCATGTACTAAGTATTCACTCATCATTTTTGTCATACTAGCAATTGCTAATGATTCATCTGCATTTTTTTGATATAAAATTTTCCCGGAATTTGCTTCTACTAAAATTGCTGATCCTGCTTCTACGTCTATAGCAGGAACTGTTTCCGCTGATGCTCTTCCAAATGTAACGACCATGCTACAAAATAGTGTAAGCACTGTTACTATTGCAATAATTCTCTTGCAAAACATACCTTTCACTTCTGTTACCTCCAATATCTTTGTACTCAAAAAAACGTTATTCTAACATAATCCCCCAAAAAATAGATAGTGTTCTCAAATTCTATATACATATAAAACGTTGGGATCGCTTTCATATAGACCATCTCATCCCATACCTTTAGGCGCACTGATACTTTGTATTCCCACACATATCCCTGTTTTTAATACCCTTGTATTTTTCAAAATGATCCGTACTTTCATATTTTTTAGGATTACAATTAATAGACAATCTAAATAATACATTTGTTCCACATTTACAAAAAATAAAGTGAAACTTTAATCAGTGGGGGTTTTGTTCATCCCCCACTGATTATTAGTTGAACCAATCGGGCTTTTACGGGCAGTTGATCCCCCACCTAACTTCTTCGCTTTCGCTGAATTTTGAGGTGGGGGCCTTACTGCCCGTTAATGCGGGATAAAACCAGTGTGTCCCGATTAAATATCGAGACACACTGGTTTTATTAGCTATCAAGGATTTTAATTATCCAATTCAGCTATTTGCTAGGCTCATACCAGAGATGAATTTTCCTTAGTCTAAACTATTAGTTTTTTTATAGTAAAAAAACTACACCCTATATAGAGTGTAGTTTTTCTAACAGACTTATCTATTTTTTACTTCCTTATTATAAAAATCATATAATAATTCAATAGATGAACTAGATAAAAGGGGAGTTGCCTGCTCAACTAATTCTCTATTCCAATCAAACCAACGCATTTCCATTAGCATTTTCATTTCTGTATCAGTGAACCGTTTCTTTATTTCCTTAGCAGGATTTCCCCCCACTATTGTATACGGCGGAACATCTTTACTTACGACAGTTCCTGCTGCAACAATTGCACCTTCACCGATTGTAACACCAGGCATTATGATAGCATTCATTCCAATCCAAGCATCACTTTTAATGACTGTATCACCCTTCGGTTCATATGATTGTTCAATTTGCTCAGCGAATGGATATACTGTAATCCATTCAGGATGATGATTATGATTCCCACCCATTAGAATGACAACTCCACTTGCAATACAAACATAATTTCCAATAATGAGTTTATCAAGTTTCCAATCCATCTGTTCAATTGGATTGAACAGCGCTCGGGACTTAGCATCCCCCCACAAATACCTTACACAGCCATCTTCAAAATTTTGATGACCATAATAGCCTGAATAATAGGAGTACTCTCCTACCTCAATGAGTGGATTTGTTACTATATCTTTTATATACTTTGTTTCTGACCAATGATTAAATAATGGATGCTTCATAACTTTATTCCTCGCTTCTAAGTAGTGTAGATTTTTGCAATATACTTAGAAGCTTACTACGACTGCTACATTCTTTAGCTTTCTCAAACGACGAATCATTATCTTCAAGCCTTTCGTTTATACTAAAAAAAAGCATAACGCAATAAATTACACAAGTCAAATTGTGTAATTTTGAACTCCCCTTAAACAGCATATTACTGCAATAAGAGCATTAAAATAATCTAACTTTTATACATAAAATATATTAGTTTCTGCAGTTTATAGGAAAATAATAATTAACTCATAAAAAACACAACAAAATAGGTAAAAATACCATGGCATCTTTACCTATCCTATGGATAAACAGGTCTTCATAAGAAATAGACAACTAAAAAAATCTATAAATATATTATTTCAAATTGATTGGTTGTTGTTGAGTAATACAATGAATCATACCACCATTTTTATAAAGCTCTCTTACATCAATCCCCACCACTTTACGATCAGGATAAAGTTTTTGAATCATCTCATTTGCTATTTTATCATTAGGATCATTATAGTTAGGAACTAAGATAACTTGATTCGCTATATAATAATTAATATATGAACCTTTATAATCAAGCTGCTTCCCATTTGCTAATGTAACATTATTCTTGCTTAGCGGCAGATATACATACTTGTATTTATTCCCCTCAGCATCTTTTGCCTGCAACAACTTGTTAATATCTTTATCAGACGTTCCCCATTCAGCTAAATCTTTTTTGTTTAACGTTATAATAGTAGATTTATCGTGAAATTTTGCAAATCCATCAATATGAAAATCAGTAATATCTAAGTTGGGTACTCCATCAAACCAAATAAAATTTGTTACCCCAAGGTCACTCATATATTTTTCAATATCTTTTTCTGACAATTTAGCGTTTCTATTTTTATTCGTCACAGCACTTCTAGTTAATAAAGCAGTTCCATTACCATCTAATTCAAATGCGCCGCCTTCAAGAACAAATTTATTCCAATCAATTCTTTCAATACCTAACTGTTTGCTAAGACTCTCACGAAGACGAGCATCTTTCTTATATGGTGTTTTCTTTCCCCATCCGTTAAATCCTGGATCTAATATCTTTAGGTTTTTGTCATTATCATAAACAAAAATCGGTCCAGTATCTCTAGCCCATACATCGTCAGTAGGTGCGATAAAGAAATCAACTTTTCCCATATTCACCCCGTGATCCATTAAAACTTCAGTAATTCTTTCTTTTTCTTCTTGATCATATGCAACAATATGAACTTTTTCGCCTTTGCTTAAAGTATTTGTCATTTGAATCCAAATCGGCTCTACCTCTTGCTGATATTTTTGCCCATATGTAAATTCATGAGGCCATTGTAGCCACGTTCCTTCATGTTTGCTTTTTTCATCTGGCATTGTATACTTTCCTACTTGTTTTTGCACCTCTACTTTCTTCATATCTTTTCTCTGCTTTTTTTCAATTTCCTTCGCCTGAACTTTCTCAATCCCCTTACCTAAAGCATAACCACCGATAATAGATGTGGTTAGTACAGCACTCATACACAAATTCGTTATTTTTTTCATTTCTTAACCTCCTTTTCTGTCTTACTGTAAACCTTTACATAGTGTGAAGGTCAAGCTTTTCTTTTTAATTTATTCAAATTATTCAAACATTCCAAATGATAGTCGCGATTTGAATCGAACTCTATACAAAAGGAACAGTATCCTTCCAAGCAAAATATATAATATTTTCTTTTTGGAGATGGTATGAGATTTCACCTTGATGAGTAGGGAGTAACTTCACTATTTTTAAAACTTCTGGAATGCACATAAAAAGGTTAGAGAATTAGCCTCTCTAACCTTTTTATATGCATTATTATGTTTATACCCCTGGCATGAATCCTTTTACCTGATCTCTTTTCACCCACGTATAAATAACAAATAAGAATCAACTATTCCTACTATAATCATCATTTTTCATAACATCCCACACTGGTTTCTCTTGTTATCTTTTCTACACCTTCTACTGTATTATTTATGAAATGATTCATTTTTTAAAATAATACAGTACATGAAATTTCATATTAAATACATATATTTGTTCAGTTTATAATTAACTATTCAAAAGCAGTTACAATTCTCTCTTTCATTTTCTGTATTACTTCACTGCTCAATGCTTTTTGACCAGCAGGAAGTTTTAATATGGCAGCGGCACCTTTACTAAGATATATTTCTTGATCATTATTTTGATTTACTACCAATATTCCTTGCCCTTCAAATTCAAAATAACTAATATCTTTTGTTTCATTTGTATTATTTTTTATTGCTTTATATAACCCATATAAATCTTTACTTCTATTTTCTCCGCCCGTTCGAATCGGTTCAGTATCATTCGCAACAATTAATCCTTCTGGCTGCTCACCCTTCATAATAAACCACAGTTTTTCATTTGTTGGTAATAGTAAATGCTTAAATTCAGAGCTATTTAAAATTTGCTGTGCTGGAATTGTTTCATAGATTGGTAACGAAAATGAGGATGTTGTTATTTTTTCAAAACTTAAATTTTCAGAAGAACTTCCCTTACTATATTGATAATCTTTTAATGCAATCGATTGTACTGGTTCATTTTTATTTTTTGATGCATAACTAATTTTACTAGCGAAAATAATAACGGTCATTAAACAAATGCACGGTATTACAAGCTTAAGTAGTTTTCCCATTAATGAACCCCCGCTTTTAATATTATTAGTTTGCATGGATATTATAAACAGTTTCACTCCACCAAAAATTATTATCGTTATGGAACGTACTGAAATTATGATTATAATGATCACCATACCAAGGGTCCATGTACGTTATATAATCTGTTCCATTTGTTCCTTTATAAAATCCATCAAGTACTAGAAAGTGTCCGATGTTAGCTCCATTTTGCCACATAATGAGTGCAATCATCGGTTGATCACTATTAATTTGATTTTTGAACCAATCATACGATTTTGCTCCAGGACTTATAGCTGAGCTAACACCATATCCCGATAATCCATATTGTATTTCACGTGAAGTTGCAGGATTATTATATGATCCACCCTTGACATACCTAACATACTGATCTTGTGAAGGAGTTTTCCCAAAATAATTTAAAACTGAAACAGAAGTGCCTGCCCAACACCAATTTGATCTTTCTTGTAATATGTTAGGTACAGATAATTTACGATTTGTTGATGTATTTGGAGGATTTCCATTAATATACGCTGACGTTACATATACTTTTTTTCCATCTTTAAAAGAATAAAACCAACGATTATCTAAATTTCCTGTCCAGTAATCTTTAACCGCTTCACCATACTCCCATCCTTTAAAAGATATTTTTGTATTTCCGGGAATCACATCTACAATACTTGCACTCAAACTTTTTGCCTCTCTAACATTTACATTCAATGGAGCTGTTGTCCCTGAAAATTCAACTTCTTCCGCTATTATTTTCTGAACACCAATAAAACTAAATGTGAAAAACAATAAAAACATACAAACAATAAAATGCTTTCTTCCCTTCATTTCTCCACCCCTTCATCAGTACTAAAAAACACCAACAATTCATCCTTATTAATTGTTCAAGCTTAATATTACATACTAACGAAAATGAATTCTCATAAATTCCAACACAAAAAAGTAGCCTATAAAGTTTTATAGGCTACTTTTATTTCATCATTATTATTTAGCTAATTCTTTCGTACCCTTCATTACATCAACGAAGAATCCCCAGTTATTCACTACAGAAGAAATACTAATATGTTCATCCGGAGTGTGGACGTTGAAAATGTCTGGTCCGAATGAAATTGCATCTAATTCAGGCATCTTTTGAACGAATGCACTACACTCAATCCCCGCATGTACAGCGAAGATTTCAATTTCTTTATTGTATTTTTCTTGATGTACTTTTTCAAATAAATTACGAATTTGTGAGTTTGGATTGTACGGCCATTCTGGATACTCTGACTCTATTTCAAATGAAGCACCAACTAATTCAGCAATATATTTGATTTCTTCTGCAACATGCTGTTTTAAACTACTTACAGAACTTCGCACTTCGTTACGTAATTTAATTTCATCTTGCAATGTTTCAATAACGCCTAAATTTGTTGAGCTTTCTACTAGACCTTTAATATCCATGCTCATACTTTGAATGCCATTCGGAATTAAGAATAATGATGAAATAAGTTGCTTTTGTGTCTCTTTAGCAAATACTTTTTCAACTGTTTCATCCAATTTTGTAAGTGTAACATGAACATCTGGATCAACAGCACGCATCTCTTCTTGTAATACTCGTGTCCATGCCTCTAATTTGTCTTCTACTTGCCCTACATCTTCTGTACGAATTAAAATTGTAGCTACACTTTCACGCGGAATTGCATTCGTTTTTAATCCGCCGTGAACTTCACTTATGTTAAACTCCGTATTTACTGATAAATCACGTAATACTCGTCCTAATACTTTGTTCGCATTACCGCGTTGTTTATCAATTTCCATACCAGAATGCCCGCCTTTTAGACCGCCAACATATAGACGGTATGCATCCATATTCGCTGGCGTTTCATCCCAAATCACGGGAATTGTTTCAACAGCTTTCGCACCACCTGCGCTACTTACAAGTAATTTATGATCTTCTTCAGAATCAATATTTATAAATACCTTTCCTTCAAAATGATTTGGATCAACAGAAAAAGCCCCGCCCATCGTTGTTTCTTCTTCAGTAGTGATAACGACTTCAAGTGCTGGATGCGGAATGTCTTTTGAATCTAATAAAGCTAATGCATACGCAACTGCAATACCATTATCAGCACCTAAAGTAGTTTGATTAGCATATAACATGTCCCCAATGATTCGTAATTCAATTGGATCTTTTTCAAAATCATGTACTGTTGCTTGATTTTTTTCGCAAACCATATCCATATGACCTTGAATAATAATAGCTGGTACATTTTCATAGCCAGCAGTTGCTTCTTTTTTAATAATGACATTTAATGCTTCATCTTGAATCACTTCTAATTTACGCTCTTTTGCAAAGCCCACTAAATAATCACTAATTTCCTTTTCATTACCTGATCCTCTAGGAATCTTTGATATTTCCGCAAAATGATAAAATACAGGGTGCTTTGTTAATTGTTCTAAAGTAGAATACATTTTTAAGCTCCTCTCAAAATGACAAAATAATATGTAAGTCTTTTATCATTATACCATGATTCGTTATTTTACTTTTCTTTTAACTTTTTAATATGTTGTTCATTTTATGTGCAACACTCTTACAACATTGTAAGGATGTTGTAATTTATTTCGATTTTTCTCATTTCATAATAGCCGTATACTGTGTAAAGAAACAAAGTGAAGGAGATAAAGAAAATGAAACAGTTTTCAGCATTTATTACACTATGTTTATTATTTTCTAGTTTTACTATTGGCTGTGAGAAAGCATCACTAAATCGAATTGGTAAAGATGTATATTACGTGCAGATAAAAGGCGAAGGAGATACCGAAAAAGTAGAAGGTAGAAACTTACGAAACTATACGCTGCCCGCATATGATGAAGATGGCGTCAAAAAACAAATTACATTTAGAAGTACAAAAAAAGAAAACGACCATAAATTAAATGAAGACGCGTTTTTACGCCTTTATGTAGATCAAGATGATAATAACAAAAATGAAATATCATCAATTGAAGTAAAGTCCTATGAAGAGATTCAGAAAGCAGATTTACCTAAAAAAATAAAAGAAAAGTTTAACATTAAATAAAAAAACAAAAGAAAATGCACTATGCATTTTCTTTTGTTTTTTTCACTCGTATATATTTTGAATTGCTATTATTCATCAGTTTCTCTAACCGATTAATATTTTCCGTTAATGCACCTTTCACAAGAGAGAAATCTGTATTTGGTTCTTCTTTTTTTTCTTTAAAAAATGAAGACTTTTGTACATTTAATTCAGCCATCTCTTCTCCCTCCTCTTTAAAAAGATACAATCTTCTATTTATATTATATAGCAAATGCAGACAAAGTGTACAATCATGATTTTCTTTTTAACTCTTCTTCTAATTCTTCTACTTGCTGTAATGTATCTTCTTTTATTAACGAGAAATCTGTTATATCTTCAACTCCTACCTGGAATTCTCTCTTTTTTATTTTTGTTAATTATCATAAAATTACCAATATTAATCTACTATTTAATAATAATATTTGATATTATATAAAAGTAGATTTTAATGGAATTTTCATCTAATATATTTTTGGTTAAAATAATTTTTCATACAAGGAGATTAACCATATTGAATATCATCGTGACTCCAGAATTATTAGAATATTCCGCTAACAAGTTTAAAAGTGCTCAAGAGCAAGCACAAGTACAATTTACTAACCTTCGACAAGATATCTCATATCTTGAATCAATTTGGTATGGTTCTACCAAAGAAAAGTTTTATTATGATTTTCAACAATCTAGCCAAGTAATGAATAAATATATTCATTGCCTTCAACAGATTGAAATTCAACTAAAAAGAGCGGCCGAAAAATTCAGAAAAGTAGATAATGAAACAGGAGCTGAGTTATCTACAAATGAGGGAAGTTTGCTCGAATCTCTCAAAAAGGGATTGATGACCTCATTATCTCCCACCGTTAAATTAGGTATAATGGCAGGTGTATTAAATGTTCTTCCTAACAAAAAAAGAAATGATTTAGTGGATATCGTCACTCGTAAATGAGTTAATGGTAAGGCAGGAGAAATATGGAATAAATTAATTCCCTTAAAAGACTTTTCAACATTAGAAAAAACTGCTGCATCATTAGGGAAATTAGATAAATCTCTTACCCAATGGCTATTAACTCGAAATATAATAAATGATTCCTTTGATATAACCTATTTAACCAAAAATCTTTTCGAAAATGAAATAGCAAAACTAATAAAAGATTAATCCTTTCAGATGGGAGTATATTTATATTGAATAAACAACAGCATTCTAGCAAAAAAAAAGAAGGCTTTTTCGAAAATAGGATATTACCTATCATCACTGTTCTTTCAGGTGTCATTCTACTAGTGTACAAAGGGTTAGAATTTATTTCAAAGTATGTATTAATTTTAATCTTATTTACCCTAATTATTGCTTCGTTATACTTATTGTTTATGAAAGAAATAGTTGGTGCTGCTATTGGATTCATTTTTGCATCCCTTCGGTATTATATGTATAAAATCATTTTTAAACAAAAAAAAGAAATGACGCATAAACAAATCATAAAGAGGTAATTTAAAAGAGAATGTTTTTACGCATTCTCTTTTATATACTTATATGGAATTGCCTCTACAAATTTTTCTAATCGATTTACATTTTCCGTTAATGCACCTTTCACAAGAGAGAAATCTGTATTTAGTTCTTCTTTTTTTTCTTTAAAAAATGAAGACTTTTGTACATTTAATTCAGCCATCTCTTCTCCCCCTCTTTAAAAAGATACAATCTTCTATTTATATTATATAGCAAATGCAGACAAAGTGTACAATCATGATTTTCTTTTTAACTCTTCTTCTAATTCTTCTACTTGCTGTAATGTATCTCCTTTTATTAACGAGAAATCTGTCGTATCTTCATTGTCTTCTTTAAAAAAATCATTGTCATAATCTTTTATCACTACAATCACCTCTACGTGCTAGTGTAGGAATGATTGTCCGATTTTATTCAACTTTTTCCGATTTATTCCGAATTTATGTATAAAAGAGTAGGACAGAAAATTCTGTCCTACTTACTAAAATAACTATGATGTATAGTTAAATTATATACATTTTCAAAATCTCGATCTTGCAGGTTATTTTTCTTCCCATCAATAACAATGAAAACATCACTTACTATTTTTGCTGGTATAATCCCAACGTTTTCTATTTGAACAGCTTTTTGCTCATTCAACTGTTCAACGTGTTCTACGGGAACAATAATACTAAATTGCGAGCGAATACCACGAAAGTTTGTATTTAATTCCTTCGCGGCTTCAAAAACAACAATTTTCGCACCAACCTTTTCCCCATATGAATCTAAAAATGCATTTAAGCTTTTTGTATATTCCTCTTCTGTATGCCATTCCATCGTACCGAATACTGCTGGATTAACATTTTGAATAATTGTCGTGTATATTTCTCCTCTTGCTTTAGAAGCAATTAATGACCGTTTTATCGATTGAACAGTCTTGCCGATATCACTAAATTTCGCTCCCCATATTTCTGAAATATTAGGTGTTAAAATAAATGCGATATCAACGAAAATAACCATTGCAGTGAACATTAAAAGATTTTTCCAGAGGGTTAAATCAATTCCTTTTATCATGAAATATACGGTGACTGATATTATAAACAACCCATACCAGGTCTTTCTAATACGTTGCTTTTTCTCCTCGTATAACTCTTCGTTTCTCCAGTAAAAGAAAACAAGTACTAGAAAAACGATTGCTAAAATAAATAAGCCGATTCGAATGTTAGAGATCACCAATCACATCACCCTCCATTCAAAAACTACTCACGATATCATTACATGCACAAGCAGCTCTCTTTATGACAAAAGACGTGGACAAGCTTCTAAATTTAGCAATATCGCATATACATTAGAAGGTACCACGTCTTTTTATCATGAATCTACATTGTATATGTAGACAAGCACGCGTTACAAATTTTCATGTTAAAAAGAAATATGTTTCGGAATTTCCCCTTCAGGTACTTCT
Organism: Bacillus sp. NH11B; assembly: GCF_001884205.1. Classification (NCBI taxonomy): domain Bacteria; kingdom Bacillati; phylum Bacillota; class Bacilli; order Caryophanales; family Bacillaceae; genus Bacillus; species Bacillus sp. NH11B. The sequence goes on along the minus strand of NZ_MAOG01000141.1, from coordinate 22,596 downwards.
CCATCAATACTTAAGTAATAATGACGAATCGGACGTAAATTTTCGTCTAATTCATAAACAAGCGGAATGCTAGTTGGAATATTTAATGAAACCACTCCATCATTTGAAAGGTTGTCTAAGTATTTCACTAGCGATCGAATTGTATTACCATGAGATGAAATAATTACTTTCTCACCACTTCTTAATGACGGTGCAATTTCTGAATGCCAATAATTAAGCACTCGTTTCTCCGTATCCTCCAAACATTCAGTTAATGGGAATTCATCTTTTGGAAGTGTTTTATATCTTGGATCGTTCGCTTCATATCTAGGGTCATCTTCAGTAAGAGCAGGTGGCCTTACATCAATGCTTCTTCTCCAAATATGAACTTGTTCTTCTCCATATTTTTTTGCAGTTTCTTCTTTATTCAATCCTTGTAGTGCGCCATAATGTCTTTCATTTAGTTTCCACGATTTATGTACAGGCACCCAAGTAAGATCCATTTCATGCAGCACAATCCATAAAGTTCGGATTGCTCGTTTTAATACAGATGTGTAAGCAACATCGAAAGTATAACCATTTTCCTTTAATATTGCTCCTGCTTCTCTTGCTTCACTTAATCCATTCTCTGATAAATCTACATCAGTCCATCCAGTAAAGCGATTTTCAAGATTCCATAAACTTTGTCCGTGACGAATAAGTACAAGTTTTATCATTATTATTCCCCTCTCGGAAATGTGGATTTTTTTGTTCCATCGCGTACACGTATAAAGTATCTAGTAATGTAACTTTTTATCCATTCACTCTATGATTTATCCATAGTTGCCAAATGCATGGATAAAATTTGTTCTTTTTCAAACTATAAAAACAGATATATTTTCTCATTATTTTTGATCGACTGGTATTTCCCGTTTCGATATCCAAGCATCAAAACCTGATCGGCTATTTGCCATTTCATTCATAACTTGATGCCAATTTTCTTCGCATGATTCACCAAATTTTGAAAAAATAGCATCCATTTGCATCCTTTGAACATCGCTCAGTTTTTTCTCTAAATCTGTACCTTCTTCTGTTAAAGATAACTGTTTCACACGGCGGTCATGTGTAGCTTCATTACTCTCAATTAAATTCTTTTCCACAAGTTGTCGTAATGGTCCGTGTAGAGCTTGTTTACTTATTTCTAGCAGTGATAATAACTCATTTACACTTATCCCTGGAAAACGTGCAATAAAAAATAAAATTCGGTGATGTACTCGTTGTATACCGTACTCTTTTATAATTTCATCTGGCTTTTCAGTAAATGTTTTATATGCAAAGTAAAATAATGCTAATGCCTCATTCATCTGTTCTTCTTTATGTTGTGTCATCTACTTTCCCCCTGTATGTAAATTATACCACAATCTAGTATTGAATATTTTAATCAACGCATTAGAACTTATTTAGTTTATTGAAACATTCATTGCATAATTAGGAGATGATTCATTTGGAAAAACAATATACTGTAAGTACATATTTATTGGATAGACTACACGAATTAGGAATTGAACATATATTTGGGGTTCCTGGTGATTATAATCTCGCCTTTTTAGATGATGTAGTAGCACATGAAAATTTAAAGTGGATTGGCAATTGTAATGAATTAAATGCGGCATATGCTGCAGATGGATATGCTCGCATAAAAGGAATCGCTGCTCTTATTACTACTTTCGGTGTCGGAGAATTAAGCGCCATTAACGGTATTGCTGGCTCATATGCAGAAAACGTGCCAGTTATAAAAATCACGGGTACTCCACCAACAAAAGTAATGGAAAATGGAGCAATCGTCCATCATACGTTAGGCAATGGAAAGTTCGATCACTTTTCCATTATGTATCGAGAAATCACTGTGACACAAACAAATGTAACACCTGAGCATGCTGCTGAGGAAATTGACCGTGTTTTACGTGCATGTTGGAATGAAAAAACGCCCTGTTCATATTAATTTGCCGATTGATGTGTATAATAAACCCATTAATAAACCTACAGAACCAATTTTATATAAACCGATTTTAAGTAATAAAGAAGCATTGGACAAAATGCTTCTACATGCCACTTCAAAAATAAATAACGCCAAAACCCTGTAATTTTAGCTGATTTTGAAGTAGATCGATTTCACGCTAAAGAAAATTTACATCAATTCGTAGAAAAAACTGGGTTTCCTATCGCGACGTTAAGTATGGGAAAAGGAATATTCCCAGAAAAACCCCCTCAATTTATAGGGGTTTATACTGGTGATGTAAGTTCTCCGTATTTGCGAAAGAGAATTGATGAATCTGATTGTATTATTAGTATTGGTGATGGTTCTTTCCAAGTAACTGCCCAAGAGTTATCAACTATACTACGTCAAAATTTGAAACCGATTATATTTTTAATCAAGAACAACGGATACACTGTTGAACGTGCAATTTACGGCCAAAACGAATCGTATAATGACATACAAATGTGGTATTACACAAAACTCGCAAACGTATTCGGATTAGAAAAAAAAGTCTAACATGTAAGGTGGAAAATGAAATAGAGTTAGCAGAAGTCTTAACGAATATAACTTTAAATAAGAATCAACTTATCTTTATTGAAGTTGAAATGAGCCAAGCCGATCAGCCTGAATTGTTAGCTAAACTTGGAAAAAGATTCGGCCAGCAAAATTCTTAATATAAAAGCATAACCTAATTATACAATTGGTAGTGTAAAACTTGTTTTGAGAATAGTTTCGACACTCAAAATACATAAGGAAAAATTCTTAATCCATCTTTACCTTTATAGCTTTTGTCGCAATAAAGGTTTTAATATGCTTATCTAATATCCTTGTTCCACCAAAATCATCCTCATAAAAACCTGTTATAACAAAACCAGCTTCAACTTGGCCTTGGATTTGGTCTTCTAGAGTATGCGCATATTCTATTGTTTGATTTGAATCGATGTAATCTTGAACTTCATCCTCTGGTAAATAATCCAATGTTGATGAAGGAATTGAATGTTTAACATCAAGAATACCTTTTTGTTCTTGGTTATCATCAAAAATCCATAGTAACGGATTTGTAAATCCAGAAATAAGAATACCTTTATTCTTTAAAACCCTAGAAACTTCATTCCATACAAGATGAATATCTTTTACAAACAAATTAGAAACAGGATTTACAACAATATCAAAATATTCATTCTCAAAATCACTAAGGTCTGACATATCTCCTTGTACTGTTTTTAAAGTCAAACCATCCCGTTTTGCTACCTTTTCATCTTGTTCCAATTGCTTCTTAGATATATCAGTAACTGTTACATCTGCTCCAGCAGCAGCTAGAACTGGTGCTTGTTGTCCGCCACCTGATGCTAAGCAAAGTATCTTTAATCCATCTAATGACTTTGGAAACCACTCTCTAGGAACTGATTTTTCCGTAGTCACTGTAATCTCCCATTCACCTGATTTGCTTTTCTCAATAACCTCGCTACTTACAGGCTGCGTGTATCTAGAACCTTCTTCAACCTTCTTATCCCATGCATTACTGTTTTGTTGTGTAATATCCATTGTGATTAGTCCTCCTAACAATCTAGTTGCATTTTATGTGTAAGCTTATTAACTATTTATGCTTTCCTTTTTCTATTAACCCGCCTGATAGTTAATACATAGTTGTCTATATTTATATTAACAGATAAATATTAATAATCACTAAAAATTCTAAAAAGACACAAAATTACACATCCATTCCATTCATTTAAAATAATCGTAGAATTGATAAGTTTTAAACAACTCACTTCCACATAAAAAAAGCATTCCAAACCTGTTGACAGTTGGAACGCTTTTTTATGTTATTTAATTTTTCAAGATTTTAACTAAATCCATTAAACAAATACGCTACGCTTTTTCTTTTTTATTCAGCAAGAGTTAACTGCCAAGATACACCATACTTATCATTTAACCAGCCAAACTTTTTACTAAACGGATAAGAACCTAAAGGCATAAGAATTGCTCCATCCTGCGCTAGTTTATGAAAGACCGTTTCAATCTCTTCTTCTGTCCCACAAGTTACATAAAGAGACATAGCTGGAGTGAATGTAAAATTATGATTTACATAGCTATCAATACACATAAACTCTTGGCCATTTAGCGTAAAAGTTGCATGAATTACGGTTCCCTCTTTACCAGGTCCATTTTCATCGTAGCGAGAAATACTTACAATTTCTGATTGATCAAATAGCGACGTATAAAAATTCATCGCTTCCTCAGCTTTGCCCTCAAACATTAAAAACGTAGTAATTTTTTGATTTGTGTTACTCATATGGAGACAGCCCCTTGTTATGTATTTATGTAAAACATACACCGGCTAACAAAAACCGAACGTATATTCTTGTAAATGTATTGTCTATAAAAACGATGAGTTTGTCAATTATCTACTTCCTTATTTCTTCTTAAATAATGCTGTCCAAAGAAATGACTCTCCAAACATAGTATTTGGTTGTTCAATTTGTTTCATCTTCCTAATTTCAATCACTTCAAACTCTTTAAATATCTCCCTTAATTTTTCATCCGAATAGGCAAGACCACCTTGTAAACTCCAACCTCTATATACGTCCCAATCTGTTATTTCTGATCCATTTCGCTCATCTAAATCACCTGCTGCAAAACATGTTAATCCGAAATAACCACCCGATTTCAATGAGTTTTTAATTAAATCCACATAATGTATCCTTCTATGTGGTGGAATATGATGTAAACAACCCGAATCGTATACAAAATCAAATTCATTTTGAACCTCTAAATTAAAAATTGAATCACAAATAAAGTGAATTCCTATTCCTTTTTCTAATGCCCTCTCTTTCGCCCAATTAATGCCTTCTATAGATAAATCCACTGCTGTTACATCAAATCCTTCAGTCACTAAATAAATTGCATTTCTTCCTGGGCCACATCCAAGTTCCAGCACTTTCCCTTTGGAAACCCATCCTGTTTCTATATATGAAACCAGATTCTCATCCGGAACATTTTCAAAAAACGGAACATCTTTTTCTCTATTCGCATAAAATTCATTCCAAAATGGTTCTGCCGATCTTAATAATGAATCGAGCATTTTAGTAATATCTTCTTGAGTATGCAAAGTTTCACTTTTCATTTATATCCCCCTAAATTTAATAGTCAGAAAATTATTATAAATCTTATTGAACTTTCAAGCAAAGAAAAAACTCCTATACCCAATAGGAGTTTTTGTCTTTAAAATCCAAGTACAGCTAACCATTTTAACAACTTCTCTTCTCGCGCTTTTAAATCATCGTTCCTAAGCTTACCTAACTGTATTTCACTAACAATTTCACCGTCTGCCATAAAAAGAACTCTTTCTGTTTTCGCTGCTACCTTTACATCATGAGTTACTAACATAATAGTCGTTCCATCACGGTTAATATTTAATAATATTTGCATTACTTCTTCTGTTGATTTTAAATTTAGAGCACCAGTCGGCTCATCTGCAAAAATAACATTTGGATTATTAATAAGCGCTCTACATATAGAGACCCTTTGTAATTGCCCTCCAGATACTTCGGTTATATAATGAGACGCTATATCACTTATCCCCATTTTCCCCATTAGCTCCAGAGCACGTTGATTTACTATTTTCTTACTCTCACATTTCGCTAAATATGCAGACAAAATGATATTATCAAATAGATTCAAGTTTCTAAGAATGTTGCTCTGCTGAAAAATAAATCCTATTTCAGTAAGGCGCAATTTGGCTAACGCTTCTTCTTTCATACAAGATATTTCTTTACTACCAATTTTCACACTTCCTGATGACATTTGATCCATTCCACTAATATTATATAGTAACGTCGATTTCCCAGAACCAGAAGGCCCCATAACCGATACAAATTCTCCCTCATAAACCTCTAAATCTATATTTTTTAGCACGTGATAATTTGCATTTCCATCTATTGAATATGTTTTGTTTAATTGCCTTACTTCTAAATTTTTTTTCAAGTGATACACCCCTACTCCCCATTTGACTTTACATCGTTTGTTTGCTTCATAGTAAAACTACTGAAAATTGTTGTTGCAGTCACAGATATAAATAAAATAGCTCGACATATTACATAAGAAACGATGGGATTTACGACAAACTTTATATGAGCTGCTCCCATAAATGAGCCTAACCAACTTACTAACATTTGACCAAGTGTAGCAGCTATACATGTCCCTGTCACAATGCCTAATAATACAATGACGATAGAACGTGTTATATACTGTATACGAATATCTTTTCTAGAAAAACCAATACTTTTCATTATTAATATTTGGGAGGAGTCTTTTGCTAATAACATTTTAAAAAACATCGCAGTAATTAAAACTGATATCAATATCGCAATCAAAATAGCCACTTGAGTCACGAGTCTTAATTGTTTAATTGTCTCTCCTAAAGTTTGCGTTAAATAATCATCCGTATCTGTTATTTTTGCAGAATTAAAATTTTGTTTATACTCCTTCACTTTTTCTTGCAGATTCACAGTAGGCTTCGTATCTACATTTACTACATACCATAATATATTTTCATTATTATTAGAAAAACTAGCTTTAGCTGTTTTCCCACCATTCGTTACATCTTGATACATACCACTAATCGTTAGTGTTTCCTCTTTCCCATCCACAAATAAAACGATATGATCCCCTACATTCTTTTTTAATTCATTTGCGTTCATATAAGAAAGAGCAATTTCATTTTCATTTTTTGGTGCCATACCTTGAATATAGTCTACTGAAAATTGAGTGAAGTCTCCTACTTCTATATTTAAGTTTTCATGTGTACCATCAGCGTTCACCATTTTAAATGTACTCGTTACAAATGCTGCATATTTTTCTACTTCTTCATCATTTCGTATATATGAAATTACATCCTTAAATCGTTTCTCTATATTTTCAGATTGCTGTAAATCTATTCGAATATCACTTTTTCCTGTTCCCATATAATTTACAAACTTCGGTGACTGAATCGTATACAAAAAGTTAACAGGTACAACAATCATGAACACGGCTATGATTAAAACGATACTTAATACGCGATATAACTTAAATCGTTTTACTACATCTTGTATACCAATAAATATATTTACATTTGTAATATTAGTTTGAGAGAGAGAAAAAGAACTTTTTACCTTCCTCTTTCCTAGATTATCTTTTGATCGTAAAGCATCTATTGCTGTTATTCTCCTGAAATTCCGCAAAATGAGACGACAGAAAAGGATAACGGCTAGAAATAACAAAGCTGTGACTATTAATGGTACAACAAAATGTAAAACACTTGTATTTGCTGTCCCCATATAAAGTGAGATATTAGAGGTGAATATTTTTGAAACAAATAATGAAAGTATATATCCACATATACATCCGCTAGCAGAAATAACAACATATTTTGTTACATATAGTTTTTGAATATCTTTACTTTTAATGCCGATAGCTTTCATTACACCAATTTCCTGATAGTCTTCTTCCATTGAAGTAATAATCGTAAATCTAATACATAAAATTGCGATTATCATTAATAATGCACTTATTATGATAAGTACTGCAGCTATTATTCCATCTGTTAATGAATTGAGTGTTTTAAAGAGTGAATACGTAATAGAGGGACCTTTTTGAGGTAAGTTCGATGACTGGTATAGGTTTTCAAATTCATTTATTTTATCTACATCTGTTAGCTGGAATTCAATAAGATATTCGCTTTCTCCAAAATTCCCCTTTATTCTTTCGAAATCTTCATTGCTTATTACAAATCGTTTTGAACTAACAATTGATGGGTTCATTTGAACATCACGAACAAATGCTGAAATAGTAAATTCTAGTTCATTATTATTTTTAACAACCCATATTTTATCTCCAATATGCAAATTATATTTTTGCATATAATAAATGGGTACACCTATTTCCCCTTTCCTAACATCGACCACTTCATTATTCAAATTTAATAAAAAGTCAAAATTACTATTTTGTTTCACGAAGCTAATGTCCATTACACTATTATGTTCCGCTTGATTTTTCTTCTTTATAAAAATGTTGGTTCCATTTATTTGAACCATTTCAGCCGTTTGCTGTTTTTTTATAATAGGCGTTCTTTTAACAAATAAATCGATTGACTTTTGATTTATTTCTCCAGCATGCATTTGTACGAAATGCGGTGCGCTTGATACTTTAAACAATTGATCCATTGAATTCAATAGATTTATAACGTTACTTGAAGCACTAGCCATTAAAAGACTTGATAACATGATAAACATAAATAAAATGGTAATTATCATTTTATTTTGAGATAAATCTCGTTTTAACATTCTCTTAATCATATGAAGCTAGTTCCCTTCATTCCATAATATTTTCTTCGTCACTATCGCTATTATTATCATTATGAAACTAATTGCTAATATAGGTAAATAAATGTTCATACTGAATTCTTCAAACATAAAACCATAAACGACTTGCCCAATTGGCGCCATACATTGAGATACTGCTATTATAATTGCCATTACTTTTCCTAGGTTTTCATTTGGTGTTTTCTTTTGGACTACAGTAATCACATAGATGGATACACTTGTCATGATCATTGCAATTAGAATAGAAGAAAGTATAAAGAGGATAAATGATGGATAGTATCCTAAATTAAGAATAAATGGCGTAACTGATAGTGTCATTGGTATTACTAATAAAGCTATTAAAAGCATCCAGTAATACAGTGTTTTCATCTGTAGTTTTTTCGCAAAAAAACCTATTGATAATGCACCTAAAATAGTAGCAAAATCGATCAACCCCATTCCAATTCCATACCAAGTATCGCTACTTTCCATTGTTACTCTTATAATAATTGGAGCACCAACTACAAATAGCGGTGTTAGTATTAAATTTAGTAATGCGGCTAAAAGCATAGATTTCAAAATAAATGGTTGTTTTAAAACGTATATAAACCCTTCTTTCATATCCTTTACAATTGTCGGTATGATATGGCTTTCTTGCGCTCTTTTTATAAAAGGTATTGTAATAAACATTTCTAAAATCGCAGATAAAAAGAAAGCGAAGCAACTTATTATTACGAGCATTTTCAAACCAATTATGCCGTACAATATTCCACCTAATACAGGCGCAACTATATTAGATAGTGCTTGCACACCATTTACGATACCGTTCGCTTGTTCTAACTTTTTCTCAGGAACTAATTGCGGAATACTTGCCATTACAACAGGTGAGTACATTGCACTAATAACTGCTAGTAAAAACATAATTGTCCCAATCAATATAATAGATACAGATCCAGTAAATAATAAAACTATAAAGCTTAATACAATCGCAGCGTTAATAAAATCAAAAATGACCATTACATTACGGCGATTGAAACGATCTGCTATCGCTCCGCCAACAGGGGCTAACAAAAACGGAATACTCGTAACAGCATATAATCCTGCGAATATATCAGCACGCCCTGTTATATCTAGCACATATAACGACAGAGCAAAACGTAAAAGTGTTGATCCTAAAATAGTAATAATTTGCCCACTCACCATTAAATGAAAATCTTTCATAGAAGATTTTATACTTGCTGGCATCTTCATCACACCCTTCATTCAAATTTAGACCGACTGCCGGTCTATAATACCCAAACAGAAAAAAGCTATTTCTGTTTCATTAAAACCTCGATCATATAATCAAAGGATCCTTCTTTCGCTCCAACAGATACTTCCATCATTTTAATATAAGCTTTCGCTCTTCTCATCATTTCTTCCGGCTTCCACTGGAATAAACCTTCATCAAATATGACTTGTGCTGAAGAGAGTAATAATTCAATCGTTTCTTGTGGGTATGGTGTAGAAAATACGCCTTCATCGATTCCTTGTTCTAAAATCTCTGCTAAAACAGGAGATAAATGTATAATGGATTGTACTAAACTTTTTTGATGCATTTCTGCATTATTGGGTTGATGAAATTGTTCAATCATTTTATCTTTTATGTCACCTGATTTTGGCGATTGCTCCATTAAAACTCGAAATAACTTTTCTAAAACTGGGATATTTGGATTAGAGATGATTACTTTCGCTTTAGCAACATCCGCTTTAATAATCCTCATAATGATTTCATCCATCACTTCTTCTTTCGACTTAAAATAATGATAAAACGTCCCCTTTGCTATCCCTATCTCTTTTAAAATGTCATTTACTGTTGTTTTCGTATATCCTTTAGTAACAAATAAACGTTCAGCAGTTTCTAAAATTTCCTTTCTGCGCTCCTCATACTCCTTTACAATTCGCATTCAAGTTCCCCTTCCCACCAGACCGACTTTCGGTCTATTTAAATTATATGTTTAGTTAATAAAAAGTTTCCTAATTATTGTACATATACAACATCCTACTTTTGATTTCCTTTATGAATTTTTAATTTTTAAATTCGGTGAATGAAATTTTAAAAATTACTTCTGTGCACCACCCTTGTACTTATATCGACTTCATTGTATAAAAACAAAAAAGAGCCGCAACGCATTGCGACTCTTTTAGAATAATAACTATTTAACGGCCACGTCTTTGCTGACCTTGTTTTGTACTACTTTTCTTATTACTTGGCTTATTAAATGATCGATTGTTATCATTTCTCGAACTATTTCTTGAATCGTTTCTTGGACCACCTTTTGAACCACTTCTAGAACCTTCACGGCTATCTCTTTGACGATATTGACCTGATTTCTTTGGAGCCGGCTTTGGTAACGGTTTTCCATTTTCATCAACACGTTTTATCTTCGGTTGTTCAATTATTTCTCTTTTCAGTGGTGCACCAAGCGTTTTTTCAATTTCTTCTAAATGTTTTTCATCTTTCGCTGCAACGAATGTAATTGCAAGACCTGATCCACCTGCACGTCCTGTTCGGCCAATGCGGTGAATATAGCTTTCTACATCTTCTGGAATATCAAAGTTAAATACGTGCGTTACACCATCTACATCAAGTCCACGAGCTGCTACATCAGTCGCAATTAAGTACTGAATTTTAGCTTCGCGGAAACTCTTCATAACTCTTTCACGTTTCGCTTGAGGTATATCACCATGAAGTTCAGCACAATTATAACCTAGTCCTTTTAAATTATCATAAAGCTTACTTGCTCTAACCTTTGTACGACAGAAAATAACAGCTAAAAATGGCTGATCACGATCCATAACAAAACGAAGTGCATCTGGCTTTGCACGATCTGTCGTCTCAATGACACGCTGTTCAATTGTATCTACCGTTACTTCTTCACTTTGTATTTGAATCATTTGCGGCTCATCCATATAACGTTTCGCCAATTTTTTAATATCTTTTGGCATCGTTGCTGAGAATAGCATCGTTTGTTTACTATCAGGTGTCTCATCTAAAATATCTTCAATATCATATAAGAAACCGAAATAAAGCATTTGATCAGCTTCATCTAGTACAATCGTTGAAAGATTACTTAAATCAATTGTTTCACGTCGTATATGATCTAATAGTCGTCCTGGTGTCGCTACAACAATATGTGTATTACCTTTTAATTTTCTCAATTGTTGCGCTACATCTTGCCCGCCATAAATCGCTAGTACATTAATATCTTCTCTTTGAACAAGCATTTTTTTAATTTCAGTTGTAATTTGCAGTGCTAGTTCCCTTGTTGGCGCAACAATTAAAGCCTGAACATCACTAGATTCTGGATCGATTTTTTCTAAAATCGGTAACACGAATGCAAGTGTTTTACCTGTTCCAGTTTTTGCTTGACCAATTATATCTTTACCAGACAGTATTACCGGAATTGCTTTCTCTTGAATTGGTGTTGCTTCTGTAATTCCATTTTCACGTAATGTATGATTAAAAGTTTCACTAATTCCTAATTCTAAAAAGTTTTTCAAATAGACCACTTCTTTTCCTTATTTTTCACATTAGCTTTCATTGTACCATTTGTTTCGCCAAATATGAAAAATAAAAAAATTCTTATCTTCTTTTTTTATATTCCTCGTGTACTAGATGAATAAATTCTTTTTGTTTTTCCTCCGAATTTATTAATGCTTCCATGTTAGTAGAAGACAAAATGAACTTTTTAATTTTTCTATTACTCCAAATTAATCTCGTATACTTTGTATCTTCGTGTAGCCTTCGAAACCACTCAAATTCACTTAATTTGGCAATATGATGTTTTAATTTCATGTCATTTCGAGGGTAAAATAAAATTATATCCATTATTACATCAAGCAATAAACTCATCTTCTCTCCTCCTATACATATATATTTCAAATTTATGGAAAGATAGTTATATGATAATAAAATTAACTACTACATTCATAAAAATTTTTTACTTATTTTTCTTACTATATTTTCAATCCACCACAATTATAATGGCGAAATCTCAAACAGATGTAATCAGTGAATTCAAACATGCTTTACTCAAAAATGATAAAAAATTAATGCAGTCATATGTAACAGAAGGAGTTGAACTACCTACTTTCCAAAAGGAAAAACCTATTCATGAAATTAAAATAGTATCATCTCCAAAAGAAGATACTACAATTCTTATTTCTTATTTCAAAGGCACTAATGATGAATTTACTATCGGTTTCATTTTAGAAATAGTAACAAAAAATAATAAAATATCTCAAATGAATCAAATTTATGATGGTACCAATCCACTTATGAAAGAAGCTACTATCGTAAAAGAATATGAAATGAAGTATAAGGAACATATACTTACTCCTACAAAATTCCCGTTCGAAATTCACGAATTTCAAGGGTACATCTATAACGATTACTTAAACCTCCAATACTACAATGAAGATATTAATGGGATTTTTAAAATCACTGTTTCACCAGTTCAAAACAAATTAGGCTTCTATGTACATAGGGGAGCTACGTTCTACAGCTTAAAAAATAATATAAAAGCATTATATAATCCTCATTTTGATTCAGCATATGAACTTATCTTTCAGAAGAATGGTTTTCAATATACAATTGCAATTGGTAACAAACGCTATATACAAGGAAAATATAACGTAAAGGATTTAATCCAAATTGCAGAATCTATGAATTAAAAAAACGATTTTTTCGATATAGGAAAGATCGTTTTTTTATTATTTTAAACAGTAAGTTTCCCTCCATGATAACAATAATAAGTTACAGCTTTAAGGTTTTTAATCCTCTTTAAAGACTCTTCCGCTTTTTCTAAATCTAAACAAAAATTCGGATTAGCTATAACTAATTCACGATTCTCTTGAACCGCTGCATCTCCCGTAATTACACAGTTTAAATTCGGAAAATATAATGAAATATGCCCCGAAGTATGTCCTGGCGTCGCTACTATTTGACATTCATTATTCAAAATCATTTGGCCATCATTTACTTTTTCATCGACGGAAATATGTCTTATATTTTTTAGCTGTTGTATAAACCATTTACCAAATTCTTTTTCTCCATTTGGCATACATTCTAACATTTCTTCAGCTTGGACTAGTCTCTCCGATTTTATTTCACCATTAATGTAGTTAGATTCAATTTCACTAGCAATAATATTAATGTGAGGATATTTCATTTTGAAATCATATAAAGATCCTATATGATCATCATCATAATGAGTAATAATTATATTTTTTAAGTTTTCCATCTCAAACCCAAGTTTTACAATTGCATCTTCAATTAAAGGTAAAAAGTTTATATAACCTGTATCTACTAAAGTTAATTCATTGTTTACTATAAGTAAGCTCGGATAAATACATTGTTTTGCCTCATTAAATTCAAATTCAATTGGTAGTTCTATTATCTTCATTTTTCTTCCCCCATACCCTTTATTCAATTTTTAATAATAAATAAATCATCCACATACATTTTACTGTACATACTTATGTAACAAAACACTGTGAGTCGTTACATAACCAACATTCTATTATTTTGAACAGGTAATTCCCTATTTTTATGGAATATACAATAAGAAAAACAATAAAATTGATTATTTCCCTACTTCTTTGTCTATCCTTTTAAAAAATCGATGTTTTTGTAAAAGGAGTGTTTATATGGAGAAACAGACACTTTGGAAAAAGTTCAAAAAAAGCTCAGCAAACCTTGGGAAATCAAGCGTATATGAAAGTATTATTTTATACTACACAATGAGAAAAAAAGGGTTACCTACTAAAGCGAAGTTCATAATATTAGCCGCTTTATCCTATTACGTATTAACTATTGATTTCATTCCAGATATTGCTGCTATTATTGGGATTGGCTTATTAGATGATGTTTTAGCAATCGCTGTAGCGCATAAATATGTTATGAGACACGCAGATGCTGAAATTCGAGAGAAGAGCAAAGTAAAAATGGAGTCATTATTTTCTTCAGCACAGGCATAATTAAAAAGAGCTAAGATCATTCCTCTTAGCTCCTTGTTCATAAAACAATTTTTTAAAATACTACTTCACTTCATTCGCCACAAAAAATTGCTCACAAACACTCGAAATACGCTGTAAGTCTACGTTCCCACCAGATATTACCGCTACTACTTTTTTCCCTTTAATATATTGATCAACTTTCCCTGCCAGTAGAGCAGCAGTAGCTAATGCACCCGCACCTTCTACAACAGCCTTTCCACGTTGTAATAAATCTTTCATCGCTACTTCCAGCTCTTTTTCTGATACTGTTACAATATCATCTACTAATTCTTTTACAACTTCAAAAGTTAAATTTCCTGGTATTTTAACCGCGCAACCATCTGCTATAGTAGGTGCCTCATAATGTTCTACAATTGTACCTTTGTCATAAGATGCCTTCATCCCATGAACATTATCTGCTTGGACACCAATTATATTAATGGATGGATTAAAAGATTTTAATGCAACAGCAATACCAGAAATAATTCCGCCTCCGCCGATTGGTACAATAACAGTATCAACATCCCACATATCATCCAGAATGTCTAATCCAATTGTACCTTGACCAGCCATTACCTCTACATCATCATATGGATGTAAGTATGTTTCACCTGTTTCCCTTGTAATCTCCTCACATTTTGCCTTTGCATCATCAAAAGTTTCACCATGTAAAATCACTTCAGATCCATATCCTTTAGTTGCTTCAACTTTCGCCTGTGGTGCAGAAATTGGCATAACAATTTTACTCTTAATACCAAGTAAATGTGCAGATAATGCAACTCCTTGCGCATGATTACCTGCTGAACATGCAATTACGCCTCGTTCTTTTTCTTGATCCGTGAGCTGCGACATTTTATTAAATGCGCCACGGAATTTAAAAGAACCTGTTAATTGCATATTTTCTAATTTCAAGTGAATTTCTCCGCCCGTTTTACTAGTCAAATAAAAAGATTTTACTAATGGGGTTTTACGAGCATTTCTATCTAGAATATTTTGAGCTTTTTTAATATCGTCTATATGTAATGGTAGTTTTTTAGTTATCATAATAACACCTCTTCCAATGATCTATTCTAAGTTTTCGTATGCAGTAGCTCCTTTATACGAATCCATCTATGTTAAGAAAAAGTTTTTATATATGTACCCCATTCTGTAATACACACATTTGCAAACAATTTAACATCCTCTTCATATCACGTTCTTTATAATGATTTAAACATGCAATTTGGATCCAATTATTTGTTTGTAAATAAGATGACTCATAATGAACAATATATCCTTGTAATGCTAACGCATCACCTACTGCTTTAGAAGAAAGACCTTTATTTAATTGAATGGTAAGTATAATTGATGCAGCATGTTCTTTAGGTGAAACAAGTTTTAAACTCATAGTAGTAATAGCTTGTTCAATATATGCATACGTCTCTTTTATTTTTTCAAATGCCATTTCATCTTCGAATCTTTTTAATGCTTCTTGCAATGCATACATTAAATTCCATGAATGAGAATATGGAATACTTTCATTTTCTTCGTACATACCAATGTCCATATAGGCCGGTAATGTCTCATTTACTTTCACATTGTGATTATAAAAAACGAAAGATAATCCAGTAAACGATTTAATTGCCTTTCCGCTAACGCCGCTTGCAAAATATACATCCTTTAAATTTATCGGTATTGCTCCAATCGAACTGATACAATCTACACATAATTTCATTTGACGCTTGTTACAAAGAGTATTTAGCCCGTCTAAATCATTTAACATTCCAGTTGACGTTTCATGGTGAACAAACCAAAGCCATTCATAATTGCCAGTTTCCATTATTTTTTCTAATTCTGTATAAATAAACGGTTCTCCCAATTCTTTTTTATACGTATCAAAATGTAATTGTGCGCGTGTTGCATGTCCAACTAATCTATTACCAAATTCCCCATTTGTTAATACTAGTCCCTTCCCTTTTATAGAACGTAACTGTAAAGCAATCGAATCATTCGCGAATGTCCCTGTTCCTAACATGATTTGCACACGTTTTGCTTTTGTCATTTGCAGTAAACGTTTTTTCACATTTTCCATCGTCACTTGAAATGACTTAGAACGATGCGAAGTAGGCTTAGTAGAAAATGCCTTTCGAACATTCTCTTCAATATCGACTGGACCAGGTAAAAACGTATATTCCTTCGTCATAATACCCCCAACATTCGACGCTTCAAACATAGCAGGGGTAACATACATTGGCTGGAAGGCTGCTTCTTCTGTTCCAACTAACGTATGGAAAGATTTGAATCCCATTTGCTCATATAAAGGTAGTTCACGAGTTGTAGCAGAAATGAGCGCCAATTCATATCCATTTAGAAGCAAATAACGATGTAAAAAGCGAATTAAACCTAACAATGCTCTTCCATTTCGATATGCACGTTCTACTGAAAGCAAACGAATTTCATATACATTTTCTCCATGTTCTTGCAAATAAAAATCTAGATTTGAAATTTTATAGTCTAACGAGAATGGTCGTTTTCCTCGCAACGCAACCATACCTACTACTTTATTGTCGTCTAAACAAATTAAATATGTATTTTCTTCATGGAAACGATCTATACGAACACGCTCTTTCGTTTCTTCATGTTGCGGAATTTCTTCTACAAATGTTTTATAATTCAATTCATGTATACGTTCAAATTCCCAAGCTTGATCAGCAACTTTATAAATTAACCCCATGTTGTATCTCCTTTATGTATTTAATAAAAATTATAAGTGGAGATTAACTCCACTTATTACAAGTTCATTTCATTCTCGATTTACATATAAAATAAGTACAATGATAAGAGCACTTAAAATAGTCGTAACAATAGAGTAAGAATACAAAATCATGCAAACCGGTAAACAAGCGATTGTAATTAAGCCTGGCTTAGTAAATCCTTTAAAGATTAAATAAAATATAATGAAAACAGCAATAAGAGTAAGCGCTATCAAATAATCAAATGCGATTAATCCTCCAATAAAAGTGGATATGCCTTTTCCGCCCTTGCCTTTAAATACAATTGGGTAAATATGTCCAAGTAAAACAGCCAGTAAAGCTAACATTATGAATGTAGAATCTTCAAAAAGGTATTTTGCAATAGAAACTACGATTGCTCCTTTGATTGCATCACCTAAAAATGTAGCGACGAAATACCCTTTTCCATATACGCGCCCCATATTTCTTGCACCAGGATTACCGCTTCCTTCATCTCGAATATCAACGTTATGTCTCCATTTCGTTACTATATAAGCGGTCAATATGTTTCCAAATAAATAAGAAGCCACCAAATACAAAAATTGCATACTATTAATCATGTTATCATTCACTTTCTACATGGGAATACATATACAATATTCAAGAACTATGTATATTGTACTTTTTTATCCACATCCCTTTATATATTTTAACATCATATATTTACAATTCATACAAAAATTCTCATACAACTATTCTTAAAAGTATCTATCCTTCATTAAATAATATGTTCCTTTCACTGCCATTTCTGTTTGTGATACAAATGTAATCTCTTCCATACTTTCTTCACAGCACTTCTTGAATAATGCATATATTTCAGGAACTAAACGCAATATGCTGCCACTTACTGCAATTGGAGTTGGGTGCTTAAATTTCAGCTTGTTATAAACATTTACTGTAATCCTAGCTAATTCCTTTCCAGCTTGTATAATTATTTCACGTGCGTCATCATTCCCATTTCTCGCTTCCTCAATAATGAATGGTGCAATTGCTGCAACTTTATTTTTTGAAGAGCTATATACTAGTCTTTTTATATGAGACGATGTCAAAAGTTGAAACTCGTCTTGAATACTTAAGCTTAATGGGCAAAGTGCAGCTCCTTGATCAAATTGATTTGCTATTCTCTTTAAACCTTGTAACGCAATCCAATATCCGCTTCCTTCATCACCTAAAATATGCCCCCATCCACCGCTATACTCGTACACTTCTCCTTTCTTTCCAAGACAAATCGCGCCTGTACCGCCAATCGTTATAATTCCATCCTTCCCCTTTAAAGCAGCTACATGCGCTATCATTGCGTCATTAAAAACTTCAATTTGTGTTCCATACTTCTGTTTTAGACGTAATGTTAATTCATTTGTATTTGCTCCACTTATACCCGCTAATC
The DNA here is from genome assembly GCF_001884205.1 of Bacillus sp. NH11B. Classification (NCBI taxonomy): domain Bacteria; kingdom Bacillati; phylum Bacillota; class Bacilli; order Caryophanales; family Bacillaceae; genus Bacillus; species Bacillus sp. NH11B. The sequence continues at coordinate 4,059 of NZ_MAOG01000141.1, read as the reverse complement.
CTAAACAAATACAAACGCAATTCTCTTTCACTACACTTTTCTGGCATTGATCAATCGCTTCCATAATATGAAAAAGTGCTTCTTTAAAATCTATTAAAATGTTTCCAAATCCACTTGTAGCTCTTACAAGTTCGTTTCCATCTTTATCAAATACCATTGCTTCTGTCTTAGATCCACCGCCGTCTACTCCAATCATATACTTCATATGTTCACCTCATTTTCATCTTCTTATTGGAGGGAATGTTGTATTCCCTAAAACTACAGATTTCTTTGCACCTGTTGCGCTCGGTACATTACTCGGATTACGATGATGCGTTTCGTTTGCTAAAATAGCAAATGCGATTGCTTCTTTCGCCTCTGAAGAATAGCCTATATCTTCTTGAATGAATATTGCACATTTTTCTTCTTTCAATCCATTCCGTATCATTTCAACAAGTGTATCATTATAACTTCCACCACCACCTAGAATTACCTCATCGATTTCAAAATATGGAAGAATAAACTTCTTATAATGTTGAACAATTGAACTTGCTGTAAACATCGTTACAGTCGTCAAAAGATTTTCTTTACCATGCTTTCCAAACCGCTTCAATAATTCACTTACAAATTCTTCTCCAAACTGTTCTCTACCAGTTGATTTCGGTGGATTCATTTTCAAAAATGGATGGTTCATACAATATGTCAAAATTTCATCTACAACTACTCCTTGTTTTGCAATCCTACCATTTTGATCATATGGTAACTGAAATAATCTTTGACATACATCATCCATTACCATATTCCCTGGACCAGTATCAAAAGCAATAACGCTCTCATTACTTTGTTTACTTGGAATCACTGTAACATTGCCGATCCCGCCAATATTTTGTAGTAGTCTATTTTTAGTTTGATGACGATACAAAATGACCTCTGAATATGGCACAAGTGGTGCACCTTGTCCCCCTGCTGCCATATCCATCGTTCGAAAATTAGAGATAACCGTAGTGTTCGTTTCATATGCTATAACTGCTGGCTCTCCAATTTGTAATGTTGAGGGAATCATATTACCATCTTGCTTTGGCTGATGATAAATCGTTTGTCCGTGAGAACCTATTAAATCTAATTTTTCCAATGAAATATTTGACTCTTTACAAACTTCCTTTACAGCGTTGGCGAAGCATAAACCGAGTTTGAAATTTAAACTGCATATGAGTTGGACATTTGAATTTTCTATTGATAATGCCTGCTGGATCTCATTTTTCATATCATTATAAAATGGCACAGTAGTAAAATGGATGAGTTCAACTTTAGAACCTACACCGCTTCCTTCTATATGAACGAGTGCTACATCTATTCCGTCTAACGAAGTACCGGACATTACCCCTGCAATATACATAACATGCATAACCTCCTATTTACTAAAAAACAATCATGTAAGTTACAAACGTACAGCCAATTGAAAATATTATAAATCTAAAAAACAACTGCACTTTTGATGTAAACGACCCATCAATGAAAGAAACAACTACTGTAAGCAAAATACTTGCCGCAATGCTTGTAACGAGCCATATACTATGCATTTGTGATAGATTTAGCATTCTTAATAAAGGTACAAATAGTAAATTCGCACATATCACTCCAAATAGTAATAAAAATACACCTTTATAACTAAATTTTATATTCATTCCATTTCACCCTCTCTGGACTTCATGTGAAAGAAGTGATAGGCAAAATACCTATCACTCATAAATACAGTATAAAAATCACGGATTAACAGATTCTCCGTCTCCATTCTTTTCAATTTCAAGCATATTTTTGTCGTACATTTTAAAGAATGGTAGATAAATAAGGAATGATATTGCTATATTTATGAAAACTAATACAATTGCACGCCAATCTCCGCCTGTAGCTAAATACGCACCAATTGGAGCTGGTAATGTCCACGGTGGCATAATATGTGTTGGCGTTACAAATCCCATCGCAGTTGCTGAATATGCAACAGTTGCTGTTACAAGTGGTGTAATGATAAATGGGATAATTAAAATTGGATTTAGTACAATCGGTAATCCGAATATGACTGGTTCATTAATATTAAAAATACCCGGAACAATACAAGTTCTTGATAATGCTTTCGAATATTTTGATCGACCAAATACAATCATAGCTAATACAAGTCCTAACGTCGCACCAGAACCGCCAATCCATATAAACCATTGATATAACGGCTCTGGTGAAATGAATGGCAACTGATCTGCTCCACTAGCAACTGCTTCGCCATTTTTCCCTAGGTATACTTCCCATAATGGCCGAGCAACAGTTCCAACAACCGACACACCATGGATTCCGAATGACCAAAAAAACGTAATTAAAAACACTGGAATGATTACACCGAAGTAACTATCCCCAGCTTTTACTAATGGTGCTGCTAATTTATCAACAACATGGTGTAAATCAATGCTAAAAACGACAGTTACTAGACTCATTATAATAATAACGAATGCAGCAGGTATAAGTGCTTCAAACGAACGTGAAACAGACGGCGGTACTTGTTCTGGCATTTTAATCATTACATTTTTCGTCTTACAAAATCTTAAAATCTCTACTGATAAAATAGATACGATCATCGTTACGAATAATCCATGCCCCCCGAGATTTGTCATCGGAAGCATAAATCCTTTTTTATCGATTAATTCAGGCGTCAATGTTAAAAGTAGTGAGCATACTGCTAACTGCGCCCCTGATAAAGCATCTAACTTATAACTTTTGGCTAAATTATATCCTATTCCAAATGCTATATATAAAGACATAATAAACATTGTTAAACGATATGGTATTAATATACTTGTTTGATTCTTTAATGCCCAAACGGATATGAAACTATCTTTCGGTAATGGCGGAAATGCTACGATTAAAAAGAAACTTCCTACGATAATAAATGGTAACGCCGAAATAACTCCATCACGGATTGCTTGTAAATGCCTCTGTTCAGAAAGCCTTGCCATCGGTCCAGATAAGTTTTTATCAAGAAACGTGACAAACTTATTCATAACGCTTCCCCCTAACTAATTAATTCATTTACAGTTTTCAATAATGTTGGTCCACCAAGCGGTGTGTATGCTTTCGGCGGAATGATACCGCAAGGAACAGATTCCTCTTCTGCAAGTTTTTTTACTGAATCAAATCGATGTCTAATTTGAGGTGCAACCATTACAACATCCCAACCATTCTTTACTTCTTCCTCCACCTCACTTGTTCCAATTGCATGTACTTCCATGTTCATACCATTTTTCTCCGCTTCTTTTTTTAAAGCGTTTACAACAATTGCGCTGGACATTCCCCCAGAACAAACAAATAAAACCTTCATTTATTAATCCTCCTATACTTATGAATTATCCCCTTCGAATGAAAGGAAGTTTCACTTTACTAACAAGCATATGAAGTAGTGAAAGAATTTAGTTGTGATGAAAGTAAATTTCACTAAAAATATTTTTCCTATTAAATTAATGTTTCAATATTCATTTTTCTCAATTGTAAGAACAACCTCACCTCAGATATTATTTTAGTTAACCATATAATAAGGAGGCGTATAAATGATCTTGAAACGTTTATTAATGATATGTTGTATCGTCATCTTTTTTATTCCTTTCTCTTTCATTCCCCCTCACTCTACTTATGCTGAAGTTAATACTACGTACAAAAAACATGAATTACGTGCAGTATGGATTGCATCAGTTCTTAATATTGATTGGCCCTCAAAAACTGGCTTACCTATTGAAAAGCAGAAACAAGAATTTATAAGATTGCTAGACGATGTAAAAAGCACTGGCATGAATGCAGTAGTTGTACAAATTAAACCCACTGCTGATGCTTTTTATCCTTCCAAATACGGTCCTTGGTCTGAATACATTACGGGCACACAAGGAAAAGACCCTGGATACGATCCACTCGCATTTATGGTTGAAGAAGCACATAAAAGAAATATAGAATTTCACGCATGGATTAACCCATACCGAATAACGATGAATCACACTGATATAAATCGATTATCAAATAATCACCCTGCAAGACAACATCCCGATT
>NZ_MAOG01000140.1:0-10754 GCF_001884205.1 Bacillus sp. NH11B | reverse complement strand
TTACGGCGGGAAATTATATTACAATCCCGGTATTCCAGAAGTAAAAAAATTCATAACAGAAGGCGCTTTAGAAATCGTGCAAAATTATGACATTGATGCCCTTCATATGGATGATTATTTTTATCCATATAAAGTAGTTGGTGAAGAATTCCCTGATCAAAAAACGTACGAAACGTATAATAACGGTAGATTTACAAATATAGAGGATTGGCGACGTGACAATGTAAATGAACTTGTCAAAGGTTTAAATGCTGCTATTAAACAAGAAAAGTCATATGTGAAATTTGGCATTAGTCCATTCGGCGTGTGGCGAAATATAGCCGACGATCCTACTGGCTCTAACACAACCGCCGGACAAAGAAACTATGATGATCTTTATGCTGACACACGTGAGTGGATACAAAAAGGTTATATTGACTACATTACACCGCAAATATATTGGAATATTGGTTTCACACCCGCTGCATATGACATATTAGTAGACTGGTGGGTAAAAGAAACAAATAATAAACCGATTCACCTATACATCGGTCAGGCTGCCTATAAAATTAATAATAACTCTGCCCCCGCTTGGTCTGATCCTGAAGAATACCCAAGACAAATTGTATTAAACCGGCTATATCCTCAAATAAAAGGTAGTATGCATTTTAGCTTAAAAGATATTAATAATAATCCACTTGGAGTGAAAGATAGACTCTCAAAAGACATATATAAACACCCTGCATTAATCCCGCCTATGCCTTGGATTGATCATGATCCACCAAAACAACCGACTTTAAAAGGTGCTATTCCAAGAGAGGAAGGTATTGCTGTAGGTATCATTGGTGATAGAGAGAATGATTCTGCTTATTACGCCATTTACCGTGTAAATGGAAAAAATGAAGTAGATATACAAAACCCAAAAAATTTACTTACTACTGTAAGAAAAACAAAACTTGGAGAAATTTATGTAGATAAAACAGCTATTTCTGGAGAAACGTATACGTATGTAGTAACTGCAGTTGATCGATTGCATAATGAAAGTATTGCTTCTAGTCATACTACCGTTAAAGCAAAATAACAGCTAATAAAAAAGCGCCTTAAAAGCTAAAAACTATAGCTTTAAGGCGCTTTTATTATTTATTCTTAAACTTCTCAGTCGCTGCTCTCATCTTCACATTTAAATCGTGATCAATCGAGTCGCGGATATCTCGCTCTACTACTTCCATTTCTTTTTGGAAATTTTGCAAGTAGATTTTCAGTTCTTCTTCCTTCTCTGGTCTTTGTGAAGGTGGTAATTGTACTACCAACGATAGCATCGCTGTTAAATCTTTCATTAAGAACGTTTCAAGTTTATGTTGTTGTTCAAACATACGTTGTTCTTGATAATATGGAAGTGCATTTAATACTGAAATTGTAATCTCATCAACCGTTCTTTGTAGTGAAGGATTAATCGAGCGTTTATATGCTTGAATTGTATTTAATGCATCTGGATATCGATCATAGAAATACAATTTATAAAACGATAAGTCTGTCGGTTTTACAGTTTGTTGTGATTCTTGTCTCAAGAAATCTTTCACTTTCATTGTTGCGATATCAATATCTTCATTCGTAAGCTTTTTCGTTGTTTTTGCCATCACATGCACTTTTTTCTGCTTTTCTTTCGGTAACATTGAGAAAACTTGCTCTCTCGTACGTTGGCCTGAAGTACAGAAAAGAGTGTTTAAAGTATTTTGTTCTTTTTTCCCTTCTGTACGAACCCAGCGATAAAAGAGTGGATGCTGCGTAAATTCTTGTAAAAACGGTGTTGATTTGTTTGATAATTTCTCAATGGAATCTTGTGCTCTCTTATATGGTTTCGTCCATGAAAAATAAAGTTTACGTCCGAAGTATACAACTAGAACAACGACAGTAAATGCGATTAAAAGTAATGATCCTAATAGTAATAATACTCCTTGAATGAAACTCATTTTTTCACCTCCTCTAAAAGTCTGTTATTTCCTTGGACGCTGAATGAGTTTCTGCTTCATCTCATCATTAAATGTATCTAGTTCAATTACAAATTTCTTACTAGACTCAATAATACGTTCTGACGATTTCTCAGATGCTTCAATAGCGGCAAATACATTTTGGAATGATTCACGTAATTTATCCATACTAATTGCAGGATTTTCAAGAAGTTTTGTTGTTTCTTCTGTATTTTGTTTTAATGCTTGTGAGTTACTTAATACCATTGATTCAATTGCTTCATTTGTCGCATTTACGGCATCAATTGTTTTACGTTGATTCGTTAACGCTAGCTGGATAGCAGCTGAAACTGTTACAACGTTTTGCGTCATCGTAATTGCATTACGAATTGCCTCTGATAGCTTTTCATTATTTTTCTTAATGATGTCTACAGATGCGATAGATTGTAATAATACACTTTTTGCTTGCTGCATATTACGTGTACGTACAAGTATTTTTTCTAATGCATCATTTATTAACGGGATATCCCTTTGACGTTCTGGGTTTTGTTTCTCGGCTTCAAGCATGCCTGCAAGTTTTCTTCCTAAGTATACTTGTTTATCAAGAGCGTGGATTTTATCATGTGATTGCTCTTTTAACATTTCAAGACCAACTGTATCTTCTTGTAAGTTATCACGACCAATTAGAAGGGATCTTATAATCTCCTCAATTTGCTTATCTATAGATTGATATTTATGCACGTATGTTTCAAGTGGATTTTTCTTGAATACTTTAAACATAATTTTCTTCATACCACTTGCTTTTAATGAATTCGGATCAAGCTCTGATACCACTTTGCGTAATTCTAACAATGTATTTGGAATTTCTTCGTTCTTTCCATTCATCATCGCTGTTACAGGACGTTTTAATGCTGATAGCGTTTGTCCTGCTGCTTGTTGCTCTTTATCTCCTAAGTCTCCAAGCTGCGACAATACTTTTGATAAATCTGTATTTTGCTCGCTATTTAACTTTTGTACATACAGATCAGCTTCTTTATTTAATTCTTCAAGTTCGACATCTTTTATTACTGTATCCACTACTACTTCTACATTATTATCTTTCACAATCGATACAGGTTCTTTTTTCTCGAGTTCAGTCAACAAAATCGCTCCTTTATTTATATGTGCGAATTTATATGCACTATATTTCATCTAACATATCGTATTTCATACACATTTTGCTTGCTTGAAATCGATTTTTCAAGAAATACCTGCTTATGCAGTCATTCCCTGTTTCATAGTATAAGTATACCTGTTCTCTTCATTATTTTCCTCAGACTTAAGACCTAGAGAGGAACATGCTGAAGGCGGATTCTTTACGAATCTCATTATTTATTACCTCTTCAATCTAATTTGAAATTCAATTGGTCAATCTCCTTCAAATCATACAGCACTCAATCTTTTGACATTTGTTATCTTTCAATGTGATAATTATGTCATGCTCACTTCTACTTATTTTTTCGAGCAACGAATGCTCCCTTTTGAAAAGCTAATAACGCCGTTTCATACGTATCATCTTCTTCAATCATCTTGATAAACTCCGCTAATTCTTCTGTATGTGAAGTTGCATTATCAATAACAAGCAAACCTTTTGGCTCTAAAATACGTTTTATATGTTCCCACCACCACATGTATTGTGTACGTTCTGAATCTAGGAAAATAAAATCAAATGAATGATCTAATTGCGAATCTAAAAACGCCCCTGCTTCTTGATTATGGACATCAATTCTTTGTACAAGGTTCGCCTTTTCAAAGTTTACAATTGCCTCTCCAACCCGTTCTGAAGAAAGCTCTACAGTTGTTACATTTCCATTTGTTTCTTCTACCGCATTAGCTAACCACAATGTAGAATAACCATTAGAAGTTCCAATTTCTAAAATGTTTTTTGCATTACACCCTTTTACTAAAATTGATAAAAATTGCCCCATCTCACGAGAAATATTCCGTAATTTCTCTTCCCGTGTTTTTTTATTTCGATCATGCTCTTCTCCATATTGTTCAAGTTGAAATAATAATGAATCTACAGTATCCATCCTTTTCATCGCCTTTCCAAAGCAATATGATGAAAAAGCTCTTGCTGCCCGTCTACTTTCATTATATGCGAAACGAAAACCTTTTTCTCGTTATATGACAAAGTTTTAAATTTTTTTATAGCATATTGTTTCGTTTTTTGGTAAAGTTAATTTCTACGTGCAATTATTCCATTCATACTATTTTTAATTAAATTGCAGTTATTAAATAATATAAACCCCATTTAAATGAATCGGTATTTCAAATTCAATTAAGCGCCCTTTCCGGACGCATTTTCTTTTGTTTATATATTTCTAGAAGAAAGGATGCTTACAATGAACGTGATTAGCTTAGATGCCGCTAGAAAGCGAAAACAGCATAAAAAATTAATGATTACTATACCGATTATTTCACGTATTTATGAAGAAGACGGGGAAATTAAATTTGAGGTAGCCGGCGAAAAAGATGTACCTCTTGAAATGTTAGAAAAATAAAAAAAAGACGCACTTCTAAAGAAATGCGTCTTTTTTATACTATTACATTTAAGTGCATAAGTTTTTCAGGATTAACCATCATATAGATGTTTGAAATTTTCTCATCCTCAAATGCGAATGAAAGTACATACGTCACTTTATTATTTATTGTAACTATAACGCCTGGTGCACCATTTATTTTTTTGAAATCAACACTATACTTTTCTGGCAATCGTTTTGCAATTCCAAAGAACAAACGTATAATTTTATCTGCAGAATAAATCGGATTAATTGCAGTTGTAACTTTACCACCACCATCTGCTTTAAATATCGCATTTGTTTTTAATACTTCTAACATGCCTTGCGCATCCCCACACTGTAATGATGATACAAACTTTTCCACATAGGCAGCCATTTTCTTCGTACTTAATGTTGATTGCTTCGGCTTATCCAAAATACTGTTCCGTGCACGCTGAAAGATTTTTCGGCAGTTCACACTACTCTTATCAACAATTGAAGCGATTTCTTCGTATTCATAACTGAAAACCTCTCTTAATATGAAAACAACTCTCTCTACCTCAGACAGTTGTTGTAAAAGTAATAAATATGCCGTAGAAATGGATTCTTTCATTACAAACGACTCTGCTGGCTCATCAGACTCTTCCACAAATGGCTCTGGTAACCACATTCCTACATATACATTACGTTTATGCGCTGCCGAACGTAATTTATCAATTGAACGATTTGTCGCCATTTTACACAAATATGCTTTCATATTTTCTATAGATTGAACATCCTCTATATTATTTAGCGCGATAAATACGTCATGAACGATATCTTCAGCGTCCATAACACTCCCAAGGATTCTATATGCTAATGAAAATAATAATGGTTGGTACGCTTCATATAATTGCTCCGTTTCCATGATGAACTGCCTCGCTTTCTAATTGCTTTAAAATGTGTAACGCTACACGTTTCCCGCTTGCTACCGCAGCATCAGCTAATATTTCATCATGCCCAGCCCAATCTCCTGCAACGTAAACACCTGGCATTTCAGGTATATTAGGGCCCGGTTTTTCAACACGGTCAATATGATGAAAATCATGTACTACCGTTATTTTCGGTAAATATTGCTTTGCAACAACTTCTCTTTTCCAATTAGGATGTAGCAACTCCATCGTATTTTCTAACTGTTCTTGATCATCATGAAAATGATTTATCTCTAGCATAGGATTATGGTACTTAATTAAACTCACTACAATTGCTCCATCTTCACTTAATTTGGCTGCTCTTGATTGATTCGTGAAAAATACAGGTTGATCTAATCCCAATGCGAAATGATGTATAGGATTGGTTAAACGTTTCAAACCAATATCTAATGCAGCAACGGTAACCGGTACCGATTGTTCACTCCATCTATACAGACGTGTCCCTTCTGCACCTTTTATTATTTTACAAGCTTCTTTAGGTGGAGTAGTCACGACAACTGCATCAACTTCAAATACTTCATCATCCGAACAACGAATTTTTTGTATACCTTCACAATGTTCTACTTCCAAAACATGCTTACTAGCTAGAAATTGCACACCAACATCATTCGCTAAATCCCTTAATTTTGTTATTATCGTCTCCCAACCACCATCTACGTAAAATACTCCTTCTTTCATAGAAAGCTGTATTTGCTTTAATACTGATGATGCTAATTGTATTGTAGGAGCATACGTGTATGTTGTTGTTCGGCATAGTGCATAAAATATATTTCGCACCATTGGATCTTTTATTTCATTTTCTGCCCATGTAGTTAGACTCATTTTGGGGACTTCTCCTACATCTACATTCCTTAAATGAATCATAAGACGTGAGAATTGTACTTTTGCAGACCATGAAAGCAGAGGAGTTGATAAAATAGAGCGAAAATCTGTTGGAATAGTAAATACATCCCCTTTCCATATTCCATGCGCTTTTGTAGATGGCATTCCACCTGGAAGATTCAAACCAAGCTCATTAAAGGTTAAAAATGCTGCCCCACCTCTATATAAAGCATGTGCACCAAGATTCAAACAAATGCCATTTTTATTTATAGTCATCCCTCGACCACCGAAGCGACTGGATTTTTCCAATACAATAACTTTCCTTCCAGCTTTCGCTAAATATATAGATGCTGTTAACCCAGCAAGCCCACCGCCAACAATTGCTACATCAAATGTATTCATAATAAAATCCCTCCTTATCGTTCTACATACAAGACGAACGATTTAGGAGGGATGTGACATAAAAATAAATTTTTATTTATCTACTTTATTTCTTTTTTGTATTCGGTCATATTGCATACGAAATAACTCAATTGCGAATGCAATATCCTCTTCACTCTTTATATAATAACTTATCCATCCTGATTCAGGTAATACGTGATGTGGTTTCACTAACCCTTCGTTCACTAATTCATCTCGCTTTACCTTCGGAAATGGTAAATCAACTAACTTTTCACCATGAAGATGACCAAGTTCTTTCTTACCATAATTTATTTCAATACCACCAAATCGATGCGGTTTTTCAGAAACACCCGCCCAGCTGAGCACTTCATTTCTAATCATTTCACTAAATGACATGAACATTCACTCCTTATTATTGATTGATGTAATTTTAAATTAACACGTTCATTACTTTTTTCCATCAATCCAAAGTATGAATGCGAATACGAATATAGTTTAATCTCAATATACTTTATTTTTTTAAACAATAATTACAATTTCAAAAGGTCTTGATCATATTATATAGAATTATTATTAAAAATAATTTTAAAGGATGGATATATATGAGCGAGGTATTATTACGAAAGGCGAATTATCTTCAATCTGAGGAATTAACATTATTTAAAAAAGCTATTAAGTTTGCAGAGCAAGCACACGATGGACAATACCGTCAAACTGGAGAACCATACATCATGCATCCTTTCGCGGTTACAGAAATATTACTAAATTATAAAGCTGACGTCACAACATTAGTTGCTGCGTTATTACACGATGTTGTAGAAGATACAGAGCATTCTCTAGAAGAAGTTAAGTTATATTTTGGTGCGACCGTTCAATATATTGTAGATGGGCTAACAAAAGTTAAAAAACTATGTGGTCAAAAGAAAGCATTATACGAAGCAATTAATTTTAAAAAGTTATTACTAGCCTCTCAAACAGATATACGTGTTGGCATTATAAAAGTTATAGACCGCCTTCATAACATTAAAACATTGAGTGTTAAAAAGCCTGCAAAACAAGTAGCTTATGCAAATGAAACACTAACACTCTTTGCACCACTTGCAGAGCGATTCGGTTTATATTCAACCCAGAATGAATTAGAAAACCTTTCTTTTCAATATCTACATAAGGAAAGATATAATAAAATACATAATCTTCTAACGGAATATGTACCACGTATTCAAAACAATATAACGAATTTAAGAAAAGGCATACTTTCTTTTTATGATACTACCCTTTCATTTGAAATAAGTTATGAACTCAGCCCCATTTACTCTGCTTACTCACAACTACAAGAATCTCAAAACGTATCAAGTGTTTCACGAATATGTATCACCACTACAAGTGTGCTAGATTGCTATAAAATTCTTGGAATGATTCATCAATTATACAAACCAACTATAAACTCTTTCGAAGATAATATCGCTCTTGAAAATAGCCATTTTAATAACAATTTAAAAACTAAAATAAATATGAATGATACTGAACAAACAATTATCATTCAAACGCAATCAGCAAAAACATTAAAAGATAATGGTATTTTTTATTTATTGAATAGTAGAACTGTAGATGTTCAAGTAATATCTTATAAAATAATGAATGATACCATTGTGAATAACAATTTATTAACTACAGATCCAGTCGCCTTCCACAATTTAGTATCGTATGAACTATTCGAAAATACCATTACGGCTTATACTACAGATTTACAACCTATTTATTTACCAGATGGTGCTACAATTATTGATTTTTCTTTCTCTGCATTTCCAAAAATTGCACATAACATGAAAAAAGCAAAAGTAAATGGGATGCCTGTTCCACTTAAAACAAAGGTATCTCATTTTGGCATCATCGAAATCGATTTCGATTTAAAACAAAACTTGGAATTAGAGTGGCTAAATTACGCCAATACTGCTAAAGCACAATTAATGATTCATCAAAAACTCTCTTAAATAAAAGGCCAATTCCTTTCTATAAGGCATTGGTCTTTTCCTATAACGTAACCATTAAAATATACGAAATAAATTTTAATATTTTTACTCCTAACCTAACATCAATAATTCCGACTTTCATTAGTTCGCTCTAATTTTTATCCGTATTAACATTATGAGAAATAAGAAGCACAACCTATATTCTTTATAAAACAAGTGAATTTATTATGATACAGACAAATGCACATAACTAACACTAGGCACATATCCTAAAGTTGTATCCATACTTACCTATAGAAAGGCAGGTAATACGATTGACTTCTACTATTGACTACACCTCTCCTTCAACCAACTTTACTCATGATTTAAGTAAAAGTAATTTTTTTAAGAAAGATGCCCAAAATTATATAAACGTACTTGGCATGAAACAATTAAACACTTTAGAAAGCACTTCTTTATTAGATATTTATTTAAGTACAGGCAACGTTGTAGAACCACATATTCATCAAAATGCAGCTGAACTCGTTTACTGTATTTCAGGATCTGCTGTTGTTTCTTTACTTAATCCATTTACGAATCAAATATTAAACTTACCAATAAAACCAGGTCAAGTTGCCAATATTCCACAAGCGTGGTGGCATTATGAAATTGCTTCAGCAGATCATACTCATTTATTAGCTATTTTCGATGCCCCTACCCCAGAAGTTATTTTCGGCTCTGATATTTTAAGATTAACTCCGGCTAATATGATGGCTCATACTTATTGTCTCAATGAACAACAATGGAAACAAGCAGTATCCCCAATTCAATCCACTACTGTAATTGGTCCTCCCGCAAACTGTAATCAAAACCGCGACATGATAAATCAGTCAACTCAGCCCCCTACTCAACAACAAAATCAATATTACCAAGATTCTTATTACTTCCCTCTTTACTGGGGGTATTAATTAGTATCATTTTAATAGAACCATCATTTATCTCCTTGGAAAATACCAAGGAGATTTTTTATCGTAACAATTAATAGAGTTCATACATATAATATTTATATAATTAATTGGAGGTGATAGTACTATGAGTAATTATAACTATCGAAAAAACTACTCTAATAATAAAAATAGTAGCTCTTCAGCATCCTCTCAGTCTTCGAATTCTCAATCTTCCGATTCCCAATCACAAAGAGATTTAGCCGAGCAAGGCTATGTAAAGAAAAAAGGATGTAACTGTAATAAAAATAAATAGTTTATTACTAATTTGAGCAATGACATTTCACCGCTCACGATAAATAATTCACTCCCCTAGTATATAGTTTATTTAATGGATGAATTCTATTTTTAATAGAATTCATCTTTTTTACTCATAAGGAATTTTCCGAGAAATGTAACTTATTCCATGAACTATAAATCATAGATTTTTATTTTCCCTTTAAATCAACTAAAAAAAGTAATGTCCCAGTTGCTTTATCACGTCTTTTCCACAAAAATATAGCCATTCCTAATAAAATTAGGAATGGCTATATACAAATACCAGTTTAAATTTCAAACAAACATTACAACAAATTAGACTATATTAATACCTGCGCTTACAAATCCAGCAAGTGCAGCTACTGGGTTTGCTGTTGTTAATGAAACGAACAGTAGTATTTTATCTCCAGCAGCAACTGGAATATTTTCAACTTGTGTTCCAAATGCTGTGTCAAAAAGAGCTATTGTTCCAAATGCTGGTGTTAATAATAGAGGTGCGGGTTGTACTGTAAACGTATTACTTCCTGGAGGTGCAGTTAATATTTGTATCTGCACTTGAGCAGGTGGTGTTAGAAGTGGTACTGCAAGTGTTGCACTAAAGAAACCTGATAATGACGTAATAGTTCCTGCGCGTGGTGCTACAAATGCATAATCACCTACACCTATCGCTAATGTGAGAGTCGTTCCACCTACTAAAACTTCAGGCTGATTAAATCCAAATCCAAGGAGAGCTCCTGTACCAGCAACTCCTAACGCGTTAGTTAAAGCAACTGGCAATGTACCTGAAGCAAACGGAATAATAGCTCCGCCACCAGTTGCTCCTGTTGCTCCTGTCGCTCCTGTTGCTCCTGTTGCTCCTGTT
>NZ_MAOG01000139.1:0-7851 GCF_001884205.1 Bacillus sp. NH11B | reverse complement strand
CTCTCCTGTAAATCGTCCAACGCTTTCGCAATGGCGGCAACCGGTTCGTAAAGCCCGGTATAAGTCTCACCGAGAATCGGTACCACACCAATCGTATTTTCATCCACGGCAGCGAGGACCCCCTGAGGATCCAATCGGGGATGCTCTGGGCTAACCTTCACATAGCGTGGTTCAACCTCCCAATAGTTCGCGAACTTTTCCCAAACGACTTGAACAGCAGAACTAAACACAATATTGGGCCGATCCACCGGCTTCCCTTCGCTTTTGCGTGCATTTTGCCAGCGTCTCTTTAACGCAAGCCCCCCGAGCATACATGCTTCCGACGATCCAGTTGTAGAAACGCCCATAGTCGTAAGGGGGGTGGGCGAATGCCAGAGGTTGGCTAAAATGCGGACACACCGCTCCTCAATTTCGGCTGTCTGTGGATATTCATCCTTGTCAATCATGTTCTTGTCGAATGATTTGGCATATAAGTGCTCTGCGGCAGGCTCCATCCATGTGCTAACGAATGTTGCAAGATTCAAGCGGGCATTGCCATCAAGAGCAATTTCATCATGGACGATTTGATACGCTGTTTCTGGTAACATGCCTTCATCAGGCATGTGAAAGCGCGGAACGACTGATTCTCCTTCGCGGGCAAACAGAGGGTTTACAGAAAATTCGTGAGGCAGCTCCATTTGCACGTGACGCGGTAGATATTGTGGATTATCTGGCATGATCTCTTTTCCTTCGTATGCATCGTTTTGAACTTCTGCTTTTCGATCCTGTGGCATACAAGTCCCCCTTAATTAATTGTTTAACAAACATATTATTTACAAAAAAGCATTTGTTAAACTAAGGGGACAATTCTAATAAAAGGTGTTGCCACCATTCGAATTAAAGGAGAAGCCATGAATGGACTTGCAAGAGCTATTTTCTTCGGAAAATAAGGTGAGCTTAGGGAACAAACCATACAGCATCAATTGCAAAGGGCCAGTGCCTTAAACATAATTATCAATGCCATCAGTATTTGGAATACTTTACATCTAACAAAAGCAGTTAAATATCAAAAACGGATAGGTAGTTTTAATGAGGACTTATTGCATCATATGTCACCTTTAGGTTGGGAACATATCAATTTACTAGGAGAATACCATTTTAATTCAGAGAAAGTGGTCTCATTAGATTCTCTAAGACCATTGAAACTTTCTTAGCGTTGTTAAAAATAGAGGAATCGTCTTGGAAATGGGCTTAGCGTTGTAAATCCGCATTTTTCTGACGGTCCCCCTCAATGAACAATATAACTTAACATGATAAAATAATATGTATTGGACTCCCATCCGAATAATATTTTACCATGTTAAGTTATTTTATTCAGGATGGGAATTCAGTGCAACAAAAAGTAATGAATAAAAGAGAAAACCCCTGCGGGGACAGGGATTTTATAGGAGAGATATTATTGTTGTATGGTGTCGAAATTTGGCGTATTCGACGAATTAATATTATCACGAATTTTTAAGCAATTGTGATAGTTGGTGTGTCAAAAATGTGTACGACTTTCATATAAAAGCGTTATTTTCACTGAAAGAGCATCCAATCTTTAGTTATACGCTCTTTGATTTTAACTTCAGATGTGTCTCTAATTGAATAGTTTTCACTAAAATTTACAACAGCAGAAACTTTTTGCTTTTTATTATCTGCGGCATGTCCGTATAGATGAATTTCATGTGTTCTATATTCTGTTGATGGATTAATTTCGTCAACTACAATATCAAGGTTCATATTTTTTTTAAAGTAACCGATAGTTACTAGTTCAGCAGTTTTACTTACTTCCGGCCATTCTTCACTGTATTCTTTTGGAACGAATTGAGATGAAACCAAGTGTATAAAGAGGATGGGATAGTAATAAAAGCTATACTCACAATGCCATAACGTATTAAGGATCTTCTCATAAAGTGTCACCTACCAATGATGTTTTGTTTAATCAAGTTAATAATTTATATATTAAACCATTATTAACCAGGAAAACATTCTTTTCGGTGACATTAGTATTACAAATTTGTAAGGTTTATTAGAAAAATTAGCTTAATGGAAAGTTGAATAAAATAGTTATTTGAAACGGTTCATGAAAAAAGAGCACTATCGAAGTGCTCTTAGAAAATCCATTTTATATTCTGTTTTGAGCTACGATTTTAATATTCTCTGGTGGAATGATATCTTGAATTTTTTCTTTTAAATCTACTTGGACCATTTCTTCAAGATGTTCAAGTGAAACTTCAAAGTTAATACATTCCGCAGTTGCGATGTTTAATAAAGAATAATTTTCATTCTTTTTAACAACAAGATATTGTGATTGATCTGTTATTAGTATACAACCTTGTTGAATTCCTAATTTACGATTATCTTCAAAAGTCATAAATAAATCTCCTAACATTTTTCTGACAGAAATTGTACTACATAAAAATGTTAGTATCTAGGTGGTCTTATGCAAGAACTAAAGTCAAACAAAATCAAAAGAAACCCCGATTGTCTGCGGGGCTTCTAAGGGTAATCGTCAAGTAATGACGTACTCGACTAATTAACCATATCATGAATTTTTTTGGTAAAAATACTGGTAAATGTGTCCAAATGGATAAGGGCATCATTTTGAACAAAAATGCTATTTTAATGAGTACTTCTCATAACAAAAGAGGACCTGCTATGTATAGCAGATCCTCTCCTAAAATGGCAAAGAGTAACTCTTACCTTACTCTTTGTTCAAATACTACATGATTGTTAATAGAAAATCAACAATCTTTATATTGAGAAATAAAGAAATGACATTTTAATAAAAATTTCATTTTGTAGAAAAGAAGACATAAGAAAAAGCACCTTCGAACAGTGCTCTTTCCCGGAGTGTAATTTATGTCTTTGAAGATGTAACACATCCTCAAAATAATATATGTGTTTTTGAATGAAGGTTGCATGTACAACAAAAGAGCAGCTAGCAAAAGCTAACTGCCCCGTTTGTCAAACGTAGAAAATTTAGCATTTTCATTTTGATAGTAGAAGAGTAATTCTTATTTTTAATTAAATTGGGTCGGGGGGAGCAAGTCTTAAAGCAGAAAACCCGCGATTTCTGATTTGAGCCGATATTATAGTCCCGCTTAAGTTACCTATATTTGCCATAATTCGATAATGAACTGGGTCATTTGGAAATACTGGGTTCGGTGGGGTATCTACCCATGTGAATGTGGAGTTGAATGGATATAGCATATTTATATTATTACCTACTTCGTAGTTCCCAGATACAAGTGTATCTGTCAGCAATAAATTATCACGAAATAGCTGATAATTAATGGCATTTGCGTTAAATGATGAAGCTCCAGTAGCTCCTGTTTGAACATGAAGTTCTGTACCTATTGTCGCGTTTAATAGAACTTGGTCACCGGCTTTTTCTATAGGGACAAAGGCCTCCATAATCATTAAGTTATTTGTATTTGGTGGGAGAGCTATAGCAGTGGGGTTTGGAGCAAGGGGAGCGAAAGATAAGCTTGGCCCAGTAGGTCCAGTAGGAAATTGGAAGGGTTGCATAGGTGGGAATGTAGGTCCAATCGAACCTGGATTTAATGCAGCGGATGATAAAAACTCGTCCAATATAATTCATCTCTAAAAAGTTCGTATTACTAATAGTAAATGCGAGTGTAGAGCAAAGTGAAATGGACAAGCGGTTGTATTTTAAAAATTAAACAAAATCGTTATTTTGTACATCAAGGTAGTCAGCGCAATCAACTAACGGTTTGTTGAAAAAAAGAAGCCCCGCAAATATTGCAGAGCTTCATAGGGTTGAGTTATGTCGTACTCACAAGGGATTTTAACATGAATTTCGAGGTGAATAAATTGGTAAATGTGTCCAAGTGATTTGGAGATATTTTATAAAAAAAGAGAAGCGCTTAATCAGGACGCTCCTCTTAATGCCAATACACAATAACTATTATACTGTATAAGCGTAAAATATTTAACAATTACCTTTATGGTAAAAATTTCATTTTTAATTAGTTTAAAACCCAAAAAGAGCACTTAATAAAGTGCTCTTGTGACGAGTTTCGTTTTCTCAAAGAAAGGAATACACCATATCATACGAAGCTTTTATGAAATGTACTTGTGTTAATTAATTAGTATTTGTAAAAAAAGCAGCTAGCAAAAACTAACTGCTCATCTCCAAGGGGGAACAAGGAGAAAAATCTAATGTCATATACAGTATTGATGGGATATTGAGTTTTATTCAGGGGAGATTATATTATACAAATTAGATTATGATAGTCGATATTTTCCATATTGACCAGAAAAGAACCAAAAATTCTATTGAAATTCCAAGTGTTCTTTTCCTAGTTTTTTGAAATTCTTTTATTAAATAGCCAACAACAGCACTAATTGCTATAAGAATGAAAAGAATAAGTTCTAGTGTAACTGGCATTGGATCTACGCCTAATCTATTATTTAATTTATTATATAACGATTATAAGATATTTTTGTGGTTAGTAGTGAAAAATTAAACAAAATCATCTCTTTACGAAAAAAGATCCTGTTGTCTCCAACAGAACCTCTCCTAAAATGGCAAAGAGTAACTCTTACCTTACTCTTTGTTCATATACTACAGGATTGTTAATGAAAATCCAAGGCTCCTTATATTGAGAAATAAAGAAGAATCATTCTAAAGAATCTTATCTTTGTTATAAATATAAGAGTAGTTAGCAAAAACTAACTGCTCATCTCCAAGGGGGAACAAGGGGAAAATCTAATGTCATATACAGTATTGACGGAATATTTAGTTTTATTCATAAAAAACTACGTTTAACTTAATGCATAGCCCACAATCAAAGTTAGTGTTAAAAACACTGATAATAACAATGTTAGTAAGACTGTTGCTACACTCCTAAGCATCGCAATCCAATTATTCATCTTAGAAAATCCTATAATGCCAGCAAAAAAAATTCCTATTGTTAAAACTAGTAATATAAATAAAGGGTGAATGTGTAATGAATCCATGAAAAATTTGAATAGTTCAAGTGGAATTTCAAAATATAAACGGAATAGTCCAACGCAAATCAAAGAACATATAAAGGACCATAGATTGATGTTATGCCTCATAGCTTTCTCCTATGTTATCAAAATAGTTTTACTCAATTTTAATGGAAAATAAAAGAAAAAGATAGAGGTTATAAATTAGAATCAATTTTTTAACAAAATAATCCTTTTAATAGAAAGTGAGGAATAACAATGGGACAAGGAAACCGTGGAATGGCCTTTGAAAAGCTTATTAATCTATCGAATGAAATGTATCAAAGAGGGGGAGTGGCGCTTATAAACAAGCGTCCAACTCCTGTGAAGGTATTAAAAATGGTTTATGGACGTGTGTAAGATGGATATTACGAATCTAAAAGTACAGTAGACTATGACGGTGTGTATAAAGGACGAGCTATCGCGTTTGAAGCAAAGTCTACAAATGAGGGAGGCAAATCAGCGCTTTGGTGTAGCCGATATTAAGAAAATTAAAAAGGAGCAAATCGAATAAATTAGAGAATCAGTAAAGTATGAAATAAATATAAAATAAACCAGCTAAAAGAAAGCTTTGCTTGTAGCTGATTTATTTTTAAATGTGTTTTTTAAAATATATATGTCGTGTCTCTTTTTTTACAGCGAATATGAATTAAGAAGATATCTTATTTGTTCTATAAAATAATGATGGTGCATATTATTTTTTGATACTTGACTAGCCATAATAGCTCCTTGCATAGAAGAAGAAAGAAAAGAAGCGAGTGATAAAGCATCTATATCATCATTAAATTCCCTTTTTTCTATTCCTTCTTTAATAAGAGACTCCATTAGTAGTACTGTATTATCATATCCCTTTGCAGCTGCCTTATGTAACTCAGGAAAGACATCGGTACTTTCAATTGCAACATTAAGTAAGGGACACCCACCAGCTATCGGAGGGTTGTTGGCCGCATCTTGGTATACAAGGAAAATGGCAATGATTTTATCAATAACTTTTTCTTTATTTTCCATGGCTTCATAAAAATGTCTCCATATGATTTCTCCACCTTTACGAAATGCAGCCAATGCAATTTCGTCTTTACCTTTAAATCGGCGATAAATAGCGCCTTTTGGCAGAGAAGTAGCATCCATTATATCTTGTATTGATGTACGGGAAATCCCTTGTGTATTAAATAGATATAAAGATGTTTCAATTATTCTTTCTTTTACCTTATCTACCTTAGTCATAATCAATGTCCCTCTCAAATTTTAAATTTAGAATCATTAATCTTTTTATTATTAATTTATGTTATATTCTAAAAATAGTTTTTCACATTACTTGTTGTTATATTTGTTTACTCTAAAATGATAAATGTGTAGTAAGTCATAAGTTTTTTGTTTCTCTCATGCTACAAGAATTAAATGTTACTTGCATATTATTATATACATATTTATTTAAAGCAAGTTACAAGTTTATAAATATAATCGTTTCTGCATTTTTTACTCATATATAATAAGTTGTGTATATTTATGTAATCATATTATTTTATAATTTTATTATGGAATCCAAACGAAAGAATTGTTGCTGGATTACGTTTAATCTGAGTTTAGTAGAATAGTTATTGTTACGCCAGTTATAAATATAGACAATGGTACAATTATTTTACTAGCAACGCGCAAAATAACAAAAAAGAATTATTCATAATGAATAATTCTTTTTTTTGGTAATTTTGTAAAAAAATTTTGAGGATAAAATTACTTTTTGAGGAATCTTAATTTTAATTGCATTATTAATAATGGTCTCCAAGCGAAAAAAGTATAATTAAAATTGTTAAATAATAAAGAAGGAAGTGCTTTTGATCTGTGTGCTTTTTGGAACATAAAGGGCTACATAACAATTTTTTATGAAAAGTATTACTATCCTACAAGTCAGTGAATATTGTATATTGAGAATTATTATGGTGAAATAGAGATTGTGTTAAAATGTATTCTAATGAAAAATGTTGGGGAAATGTTGGAATCGTGTTGTGATAGTGTGGGATAAATGATAGAATCAAAATGATGGAATTGAAAAAGATTTGATTGTAACTGTTAATCATTAGAGAAAACAGCTAAAGGAAATATAAGAACCAATTCTATAAGTGATGTGAAAATAAAGAATGTTAAAATCAAAAACAGACCGAACGGTTCGGTTCTGATTGATGACTATTACAAATGAATGATATTGTAATAGTGTAGAACAAATGATAGAGTTGGGAAAAATTCGGTTGCAACTGTTAATCATTAGAGAAAACAGCTAAAGGAGATATAAGAGCCAACTCTATAAGTGATGTAAAAATAAAGAACGTTAAAACCAAAACCGAACCGAACGGTTCGGTTTTGGTTGAGTTGGTAACTATTACAAATGAATAATATTATAATAGCGTAGCATAAATGGTTGAATCAAAATGATGAAGTTGAAAAAACTTCATGCGAAATTTAGGGATAAATAATATCAATCCCCTTGCTACTATAACTAGCTGGTAACATTGGTTTTATATTTGAATAGTTAGAAATACGCTAATAACACCTCTCCAATTAATTAGAGAGGTATTATCTCTTTTAGGGGAGAGGTTGTCTATACGAGTGTGTAGAATTAAATCACTTAATATGTTTAATTAATAATTTATAATGCTATTAATTACAGGGTAAGGAAAAACTTTTTTTAATATTTCTATTAATCTAAGAGGTACAAATTCGATGCGACGTGAAAAGGATTTGTTGAAACAATGGAAGGCGGATTTGCAAGCTGTTCAAGAAGAGAAAAGGATGAAGAAGAAGGCTAAGAAAAAGAATAAGAAATATAGCATTCCTGGT
>NZ_MAOG01000138.1:0-112029 GCF_001884205.1 Bacillus sp. NH11B | reverse complement strand
GACTTCATGAATGGCAAGAATACTTATCGTAAAGAGAATGGGGTATGGAAGCAAAGAAATAAATAATGTGAGGATACATGTGTTTGATTAAGTGTATAGCAATTATCGTAGGCGCTGCCGTAATCTGGGTAGCGTCTTGTTTGTTGTTAAGGAAAGATAAGGGGTGAAATAGATTTGAAACTTAAAGATTAGATAATAATATTGTTACTTTAAAATGCAGAAAATAGACTAGTAAACAAGCTGTTTTTGTTTTTTAGCATAGAATATGATGAATCCTAGAGTTGAGAGGAGGTAATTATATTTATGGGATGTAATTGTAATTTCAGACATTGCAGAGATTGTAATAGATTTTGGGATGATTTAATGTTTTGCAGACGCAGACATAGAGATTGTGATGACCGTCGTTGTAGACGTGACCGTGACTGCGATTGTGATGAATGCCGTCGCAGACGTAATCATGATCGTGACTGTGACTGTGATCGCGATAATCGTCGAGATTGGTAAATTCCTTTGAATGAGTGTGCTTCTTCACAGCACTCTTTTTTTGTTTATGGGTTTTCTAAATTAATACGTATTAAATACGAAGAATGTAGTTGCAATTCGATTTAAGGTCTAACAAAACAAACGAAGACAACGAACGAAAATAGAGATAGTTAAATGTCCTGTTTAGGTCTACCCTATACGGACGTAAAAGAGTGAACGGATTTATCATACTTCTTAACGTCCTGTTTACATATACGGAAAATAAATGGTGTTATGTACTTAGAATTAATTTCCGAACACGTTAACGGACGAAGGGGAAGATATTATGATAATTGGTTATGCTCGTGTTTCTACACAAGAACAAAATTTAGCTAGGCAGTTGAAACAGCTAAATGATTATGGATGTGATCATGTGTATGAAGAGAAAACAAGCGGAGCAACAACAAACAGAGAAGAACTACAATTGATGCTCGATAGTTTAAAAGAAGGTGACTCGATTGTTGTTACTGATTTAACTCGTATTAGTCGTAGCACAAAGGATTTATTTGAACTAATTGAGGTTATTAAGAGTAAAGGAGCTTCAATTAAATCTATAAAAGATACATGGCTTGATACTACGAGTACGAGTGATAATCCATACAGTACTTTTCTACTCACTGTAATGGCTGGTGTTAACCAGTTAGAAAGGGATTTACTTAAGATGCGTCAAAGAGAAGGCCTAAAGAATACGGTGATAAAAACCCTAAAATGGAGCATGCTTTAGAGCTGCTTGCCAATCGTGAAGAGAACGGATATACAGTTAAGAAAATATGTGAAGTAACTGGTGTAAGCCGTACTGTTCTTTATGAAAGAGCGAAAGAAAAGGGGATTATGTAGATTTTAAAGTAGCGAATCTGCTACTTTTTATTTTATAAAATAAATTGTTTCTGAGTAGAAATGAAAATAGGGGTTTGCCTTAAGCATTTAATTATAATCAAGAATATGAGTATAGAAAGAGGTCTGATTTTTGTAATGACGGAGGGGATTGTTGTGGACATAACTCAAAGTGTGGCAAGAATAGTGGTTAATGGGAAAGACCTTCCGTTCACTTCAGTTCAAACCTCTGCATGGAATCATGGGCCTGTAAATGATTTAATCGTTTCGACGAATCAGAGAGTGAATGAGCTTTATCAATTCATGTGGTCACAAGTACCAGTTACGATCTCGGTGTATTTTCTTCAAGGGGCGGACTTAATGAGATTCGCTAGGATTGCTGGAATTAATGAACGTGTAACGAGAGAATATATATATCATTTCATTTGGGGATAAGAAGAATTCAAAGTAGCTTAACAGCTGCTTTTTATTTTCATACAAAAAAAGGAAACTGCAAAGGATTCCTTTTATATTAAGCTGCTTTATAATTTTTATTTTTAATCCTATTTCTAGTATCCATAAATGCGGCGAATGTCGCTATAGCACCACCTAAATCATAAACTTGGAATTTGTGGACAAAAGCAAGTCCTACAATGAAATTGTAGCTGTATATAAAGCATGTAATACCGAACAGCCATAACATGAACTTCAAATCTTTTAAGCTCAATCTATAACTCTTAATTTTTTTCCACATATGTATCAACTCCTATTGTTCTGAGGTTCTATAGTTTTTCTTGTTGATCTCTCGCATGTTTACGAAAAAGAATAGAAAGAAGATAACAGCTGCGATGCCATTAACCCAGTAGTACGTATGTCCCATTGTGAATCCATCATAGAAGGAATAGGCATTCCAAATTATAAGGATTACTGAGCAGATAGTAGAGGTCAGTAATGAGCCAAAACTTCTCATGATTTTCACCTCGGTTCAAATTTTTAGAACTTTTTATACAATTATACATTTAAATAAAAAGATTTACAAAAGGAATTACCATAAGGAGGAGTTATGACGAGTTACTTCCTAACGTATACGCTCTAACGGGACAAACTGTTGGGAATGGTGGATATCAATACGTTAAGTCAGGTGGATTCGGTACTAACTCCTTAGATGAAGCTATTCAAGCTATGGCAGAACGAGGAATAAAAGGTAGCGTTAATGTTGATCTACTTTCTGGACTATGTTATATCCAAATCGATGTCCTACCTAATGCAGAGTTAGATAAGATTACTTGGTGGATGGATACTAGACCAGGTGGTAAATGGTGGTATGAATATATCAAAGTGAGATAATAGTTGAAGCCGTCCTTAATCGGGCGTCTTCAACTATTATCTAAATGCTTCCTTAGCTTTCTCTATTGAGTTCTGTTCCTCGTTTGTATTTGTAAATTCGATAACCATAACAGACAATCCAAAACATAAACAAACAGCCTTTATCTTGCTAACTCTCACAAGAACCTACACTTTTTCTCCATCTTAACCTAGAATACAAGATTCTTTCATTTTTATTCCCGGACATATTTGAAAAACTGTATATTTTTTATCTTAAATCAATTATATCTATAAATTTAAGGAAAATTCTGTTATAAGATGCATCAGTGCAAGCTATTAAATTCTTTATTGGATTTATGTCAGTTACAGTCACATATCTAGTAAGCAAATGACCATCTCTATAATAAGTAATCAATATCTTCTCTTCAGAAAGAAATGAACATAATAACTTGTTTTCAATAATTTCTTGTTCGTCTTGGGTTAATGTAGGGCGCTCCACTTTTATTTGTTTTTTAACAATCTTACCAATACCGATGAATTTCTTCGGTATCGAAGCGAATGGAGTCCGCTTAATCATTCCTATTTCTTTTGGCATATGTGTATAGTTCATGCTGTATATCTCCCTAATTGCTATTAATAACTGTATCATTATATCAATTTTTGGAGATGTTAGGATTATTTATGTAATTATAAAATAAACATTTAGAGGTTTTTGGCTCCTTATAAGATCAACCCAATTTAACTAAGCATGATTTATATATATAATAGGAAAAATTTTATAAGAGTTAGTTTATTTTTTCTCAATATCCCACCCAACCAGTAAGTATTTATGCCAGATTAAATCTCTAGGTTTTCATTGACAAAAAGCTGACTATACTTAGTCAGCTTTTTGTATACTATAATCTAGTATTTATCAGTCCCAAAGACATGTTCTTTGCCTTTAAGTTGACACTGAAAATCTTACCAATGTTTTCTTTTGCAATGACAACAAATAAAGAAACATTTACAACGACACTTATTTCTCTTAAACTTCCAATCATCATCACAATGGTGCTTTTCTTTAGATTTCCACCAATCATCATACTTTTATATGATAGAGTGCTTTCTACTAGATATAGAATTCATACAAACTATGCTAATTTTCAAGGGAGAGTGGAGAGAACTACTGGTTATGATATTGATCAACAAACACTTGTTGAAGAAAAACGTTCTGATTTTAAAAAATCTCTTATTTTGGAGTACGCTTTTTTGAATGTATATTTCGTAGTAGCAAAGGAAAAACATACTATATAACTGCAAATGAAGCCTTTTTATCTATTTACCCATTTCGCTTAATAATTTATCCATTTTTTGTTCTTTTGATGATGTTGAGGTATATGTCTTATTTTCAACGCCGCGGTAGTTGATATTTGCCAAAAATGGAAAGCGAAATCCTTCATTATATCCTAAAAAGGAGCTCTCTTGATAAAGAGAGCCCATTTTCTTATTTCTTCTTCTTTTCTGTCGGTTGGCTTTGCTTAGCGAAATTAGATGAATCATCGAAATTCGGTTGCTTTTTACCAGCATTATTACTTCTACCTTTTCCCATATGTAATGCACCTCCTCTCACCCTTACTATTCCCAATAAAAAAATCCTCTTGCATCCAAGAGAATTTTTTATTGGGCTCTTATTAATAATGCCTAACTGTTCCCGTAGTACTTCCAACACTTCCAGCCCTGCCATACCATACCATATTGGATGCTGTTGACCATTAGTGAAGTATACAAAAGGCTAGGAATATCCGATAGTACGCTCAGAAAGTATATGGAAGTGTTACAACGAGAGGGATTCGCAGTAAAGAAAGATAAGCGCGGCAGACGAGAATACACAGACAGTGACATTATGGTTATTGAAAGATTAATTGAAATTAGCAAGCATGATGGTATGACGCTAGAGAAGGCAGCGAAGATGATTGCACAGAAGTTGGAAAGTATCAATCCAGATTTGATTAATGATGAAGAACCTCAAGAAAGAGATTTAATACCATTCCACATTCAAGAACAACTGCCGCAACAGTACAGCGTTATGGCGCAAGAAATGAATCATAGTATAGCATCAATGGAAAAGCGATTAAGTGAGCAGGCAAAGCAACGAGGAAATCAAAGCGAGTATAGAGCAGCACAATGAATGAGTGGAAAAACGATTAGAAGCACGAGATGAGACGCTTATGAAG
This sequence comes from Bacillus sp. NH11B, assembly GCF_001884205.1. NCBI lineage: Bacteria > Bacillati > Bacillota > Bacilli > Caryophanales > Bacillaceae > Bacillus > Bacillus sp. NH11B. The sequence goes on along the minus strand of NZ_MAOG01000138.1, from coordinate 107,155 downwards.
ACACTACGTGAGATGCAGGAAACGAAGAGATTAATGCAGGAATATCGGGAGGAAGTTGCTGCTGCAAAAGAGAAGAAAAAGCCGTGGTGGAGGTTCTGGTAAGTGATTTTGATAAACTACGCAAAAGCAGAAAAGTATACACTTCTCCTTTTCTACTTTGATGGAGAATACATGTATCTTTAGATACATAATGGGCTAGTTGGCGCAAAATTCGTTATAGGAAGTTAAGAGAATAGACTTGTTTTATTATGTTGGAGAAGGGAATCTTGCCGCTTCAAAGTGAATAAAATCTACGGTACCTAAAAGTGGTTCAGGAACAGTCTTACCATCTGTGGTAGCTTGGGCAATAACTTGTACATTAGATTTAAGATAGTGGAAACACTCACTAGATTAACAATCTCCAATTCTTCGCTTAAAAAATCATTATCAGCAACTACAGCTTCTCCGTTTATTGTGATAAATATCCTTGCGCTATAACTTGCAGGAACATCAGGGAAAAAACCAATACTTGCTATGATTAGATATACTCCATTTTGTTTTGGAGTAAAAGTTGAAGTAATGGGATTATATTCATTGTTTAAATCAAATATTTCATTAGGATATGAAATTAAAGTCAGATTAGCTGGACCTACACTTTGTTCAAATGCTCTATTAATAGCTCGAAAGCCTAATTGAGGTATAAATATGGGTTCTGAAACAGGAAACACACAAGGTATGAAGTTTCTTACACTATTTAAATACAAGAATAATCAAACTCCTTTTTAGTAAGATTTAATATATTAGATGCAAAATGAGTTTTTTTCTTGTATAGTTGTCCATTTCTTTCTAACATAATTTTTAAATTTGAATATGATATTCATGTAAAGTTACCATAACGTCTCATTATAGGTAGTCAATAATGAATAGAATTTTCATTATGGGGGATTTTGATTCTTTAGCTTGATAGCGATGGGGTAGCACCAACAAAACACAAATTTCTTACGCTACGACAACGTAACGATTTTATGCTATCCGTAAAAAACTGACTAGTGAGGGCTAACACTCAGTGTGGGGGGATGGCCCCCACCTAGATCTGAGTTTCACGTTATAAAAAAAGAAAGGGTTGATTGGCATTGCTTTTTATTTGACTATTACTTTTCCATCCATTCCTTTCAAGTAGTGGAACCGACATATTAGTTCATATGTACCGGGAGTTTCAGGCTTTACGGTAATTGTTTTTTCTTTTCCTGACGGGATCTCGGCGTCAATTCCGAGTTTTTTTACCGTAAAGGTGTGATCTCTATTTCCTTTGTTTTTCAATAGTAACGTTGTCGTTTTCCCAGCCGGAACAGTGATGACATTCGGATTAAAGTAATCATCATTCAATTCAACCTCAATAGGCTGTCTCACAACGTCGGATTCGGCAAATATATTGAGTGATCCTAGAGCTGTCATAACTATAATCATCGCAAGTGAAATGATCAATCCAGTTAATTTCTTTTTCACAGACATTCACAAACCCTCCTTTCCTAAGCACTAGTGTTTTCAAATTTATAAAATATTATCACGATAAATAGGGTTTAGGCGTGGCTCACATAGTAATTCTTTCGGTAACTTCTAATAACCAAGTGATAACTGGAATAGGATTTGTGTAAATAAAAAAAGCCTCCACTACTGTGGAAGCTTTTCCAAATGATGTGCAATATCAATATACATATCGGAATAAACCGAATGGATTTCATTACTAGGCGCAGCGTTAGAAGAGAAGTGGACAATTACCATATTTGCTTTCGGATCGATGTAAAGCGTTTGTCCGTAACTGCCTAACACTTCGAAAGCATCTTGTTCATTGTGCGGAATCCACCATTGATTATGATAAGAAATAGAAGCGCCATCGCCGATTGCAAGTTCACCATCTTGTACATTTTTCACACTTTCTGTTATAGAAGAAGGGATGATTTGCTTTCCATTATATTGCCCGTTATTTAATAATAGTTGACCGAATCTCGCCATATCTCTAGCATTTGCATTTAAACCAGCACTTGCTTGTTCTACTTCTGTTTCATCTGTTACGTAATAAGCATTTTCTTCCATACCAATTTGAGACCAAATTCGTTCGCTTACATTTTCAGCTAACGATTTACCAGTGATTGTTCGAATAACCCAAGCGAGTGTTTCAGTTGATCCGTTATTGTAAGAAAAAGCTGAACCAGGCGGTGCGGTTTCTTCTGCTTCTAGTAACATATCATAAATTTTCATTGGCCCCTCGTAATTTTTACCTCGGGGTAAAATATTACTAGCTAAATATAATTGAGCATCTTGATTTTCTAGTCCTGGCTGCATATATCCGTGAGTAGGGTACTCTGCAGAAACTTGCATGTCCATTAATTGCTGAAGTGTTGCTTTGCCGAACGGTGTATTTTTTAATTCTTTTATGTAAGTATCAGCTGTTTTCTTTACATCAATACGATTTTCATCAGCGAGAGATTGTATGATTGCACCAGTAAACACTTTTGCTAACGATGCCATTCCGTGAGGCTCGCTTTCGTTATATTCATTGAAATATCGTTCATAAACAAGTTGTCCATTATGTACAAGGACAAAAGCATCTGTTTTGTTTTTATCTAAAAGTTTCTTTAAAGGAGTCGTATTTCCAAATCCACGTTCAATTGCAAAATCGTCTAAGTTTTGTAACGCGGTAGGGAAGTGAGCAATTTGGTCAGGATTGTTTTTTACTTCATTAATTAAAGTAAATTCTTTCATATGTGTATACGACCAACGTAAGTATGGATCACTTAACCAATTTTCCTTAGTGACATTATCTTTAGTTGGAGTTGCTTTATTATTTTTGAAAAAAGTAAATCCAAGCCCTGTAACTACGAATAGTAATATTAATAGCAATAATAGCAGGGGAGATTTCTTTACATTCATGCATGTACCTCCTTTAGTTTCTATTATAAGTATACGCTCGTCGTAAAAGAAATACAAAATAAGGAAAGTAAACGGGTAAGTTTACTTTCCTTATGAACGTTAAGCAGATATTTGTCCATCTGTACTTTGCTTTTTGAATTTTTGTTTTCGTCCGTGTAATCCATAATAAAGAAGTAAAGTGAACGCAACGATAATAGCTGCGATAAAATACATATTATGATAACTTGATTTGGCAGCGACTATACCTAAAATGAAAGAACCAAAGCCAATGCCGCTATCAAAGAATGAGTAGTAAGTAGCTGTCGCAGAACCACGTCGATGGTTTGGAGCGGCAGAAATCGCGATCGTTTGGAAACTTGGAATTAATGTTCCGTATCCTAAACCGATTAGCATACCTGCGCCAAGGAACCAAAATGAAGTTTGCGCTTGGCTTAAAATGAACATTCCAATTGTGAAAATAATGATAGCTGGATAAATAAGCACATTTTCACCGAAACGATCAAAGATTTTTCCTGTGAATGGACGAGAAATTACAACAACAAGTGCGTATAAAATAAAGAAATAACTAGCAACTTCGCTTAAACCGAGTTCTTTTGCATAAATAGGAATAAAGGATAAAATACCACTATAAGAAAAGGCTAAAACAAATCCTGTTAGAGCAATCGGAATAGAAGATGGTTCAATTAAGTCTTTCCATTTCATTTTTTCTCGTGTTTGTTTACTTACTGGTTTTTCATGAGGAATATTCACTATTAATCCTAATAAAAATGCGAGTAATGAAAATACCGAACAAACGATAAATAATGCAGTAAATGAAAAATGAGAAATAATTGTTAAACCTAAAAAAGGACCAATTACCATCGGTAGACTCATAAATACACCGTAATAAGCAAGTGCTTCACCGCGTCTATGAGCTGGTGCGACATCAGTTACAATTGTTCCAGTTGCTGTTGTTGCCATTCCGAATCCAATACCATGTAAGAAGCGAAGGGCAAGTAATAAAAATAAACTTTGCGTACCGAAATACATAACAGTAGCGGCTAAAAATAGTGAAAGTGAAATGAATAATATTTTTTTTCTTCCTAAATCATCGAGCCATTTTCCTGTGAATGGTCTACATAAAACAGATGAAATAAGAAAAACAGTTGCAACTAAACCAATTTCCTCAGGTTTCCCTTTTAGGCCGTCTATAACGTAGACGGGCAGAGTAGTCATAAGCATGTAAAATGTTAAAAAGAGAAATAGACTACTAAAACAAGTTCCGAGGAAATCCTTCGTCCAAAGTTTTTCACTTTGCATCGTCATCCCTCCAATTTAATCTAAATTTTTAATAATTTGTTGTAACACTTGAAAAGCTTGATGTAAGTCTTCTTCTTTAATACCTTCTAGCGTTTTTTCTTCAAAAGAATCAACTTCTTCTTGCCATACTGGTATCATTTCTAGTGCTGTTTCCGATAATGAGATGAGCTTCTCACGGCGATCTTTTCCTTCTGTACGAATAATCCAGCCCATCGTTTCCATACGAGTTAATGTGCGAGTCATCGTTGGTGATTCAACATTTAAATACTGGCATAATTCTGTTTGGGTACAAGATCCACTTTGATTGATGCGGAAAATAACAGCCCACTGCGCACTAAATAATCCTGTTGGAGATACACGTTCATTAAATTTCTTCGTAAACTTACGAGAAGTTTGACTGACAATGTGGAAAAAATGTTGTTTTTCGTCCATGTATTTGGATCCTTTCAAATTAGTTACCTAGCTAACTATATACTTTTTTATTATAATTGTCTAGTAATAGACATGTTGTATTATGTAAAAATTTCGTATAGTTTTTTGTTGAGAACATACATTCTGCGTGGTATTCTTTAAGTAAGTAAAGAATTTTCTTTCTATTAAAAAGAATGGGGGAAATTGTGATGATTAAGCCTGCAACAATGGAGTTTGTTTCACTATCGAATGGAGAAACGATTGCGTATCAAGAAGTTGGAAGGCAAAATGAAGAAATGCTCGTACTCATTCATGGGAATATGACATCGTCACAACACTTTGATTTAGTTATTGAGAAACTACAAAAGCAATATCATATTTACGCAATTGATTTAAGAGGATTTGGACAATCGACGTATAATAAGCCGATAGATTCATTACAAGACTTCGCAGAAGATGTAAAACTATTTATCGATCAATTAAAGCTAGAGAAGTTTTCGTTAATGGGATGGTCAATGGGCGGTGGTGTTGCGATGGAGTTTACAGCGAGCTACCCAACTTTTGTAGAAAAACTAATATTAGTAGAATCGGTAGGGATGAAAGGGTACCCGATATTTAAAAAAGATATTAACGGGCAACCAATTGGATCGAGTTTATTAAAAACGAAAGAAGAAATTGCGCTAGACCCAGTGCAAATTGCACCAGTACTAGATGCAATAAAAAATATGAATAAAGTATACTACCGTACAGTGTGGAATCTATTAATATATACACATAATCAACCTGAACCGGATCGTTATGAAAAGTATTTAGATGATATGTTAACACAGCGCAATTTCGTTGATGTGAATTATTCATTAGTTACATTTAATATTTCAGATGAACATAATGGTGTTGTGCGAGGAAATGGACACATTCACCGTATCCAAGCTCCAACACTCGTCATACAAGGTGACCGTGATTATGTCGTACCACAAGTAGTTGGTGAGGAATTAGCGAAACATTTGCCAAATGCGGAGTTGAAGGTGTTAGAAGATTGCGGGCATTCACCGTTTATTGATTGTTTAGATGTATTTATACAGCATGTAGAGGATTGGTTAGACAATAAATAATTCCCGAAATATAAAACTTGCATATACTATAGCATTTGTATGTATAAGGGGAGAGAGTCAATGCATAATCCATTTTTAATATATCATTCTCCATATAATCATCAATATATAAAAATTATTATTGATCCGATGTATATGCAAGTTTCACCAGTTGTAGTTCCTTTACAAGTGCAGCAGCAACCAATAGTTCATTCACATCAATACTTATATGGTCCTTCATTTTATGAAAATCCATATTTTAAACATTTTCATTACCATGTGAAAGCGCAAGTTTGGGAAGGATAAGAAGCTAAAAACTATATTTTTTAGCTTCTTTTTTATTGTGAATATTCGTACACGCATGTAAAGAAACCGTTTATAATGAAAAGTGGAAAGTGTGAGAAGGAGGGGGAAAAGGATGTCAATGCGTTTTACTTTTTGGATTATGGCTGGAGTTGCTGCAATTTCCGGTTTATCACAAGGAATGTTACTACCTACAATCGCCATGATTTTTGAACAAGAAGGAGTTAGTTCAACTATTAACGGTATTCATGCGACGGCATTATACATCGGGATATTATTTATTTCACCATTTCTTGAAAAACCGATGCAAAGATTTGGAATGAAACCAATTATCGTAATTGGTGTTTTTCTCGTTATTATTTCATTACTCTTTTTTACACAAACATTTTCATTTTGGGTATGGTTTATTCTTAGATTTTTAGTTGGCGTTGGAGATCATATGCTTCATGTCGGAACACAAACGTGGATTACAACAACGACAGACCCTAGTAAAATAGGTAGGCAAGTATCGATATACGGCGTATTCTGCGGAATTGGTTTTGCAATTGGCCCTTATCTGGCAAGTACAGTTCAGTATGGTCTAGCAACGCCATTTATCATATCTACTATACTTTGCTTAATAGGCTGGATTTTACTTTTACCAACGAAAAATGCATTCCCAGCACAAGATGAAACGAAAACTGAAAGTGAATCATCCTTTTCTCGTTATAAACAAGTCGTGGGATTAGCTTGGATTGCACTTATTGGTCCACTTGCATATGGTGTGCTTGAAGCAATGCTAAATAGTAATTTACCAGTATACGCCCTTCGCAAAGGGTGGTCTGTATCAGATGTTTCTTTCTTAATACCAGCATTCGCGATTGGGGGTATTATTACACAAATTCCGCTCGGTATATTGAGTGATAAATACGGAAGAGACCGTATTTTAACATGGACATTCAGCATAAGTACTGGCATTTTCCTGCTTGCAGCAGTATTTAATCAATATTACTGGATCGTCTTTGCCTGTATGCTTTTAGCCGGTATGGTCATTGGATCGTGCTTCTCATTAGGACTTGGATTCATGACAGATTTATTACCGAGACACTTACTACCAGCAGGTAATATATTATCAGGAATCGCCTTTAGTATAGGGAGTATTATGGGCCCTGTATTAGGAGGCGTATTTATAGAGAAAATACAGTATACAAGCTTTTTTATTGCGGTTATGATTATAATGGGTATTCTCGCAATGTTATATATTATTTACATGAAGAATCAATTCGCATCAAGAAAAATAGAAAGTAGGTTAGGGCATGACAAAACAACCTAATAAAAAGAAATTTGAAGTTCTCGAAAATGAAACAATTACAGACTGTTTAGCACGTATGGAACAAGAAGGATATGCACCATCTCGTCGCATGGAAGAGCCAATCTTTCATGAAGTGAAGAAAGGCGGGAAAACAGAAGTTGAACCGTGTGGTAGAAAAATTGTTTTTGAGGGGAAATTGAAGTAATTTAATAACAGATTTTCTTTACGGTATAGAGCCATCCAGTTCATTTGAGTTGGATGGCTTGTTTTTTTATCCCACATTAACGGGCAGCCCGATTGGTGAGGGCTGATTAAAGTTTCACTTTATTGATCAATGAAGAAATAGGGAGATTAGGAATTGAATAGAGTGAACGGATATTTTTTAGGAAGAACGAAAAGAAATTAGTTGTACGGGCATTGATTCTAGAGCTACTATAATAAATTAAAAATAAAACTTTGCAACAGAGCCTTTATTTATTGTTTTTGCTAAAATTTATGTACAATTCACAGTACGAAACAACAAATATAAAATGCTACTTCCTTTTTTATTGCTCCTAATCGGCTTCTTTATATTGGGTGGAGAAAAGATTGCTACTTTATTCGTATATTGATAAAATAAGTTCTTGGGTCTTACTTGTTGTTATCAGAATAATGATTGTCGCTCAACTTAAAGAAATTAGTTACACAGATTTCGCACTATCTAAAGAGGGGACGGCAGCGATTCCCTCTTTTTGGAGCCACTCACAAACGTAAAACAAGAGAGGAGGCTATATGAGCTATTCTCCTCTCTTGTTTAGATTAACCAGCTACTACAATTGGAACTGGTATATCAAATTTAACATCCTGTTGGATAATGTTTTTCTAGCAATCTATTAATTCTGATGGAAACGATAGGTTGTTAGAAAGTGTAAAACCAAAATACACTGTTTAAAAAGTTATTTGTTAGAATTGGTTATAAGTAATAAAACAGAAAAGAGGATTACATGTTACATAATTTACAGAGAAATAAAAAGTTTTTTTTATTATGTCTTATTTTTTTAGTGATTTTAACCGCTTGTGATAAAACAGATGTTAAGACATCTAAAGCATCATTACCACCGGCTCAATCAAATACAGATAAATCATTAAAAACACCGAATTGGGTAGATAAAAGTCCTATTCAAAAGTCTCCTAATTTTATTGAAGATAAAAAAGTAAAATCGGTAGTGAATTTATTAGCAACGGGTGATAATTTATATCATGACGCAGTAATTAAAGATGGCAAACAAAAAGACGGTTCATATGATTATAACTATATTTATGAAAATATCAAAAAAGCTGTTAAATCAAGTGATCTTGCTATAGTGAACCAGGAGACTCCAATTGCAGGAAATAATCTAAAAGTACAGGGATATCCTACTTTCAATACACCTGAAGAAGTAGGTCAATCTTTAGTGGACACTGGATTCAATATAGTGACTCAAGCGACAAATCACGCTATGGATATGGGTATCAAAGGTGTTTTGAATACAAGAGAATACTGGAAGAAATATCCGGATGTTATCCCAGTAGGTATTAATGAGAGTCAAAACGAGCGTAATGAAATAAAAACGATTACCAAAAATGGTATTCGCTTTGCGTTACTTAATTATACATATGGTACGAATGGAATTAAAATTCCAGCTGATAAGTCTTGGGCATTAAATTTAATTGATAAAAAAGCGATACAAAATGATGTGGAAAAGGCAAAGAGTAGCTCTGATATGGTGATTGTTATGGTGCATTGGGGAGTAGAATATACCTCTACACCTTCAAAGCAACAAAAAGAAGTTGCTCAATATTTAACAGATTTAGGTGTAGATGTAGTAATTGGAAATCATCCACACGTAATTCAACCAATTGAGTGGAAACAAAATAAAGATGGACATCAAACACTAATCTATTATTCTCTTGGAAATCTTATTTCTGCTCAAGAAAAATTAGAAACATTGGTTGGAGGACTATCTTATATACAATTTGTCAAGTATGAAGATGAAACTTTTGGTATACGACAAGCGGCGTTCGTACCGACAGTAACTGACTATGCTGATGGTAAGACACATTTTAAAATTCAATTTTTAAAAGATTATTCGGATGAAGATTCTAAAAATCATGGGATTAAAAAATTTGTTGGCCCCGTTTCTTTAGAGAATTTCAAGGATATTCCTAGAGATGTGTTGGGAAATTGGTATAAAGACTAATAAACAAAAAGGGAATGAGATACAATTAAAAAATTTATAATTTTAGCATTGGTATTGGCATTGGGATGGAGCCTTGCTGCTTGTAGCGGAAAACAAACATCTCAGGAAACTACTAATAATAACGATAAAAATAAAAAAGAGATAAATGCGAATAAAAAAGATGTTTTACCTATCTCTGATCCTAATGATTGGAGAATTATTCTTGTAAATAGAGAACAAATGTTACCAAAGGAACTAGGGATTGAATTAACAAGTATTACCCAAAATGCTAAGCCCAATATGAAAATAGATAGTAGAATTGCAACTTCCTATCAGGATATGGTAACAGCTGCAAAAAAAGAGGGAATCAATCTTTATTTAAGGTCAGGTTATCGAGCTATAAAATTACAACAAACTTATTATGATGCTTCAGTTAAAAGCTATAAATCTCAAGGTTTGTCGGATAAAGAGGCTAGTGCTAAGGCATTGGAATATCTTCAGTATCCTGGTGCAAGTGAACATCATACTGGATTAGCGTTAGACATTATTTCAGTTGAATGGCAGAATACTGTAGAAGATTTAAATGCCAAATTTGAAACTACCGATGCATTCAAATGGTTAGATAAGAATGCTGCAGAGTATGGGTTTATTCTCCGCTATCCAAAAGATAAAGAGAATATTACTGGCATTAAGTATGAGCCATGGCACTATCGTTATGTAGGAAAAGAAGTTGCTATTTATCTAAAAGAAAAGGGATTAACTTTAGAAGAGTATTGCGAAAAAATTAAGTCCGACAAATAAAAATACACTTTGATTCTATTAAAAAGCCAGTGGATCTGGAGGATGTGTTAATCTTTCTCCTAGTATTGCGAAAACTGTGTATGATAATGTAAGCACGTATGAACCGATATATGTATCAAGAACTTAAATCTATAAAAGAAGCAGTGAAAAAGGATCTGATATTCATATCAGATCCTTTTTCATTCGTAACATAGAATACTTGCTTACTGTATCTGCTTAACTAGGCTTTAGAGACTGCCTGTTTTACAGATGCTACAATATTAACCTTGCTATCTATTTTGTTTTGGATGCTGGATTTTCTTAGCTTGATAGAAATGTAGAGGTAGACCAAATACTGCGATTGGTAGTATTTTTTTATTTATTAGAATATTAAGAAATCTATTAAGATGAAATAGTTGGTGTAGGAAAAAAATTTAGGAGCTGAGTAGGGTGAAGAGATATTTTATTAATAATAGATTGGTTGAATGAAATAGTAGATATTCTTGAGATTGACCAATTTTACTCTTGATCGCGTTCTTTGGGGCGTTTTTATAGCTTTGTATTATGTAAAATAGATAGGAACAAAATAACCCCCCTCAAGAATAAGGGTGTTCTTGAAGGGGTTTTTTATGCGGTATATATTTTATATTGCTTGTAACGTATTAATGATGTTCAATTTTAGAAATTTCAGCGCGTTGAATATAACCATCAGAGAAGCTGAAATAAAGAGAATAGCTTCCTCGATTATATATAAAGCCTTCACTAGTCATATCCTCTCCGATTCCATCTGGTTCACCAAACCACTCTTTTAATTCGTTGATAGAGATATCCATTTTCACCCATATATATCTAGCGTCCGAAGGGTACATATCAATATTATAATCTCCGTATACCGCTGTATTAGGTGCATCACATTCTGTACATGGTGCTTGCTTCCAAACATCAGGCGCTCCAAATTCTTTTTTTACCTCAGATATATCTTTACCTAGTGCATCTAATTTAAATGGACCAAACGTCCCATTCTGTAAAGCTGTTGTTAACATTTGTTTCAGTTCTTCTTTTGAATTGATGTTGAAATTATAAGATCTGTTCTTTGCTATTGCATTATAGAAAAATTGTGCATACTGTTCACGCTTCACAAGCATGTTGCCATTAAAATTAGCTGCCTCGTCACCTTGTGCTATACGGTTACTACGCAGTGCATTGGCAGATTCGTAGGCCCAATGACCTTTTGGTACATCTTTAAAGTTCTCTTGTCCTTTTGAATTTAATTGAAATGCTTTTTGTAACACTACTGCCATCTCATACCGAGTTAATACATCATCTGGACGAAATGTACCTGTTCCATCACCTTTCATAATTCCAGCTTGCGCAATGGCTTTAATATCCTTTTCAAACATATGATTTGTAATGTCACTAAACATATTCGCCTGTTTATCGTCTGCTATTAAACCTAAATGTCGATTGACTAAAGAAGCTACCTGTCCTCTAGTAACATTGTCCCCAAAACCAAATTTCCCATTTCCATATCCTTTAAAAAGCCCTGCTGCCGCTAAGTAATCAATAGCATCTTTTGACCAGTGGTCCTTTGGTACATCTGTAAATACAGTGTCATTATTGCTAACTACCTTATAGCTATTTTCATTAAAGTTTGTTTTCGTAGTTGTTTCTGCATTTACTGTGCCTACCATCGTTGTAGTTGCTAGTGCTGCAGCTATTACTAATCCGAAAAAATTTTTAACTTTACTTGTTTTAAAGCCCATTTTGGAACCCCCCTGTTATATTAAATATTTACATCGTGATTATAACATATAAACGATAAGTATTTACCATAAATTTCTATGGAATAAATATCTATTTTACTAATCTGCATGAAACTTAATCATAATATCTATAAATATTCATCTCTATTTAAAAATGGTATATAGAGTGAAATGTAAAGTAACTCAAAAATATACAATAAAAGTTGATTTTGAAGTTATTTTTGCTTAATTTACTTTTATAAATCCATTCAACAAAAACATCTAAATACCTTTTCGCTATTTGTGGACAGTAAAATGCTTCTTTTTTCAATCTACGATAGAAGACAGAACGTATATTTGGTATAATCAAAACATACTATATGAAACGATGTACATGAGTTTGAGATTTATGTAATAAGGTAAGTAATACATAACAATAACTACTCTTTATAGGATTCAGTTCATGTTATACAAATCAATCGTTAGAAAGGAAAAGAAGTAATGAATCAAATTTCATTTGAAGATTTATTTGAAGAAGAAAACGAAAAAGAAAAAGAAAAAGAAAAGGTGGAGGTAGCTGAAATACCAGTACCTTTATCGCCATTGCAACAAGATATATTAGGATTATTTAATTCTGAAGAAATCAGTGCACTGGAGCTGTGCGAACAATTAATACGAGCTGGTAAAATACCCGATGAAAGATTCACTACGAATAAGCCGAAAGCATATGGACAAGTATGCTTACTATTAGAAGGTTTTGTTAAAGAAGGAAAGCTTATTTTTGTCAAAAGTGATGAGAAAAGAGATAGGGTTTATAAATTGAATGAAGAAGTTTTTAACGGATAAGGTGTACAGGGGGGATGAATAATTTCCTAGGGGAGTTCATTCGTTTTTCTCATCAAAAAGGTGTCAATCTTGCTTAGATTGACACCTTTTTGATCATCTAACATATTTACGTTTGAAACCAAGTCTTCCTCTATCAAGTTCTTTCTGAATACTCTCTGTAGCATTTAGCAAACTGCTCTTTTTATTTTCACGTTTTATTTCAACTATACCAACTTCTTTTGCAATTTCGACTGCTTTTTCGTGTAGTGGCACATATGAAATTGCTACAGTGTTTAGGAAATTATTCATAGCGGATTTTGTTCGTTCTGGCGAATCATGAATCGTATTTTTCACCATTTCAAGCATAGTGGAAACTTTGCTTTCGGAAAATTCATTGTCTTTACGATTGCCTAAAAGCCAGCAGTAGCAACGCCAGCCTGCAGACATTTTAAGCTCGTCCCCACTTGCAATCCATGTATCAGCAACGTCTTGTGCAATATTTGACTCCGATAAAGTTACTGCACAACATAATCAGATAGCATATAAAAATACGCCCCATCCATCCAACGATTAAAATCCGATTCACTCATAGCTTTTGGATCGGCAATAATACCTGCAAAGTACATAGCATCGTAGTTAGCTGTGGAATAAAGTTTCTCAGCTAACTCTTGATTTAATTTTATTTTCTTAGCGATTGGTTTCATAGCGCCCGTAGCTACGCCGAAAATTGGCTCATGTGCACCGTTAGATATGTATATTTTTTTCGTTCATTCCTTACCGAGGGCTTCAAGCTCTTGCATAACTGTTTTAAAATCCAAAGCTGTGCACTTTTTTCCTTAATATAAAGACCATTTTAATTGCGAGTTAGCCTATATCTTTTATCATGTCTTCCATACTTTCCAATTTTAAATCTTATGTGAGTAGGATGTCTACATTCTGTAATTTATTGATAATTCAGTTAGTTATTTATTGTTGTGAAGATACAACATTAAGATAAAAGGGGGAAGAAATAATACGGATGTATGGCTCTTCACATAGTGAGGGGATGTAAATAATGCTTTCTCTTTGACGCTTTTGCTGTAGTATCATGTTATCCTTTAATAAGGTAATAAATGGAGTTTTGCATTAAATATGTGAGGTTGATTCTAAATGATAAAGAAATTTACTAGAGTAGTACTAACTTTGGTGATGCCAATTAGTCTTATCATGGGTTGTGGGAACGCTGAAAAAACTAAAGCACAAGAGACGAAAGCGGTACAATCTGAGAAAAAGAACTATATGGATTATTCATATGGTAGCAAAGGTATATTAGTAAGCGGCAAAGCGAAAGAACGTCAACAATATGAGGTTGGGTTTATAGATGATAACAAGTTAATTGGAATTGATGAAAATATTGAGGACTGTATTATTTTGGATAATAAAGATGAAGCAGGTTACATTTGGAAACAGATAGAGCAGGGGTCTATTATTGAAGTGCAATTTGGTAAGGACCGCAACGATATCGTAGGCGTACAACTAGTAGGAGATCGTGATACATACGAAATTAGTGATAAGTTTGATCGAAATACAATAAATGAGATTGTCGAAAACGTTAAAGGGAGTTTGTAATAGATGTATTTCGATAGTATAGGATCTCTTATCATGAAATTGTGAATCAACAGCATTTTTTATATAAAAATGCCGTTGATTTGTGTTAAAAAGTAAATACTATTTTATAGTCTTGTAGAAAAACACGTATTTAACATAAATGAATTATTCTTCGTTCAGCTGTGATGATCGCCGAAAGGTAATTATCCAAAATAAAAGAGCACAAGCACTAACAGATACACCTAATATGCATACCCCATCCCAACCATATTTTGCATACATATTTGTTGAAAGAATTGCACCTGTTGCACTACCGATAGAATAAAAAATCATGTAACTGGCAGTGAGTCGACTTCTTGCTTCGGGACGCACTGTGAACAGCATACTTTGATTGGTTACATGTACAGCTTGCACAGCTAAATCTAAAAGGATAATGCCGATAACTAGTAGGAATAGAGAATGGTTCATTAATTTAATTAGGATCCATGAAAGTAATAATAAGGATAAGGCTATGCCAGTAGTTCTTTCTCCGAATCCGCGATCAGCAAGTTGTCCGGCCTTATTGGCAGCTAATGCACCTGCAACTCCAGCAAGACCAAATACTCCGATAGCTGTATGTGATAGATTATATGGTGCAGCACTTAGAGGTAAAACTAATGAAGTCCATAAAATACTGAATGAAGTGAAAATGAGCAATGCTAATATTCCGCGAATGCGTAAGTGGCGCTCTTCTACAAATAATAAGAGAACGGAATGTAATAATTTACGATAGGTCATAGCTGTTTTTTTATTTTCAAAATTAGGTAAATTACGATATAACAAACCAATTACGAAGAGCATAAGTACAGCAGAGGTAAGATAAACGGAACGCCATCCGGCTAGATCTGTTAATGTTCCGGAAAATGTACGTGCAAGTAGAATTCCTATTACGACACCACTCGTGACGGAACCTACTATTCGCCCACGGTCTTTTGGATTAGCTAAAATGGATGCGTATGCGACGAGTGTCTGTGTAACAGTCGCAAGAATTCCGACTAAGGCCATACCTATAAAAAGTACGGTACTTGAAGGAGCGGCTCCGATTACAATTAAAGCGAAAACGGATAAAAGCATTTGAACAATAATAAGTCTTTTTTGGTTTAACAAATCACCAAGTGGAACTAATAAAAGTAATCCGAGTGCATAACAAACTTGAGTAATAGTAATAACGACACCAATAGTTGAATGGTTGATCTTAAACTCATTTGATAAAGAATCAAGTAGAGGGTGAGCGAAGTATATATTCGCCACAGCCATCCCGCAAGCTATTGAAAATAATAGAGTTATATAGCGGGGCATGATTGTATTGATAGTTGATTGGAACTGATCATTATTCTGTGTAAGAGCAGTTGTCATTTGTTCTTTAGCATCCATAATATCATCTCCTTTTGTTTTTTAAATAATGTACCGAACGGTATGTTATTTATTAAATAAAATATAACCAGGGATAAATTATTGTGTCAAGTGAATTGTGAATTGATTTCAGTTTATTTTGACATATCATTTATAATTTAATACGATATATAATATACTGATTAGTACATAAAAACGTGATTTATAATTTAGAAAACAGGTGAAGAAAGAGGAGGGATTAAATGGCTCGACTACGTGAATTTGATAAAGAAAAAGCTTTGGATGCTGCTATGCAACTTTTTTGGGAAAAAGGATACGCTGCTACTTCATTAAGTGATCTAACTGCTAAAATGGAAATACAAAGACCGAGTTTATATGCGGCATTTGGTGATAAAGAAGGGCTGTTTGAAGCTGCATTACGGAGATACACAAATATACACGCGACCAGCATTCGAACAAAACTTCAAAAAGAACGATCTATAAAAGAGGCCATTCGTACATTTTTTGAAAATATGGTGGAAGAGGAATATAAAAGAGAATCAAATAAAGGCTGTTTTTGTATTAACACAATGGTTGAGCTTTCTCCTCATAATGAAAAATTTGAAGTGTTGACTAGAGAACATCAAATGTACCTTTCAATTATATTTCAAGAATTAATCGCCAAAGGTATTCAGTCTGGAGAACTGCAAAGTGATGTGAATGCTAAAGCTTTAGCACAAACGCTAGTCACTTCATTAATTGGATTAACAGTGTTAATGAAATCTCGCCCAGAACGTTCGGTTGTAGATAATACGGTATGTATCATATTATCGTTACTAAAATAAATATTTCAATCAACTATGTTGATTATAGACACTCTTATTTATAAACTTTCAACCTTAAGCACTGAATTGTCTATGAAGGCAACAAGTGCTTTTTGTTTTCGGGTAAATATGAGCAGGTGAATCATAATGGTTGTCTGCAATGTATGAAGATTGTTGGAGACATTTGTAATTAGATATTAGATAAGAGGGGAATGAAAACACTATATAAGCCCCTTCAAAGCCCCTCATAAGCACCTACCAAGTAATAAATCACTAAGAAAAAACAAAAACAAAAACAAAAACAAAAACAATTACAAGAACAAAACAAGTGCGAAAAAATAAAACCGGCGTAGTAGTAGTAGTAAAAAAATTTGGAACTCGAATGCCAAAACCGTTTGCTCATTCCTATATTTATATTGAAGGATTGGAATTTTCCTTTTTACTAGTAAAGAGCGGAGGGGAAACTGATGGCGGTGTACCGCAATGTGCAGGTGAACTTTTGGCAAGATGAATTTATTTTAGATTTAACGCCAGAAGAGCGTTATTTTTACATATATTTGTTAACTGGTACGAAAACGAAGCAATGTGGTATTTATATATTACCGAAGCGTTTGGCAGAGCTTGAAAATGGTTACAGTATGGAGACGGTTGAGAAGTTATTGAACCGGTTTGTGGAATACGGGAAGATTTTATATGATGCGGAAACGAAAGAGTTATTCATTATAAATTGGTTACACTATAATCCTATTTTTAATATGAACATAGAGAAATGTGTATTACGTGAGCTGAAAATGGTGAAAAGTAAAGAGTTCCTGCATATGTTTTTACGTAAATGTATTGAAGAAGAATGCAAGATTCCGTTATTACTTCAACATTTTGGAATGCCAGAGGAAGAGGTTAGTAGTAATTCGCAACAAGCGATTATTCAAGAGAAGGAAGAGGCAGAAGAGGTAGAAAGAGTAGAGGATGCCACTCCGCATAGTGAAGTTTATAAGTTTTACGAACAAAACATTAGTAATCTATCTCCATATATCGCGAAGGAATTAAAGGAATGGATGTAAAGGATTTCAGGAGATAGAGTAATAGAGGCACTTAAAATTGCGTTTGAAAATAATAAGGGGACGTTCGCTTATGTAAAGGGGATTTTGAGGAATTGGTGTGGGGATATTAGTGAGGAAAAGTGTGTAATAGGAAGTTTAGAGCGAAGGAGAAGTATTTTGAGTAGTGTTTTTTAATTTGCATAAATTTAATACAGAATATACGTTCGTATTCGGTGGGGTGTATGCTATACTATTTTTGAATGATAGAGAAAAAATATGGGTATTTTGCTTTTATAATAGATAAAAAGGTGCGGGAGGAACAGAGTTTGATAACTAGTACATCAAAGTTGTTTCAATATATGAATATGACAGAAGAGCAGGAACAATTATCACTGCGATATTTAGAGTCGAGAGAAGAAGCGATTTTAAAAGATATTCAACTAACGACAATTAGAGATCAAAAGAGAGCCGATTTTGCGGAGCAATTTATAAACGATTTTAGGAAAGTGCATAAACAAAATCCGGCTTTCTTTCGGTTATTTTATTATTTGCTAGGGGAGCAATTGTTAAATGTTCTTATAATAAGGTTTAAATATGTGGATTTTGCTAATATGAAGATTTATTTAGAAAAAAGTGTACTGCCTTTAGATAAACTTGTGGGAAGTGCATGTAAATATTTAACTAATATTTCGAGTTATGTGGATGAAGCGTATGTTTTTCTTAAAGGGCTAACAAAAGAGAACCCGAACTATATAGAGGAACAATTACACATTTTACCAAATCAGCAGCAATTATCGTTACTTCTCGTAATGTTTGAAGTAGATTATGAGAGATTCTGTACATATAGCTCTTTATTGGACGAGAGATTAAAAGAACATGCTGAATTTATATTGAATTTGAATGGAGAAAAGGAAAAGATTGAAGCAGTTGAAAGATATATAAAAGGTGAAAGTGATAGGGAATTATTTTTAGGTGGAAGCTTACCAGAATACATTTGGCGGCTATTATTTAGTATTCATCAGTATTCAAATGTTGCGAAGCGATATGTTGAAATATTAGCGAAGAAAAACGTTTGGGGTTTTATGAATCATGCTACGCGTTACGTGTGTCAAGCTCTCAATCAGCCTCAAAACTATAAACGAACAGGGAGTGTAAATAAGAAAACCTATGATGAAATTCAAAGTTTTTGTAAACAGTTTTGGATTTCTGAGGAAAGATTCTTTGCACACCGGCTGAGGCAACATGATTTAAATAATGAAGGATTTTGTAAGACGTATGAATATGAAATGTTATGCTCCGTGGCGGAAGAAAATCCTGAATTTGTTCAACGTACTTTGCAATATGTAAGTAAAATTAATTATCTCATTATCGCACGAACGTTAGCTGGAAAAGGGTATGAGTTAAATAGAGGGAGAATGCGAGAAGAATTTTTTGTCGCTGCTTTGCAAATTAAATTGTCTACAATACGTGATACATATCGTGATTATTTACTAGGGAAATTGTCACTTGAGGATATGGAGCAAATACTTAAAGATCCTAAGTATAGAAGTATGTATTGGGGGATGCCAGTATTAGAGGTTACACTCCTTTGGGATGTAGATGATGTAGCGAAGAGGGAAGCTGTAATTACACTGCAATTCGGAGATGAATATAACGTTAATTTATACGAACTTCTGTACGAATGTTCTGTCAGAGGGATAGAACCGAAACAAGTATTAGAAGATCTTCTTTCGTATGGATTAAGTAAGGCAAAGCTTATCACTTATGCAGTTGAACAAGCTGCATGCTACAGTGAAGAGAGAAACAAGGCGAAGGAAGCGCTTGTTCATGTCATTGTAAAAGAACAAGCGTACATAATTGAACGATTTGATGAGTATTCTGCTCAGGCAAAAGCATATATTTTGGATGAATTAGCGAGGGGAAACATGGTTAAAATGCGTCCGATTTTAATCAAAAGCTTAGGTGCTTCTTCTAAAAAAATTCGTGAGTCTGTAGTGAGACTGCTTTCGAAAGATGTAGAGTCGGCAGAAGATGTAGCAGCCGAACTTAATAATAAAAAGAAAATTGTCCGTGAACATGTGATGGAAATACTAATAGATTATAAGATTGAAAAGTATATGCAACTTGTACAGGAAGCTTTACAAGAAAAGAAGAATGCTTCTTTTGTTGAGAAATTTGCTCCGTTACTTGAAGTGGGTGGAGATTCAGAAAATATAGAAGAACTTTGCAGTCGTATAGTAACGGAACAAAAAAGAAATTCATTTGTGCAATGGATGGGGAACGAACCACAAATCCGTCTTCGTAATTCAAATGAAATAGCAGATGCAACAATTCCGTTAGCCTATTTACAACAGTATATTTCAGATTCTGTTATTGAGAAGAAAGAGGCAGCTGAAGTAATTGGTGGTACTTTGAATGAGCAAGACTTGAAAGAGTATGTGCAAACAATATATCAAATATGGATTTCTCAAGATGCAGATGTGAAGAAACGCGGAATCCTTTCATTATATGGAATGTATAGCGATGATAAAATGGTCGGCATACTTAAAAAGCAAATTGATGAATGGGTGCTTCATATGAGAGGAAAGATTGCAGCAGATGCTGTTCGGGCTCTAGGGTTGTCCTCATCTAAGCTTGCACTTGTGTCTATTCAAGCGATGACATTTAAATATAAGCATAAATTAGTGCGTAATGCGGCAAAAGAAGCACTAAGTCTTGCTGCGAAAACACGTGGTATAACGGAAGAAGAGCTGGAAGATCAACTAGTACCGGATCTTGGTTTTACTATACGTGGTGAAAAGCCGATTGATTTTGGGAATCGAATTTTTACTGCTATTTTAACTTCAGATTCGAAAATTGAATTAGAGACAGAAGAAGGAAAACGTATGAAGTCACTTCCGAAGCCGAATGCAAAAGATGATGTAGTAAAAGCTGAGGAGGCTAAGAAAGAGTTATCCTCTTTAAAGAAGGAACTCCGAAGTGCTCTTTCTATGCAGAAACAACGCTTGGAAACTGCTCTATCACTAAAGCGCTATTGGTCATACGATACGTGGAAGCCGGTATTTTTGGAAAATCCAATTATGAAGCAATTTGCCATTTCACTTATTTGGGGTGAATATACGGAAGGAAAGTTGCTGAAAACGTTCCGTTATGCGGAGGATGATACGTTTTATTCAATGATAGGAGAGAATCATGAACTTTCATCTGGAACTGTTATTGGTTTAATTCATCCGTTAGAATTATCCGAGGCGGAAAAGGAATTGTGGAAAGGGCAACTGACAATTGCGGGAATTGTTCAGCCGTTTGTACAAATTGAACGTCCAGTGTTTGTAGTAGAAGAGAATGATGAGATTGCTGTTGAGAGATTTGGCGGTATTTTATTAAATGGTCGCTCGTTATTTGGTAAGATGACGAAACTTGGATGGACTCGCGGATCGGTTCAAGATGGCGGTGTTTATTATACATTTTATAAAGAAGATACTCGAACTGGATTAGGAGCGGAACTTTCATTTAGCGGAGCGTCGATTGGATATGAAGTTGAAGAGGATGTATGTGTATTTGAAATTCAATTTTATAAAGCGGGCACTGTGAACCGCGGTTCATATGAATACGACGAAATTGATGATGAGAGACGCATTGTACCAAAACAAGTAGATAAGCGCTTCTTTAGTGAAGTATTATATGATGTGCAATTAGCGACCGAGTCAAATCTTGGTCATAATGAAAGCTGGCGTAACAAACGTTAAGAATTCCCCCTTCATTTGTAGGAAAATGAAGGGGGTTTTTCAACTTTTCTAAAAGGTTCTTCCTTAAATAGAAGCGAATAGTTTGAGAAAGGAGGGGTTATATGGATATGGAAGTCGTCATAAAGAAAAAACGAACTAGGGGTAAGAGAATTTTTATTTGGTCTAGTAGTATCGTTCTTTTGTTAGTTATTTGTACAGCGATTTTTTTGAACATATATACGCTTAAATCTATGCCAAAGATAGATGGAACGATAAAGCTAGAGGATATACAACATGCTGTTACGGTAAAGCGAGATAGTAAAGGTGTACCGCATATTAAAGCAGAAAATGCGCATGATTTATATTTCTCGCAAGGGTATGTACAAGCACAAGATCGTTTGTTTCAAATGGATTTAAGTAGAAGACAAGCTTCTGGGATGTTGAGTGAAGTTGTAGGGGAGGCAGCTGTTGATCGAGATAAGTTGTTTCGAACGCTCGGTTTACGGCGAGCAGCAGAAGCGTCTGTTAGTCAATATGACGGAGAAGCGAAATATGCCCTGCAGTCATTTGCTGATGGCGTAAACGCTTTTATACGCGAGGCGAAAGAGGAAAAGAAATTGCCAGTTGAGTTTACTTTATTAGGCTATGAGCCTGCTGAGTGGTCAATCGTGGATTCTTTAACGATTGGAAAGTATATGGCGTTTGATTTGGGGGGACATTGGCACGGGCAGGCATTTCGATATTGGGCGCTGAAAAACCTACCGAAAGAGCAAGCAAATGAGCTATTTCCTACATATCCAAAAGATGCACCTAGATTGCTAGCTGAACTGAAAAATACAAATGTGGACGTAGCACAAAGTTTTGCAAAAACGGTCATTCCACCAGAGTTTAATGGTAGTAATAACTGGGTGATAAGCGGTGAAAAGAGTGTGTCTGGTAAGCCGATTCTAGCGGATGATCCTCATTTATCTCTTGCGACACCTTCAATATGGTATCAATCGAAACTTGAAATGAAAGACTTAAATGTGAGTGGCGTTATTTTCGCCGGAGTGCCAGGTGTTATATTAGGCCACAATGACAAAATAGCATGGGGCGTTACGAATACAGGTCCTGATGTGCAAGATTTATATATTGAGAAGCGAAATCCTAATAATGAAAATGAATTTTTGTATAACGATAAGTGGGAAAAGGCTACTATTGTTGATGAATCTATTAAAGTAAAAGGCGGGAAAACAATTCCGTATAACGTGACGGTTACGAGGCATGGTCCAGTCATTTCAGAGTTTGCAGATAAAGGGAAAGAGAAAACGAAAACAGTATTCGCTTTGAAATGGACTGCTTTGGAGCCTTCCGCTGAATTAAAGGCAGTATTAAATATGAATAAAGCAAAAAACTGGAATGAGTTTGAAACAGCTCTTCAAGATTTTCATACACCAACTCAAAATTTTGTGTTTGCATCAAACGAGGGCACGATTGCTTATAAAGCAAATGGAAATATACCAGTGCGTAAAAAAGGCGATGGTAGTTTGCCAGTTCCTGGATGGACAGATGAGTATGAATGGGAAGGGTATATTCCATTTGAGCAGCTTCCAAAAGTAATAAATCCAGAACAAGGGTTTATTTCAACTGCGAATAATAAAATTGTTGATGATAATTATCCGTACCATATTAGTAATACGTGGGCACAGCCATATAGGCAAATGCGTATTCAAGAGTTTTTGCAAGAGAAGGAAAAGTATACGGTGAAAGATTTAGAAGATTTACAGATGGATCAAAAGAATTTATATGGGAAAGAGTTTACTCCTATATTGTTAAAAGAGTTAAATAAAGCATCTTTAAATGAAGTAGAGAAAGAAGGCGTAAAACAATTATCGAAGTGGAATTTTTACGATAGTAAAGATAAAGCGGCACCATTAATTTTCCATTTGTTAATGAAAGAGATTTCAAATACGTTATTTTCAAAAGAAATACCGAAAGATGTGATGGAGTTATTTGAAGGGAAGTCACAAGTTGTTGATGAATTGATTCGAAAAGAAGTAGCGGGAGAAAATAGCGCTTGGTTTACGAAGTACGGAGGTTTCACGAAAGTTGTGCATACATCGTACGAGAATGTAATGAAGAAATTACAGAAGGAATATGGACCCGATGTTGCAGAGTGGAAGTGGGGCGATTACCATCAACTTGCGTTTACACATCCAATTTCAAAATCATCTCATATGTTAGCATTACTTGCATTTAATCGTGAGAAACCAGTTCCAATAGGCGGAAGTCAAGTTACCGTTCAAGCAGCGAGTTACGGAGATAACGGTATTGTCAATCACGGAGCTTCTTGGCGATTCGTAATTGATACGAAAGATATGTCAAACGGTTACCATATCGTAGGTCCAGGACAATCAGGACATTTTAGAAGTGATTGGTATCATGATCAAATAGATGATTGGGTAAATGGTGAGTATCATACGACTACTTTAAATACAGACGGAATTGAAGGGAAAGTATTAACTTTAAAGCCGAGATGATGTGTGAAGAGACTCTTACTATATGTAAGGGTCTCTTTTTTTATTTACCTTACTATTTTTAGGGAGATTATATGGATAACACTTTAATTAATGGAAATGTATTTAATTTTTCTGGAATATATGTTAAATGTTGTATAAAATAATCAAGAAAGTCAAAAATTATGGGGGAAAGTTGTGAAAAAAAATAAGAGTTTAATAAGTTTTTTAGGAGTGTGTATCATGTTGTTTTCTTTTTGTTTCCAGGGAAATGTACAGGCAGATGTAAATACTGTTCAATCTGGAAAAATAAAATCAGGAAACGTAACGGTATGGGAAGTAGGCAATGTAGAGAAAGTGTTAGCAGATGTGGAGCGTTTGAATTTAAATACGGTGAATGTACCGATCCAAGTTGATATTCCGAATGTGAATTCTGCTAATATGGTAATTAATCAGGTGCAAAAGAAACAAGCTATTATTTTAATTCAAGAATTATTAAAGCGTAATATTCAAGTTATAGTGGAGCCGTTCCCGTTTATTCAGCAAGGAAATATTGGAGAGACGGAATGGAACCCGAGTAATATTAACGATTTCTTCTGGAATTGGAAAACGGTTGTTTTACAAGATATTTTTGATTCCATTACTAGTAAATACAATGTGTATGGACTCAAGATTGCTTCTAATTTCGTGAATATGGAATATGCAGAAGGATACTGGAGCGATACAATTGATTTTGTTCGTAAACAGTATGAAGGAAATGTTTTGTATCAAATGAACTGGTGGTTAACTGCAAGCTTTGATCCATCTTATGAAGCGAAGTTTCTGGAAAAAATAAATCGTCCGTATTTAAAAAAGGTGGACATCGTAAGTATTGATAGTTGGTTTGAAGTTTCAGGAAAAAGAAATCCATCGTACGAAGAAGTAAAACAAAGTTTATTTGCGACGACAGTATATAATCGTGGCCAAAATGTCGTTCAGCAACTTGAGAAATTACATAAAACAACAGGAAAGCCAGTGTACTTTGGCGGATTTAACGTGCCAGCGCGTGAACTTGGACTGCAAAATCCGTGGAACCCAGATGTTACGAATGTGTTTTCAAAAGATGTACAACTTAACGGGTGGCGTGCTTACCGTGATGTATTAGAACCGAAGCCGTATTTTAAAGGGTTTTCAATATGGTTTATTGGCTCTAATGATAGTAATCATTCGTATCAAATACATAGTAAAGAAGCAGAGGCAGTTATTAATGGATGGTATCGAAAATAATTTTTATAAAATAGGTAAGTTTTAGAATCTATTACATATATTTTAGTGAAAGGCCTTTCACCATCTTATCACCTAGGGGGCAATCATAATGAAATTTTTGTCTTACCTTACAGTAATACTGGTGATTCTTGGCGGTTTGAATTGGTTGTTTGTGGCGTTAGATTACAATGTAGTTGAGGAATGGTTTGGTTCTATGCCGGCGCTTGTGGATACCATTTATTGGCTCTTTGGTCTTTCAGCTATTTATCAAATTTTTGATCGGTTCTTTACGAGTAAGTAGCTATTATACTTTATTACTAGAGTGTTAAGTATGATTATGTACTTAACACTTTTTTGTATGTTTATAAAAAATAGGGTGCACATGCAAGCGATTCCATTGCGTCTTACGCCATAATAACGGAAAACAAATTGACCGTATATTGTATATGGGTTATAATTCAGAAAGTTTAAAAAATAATCGAATGAGAAATAGGGAGGTTATTAGGGTGATGGAGAGAGTGTATAATTTTTCAGCTGGACCATCAATACTCCCTTTGCCAGTTTTAGAGAAAGTGCAAAAGGAGCTTGTAAATTATAACGGGACAGGCATGTCTGTTATGGAAATGAGCCATAGATCTTCTTATTTCCAAAGTATTATTGATGAAGCGAGCAGCTTACTTCGTGAATTAATGAACATTCCTGATGAGTATGAAGTTTTATTTTTACAAGGTGGTGCGTCATTACAGTTCTCAATGATACCGTTAAATTTAATGAGTACGTATAAAAAAGCTGGGTACGTACTGACAGGATCATGGTCTAAAAAGGCGCTGCAAGAAGCCGAAAAAGTAGGGGAAGTACAAGTGATTGCTTCTTCTGCAAAAGAGAAGTTTACTACGATTCCTAAAATGGATGATTTACCAAATGATGAAGAACTAGATTATGTACATATTACAACGAACAATACAATTGAGGGGACAAAATATGTGGATATTCCACATTTAGAAAGAGTGTCGCTTGTTGCGGATATGTCCTCAAATATTTTATCAGAACAATATGATGTTACGAAGTTTGGCCTCATATATGCGGGTGCGCAAAAGAATTTAGGGCCAGCGGGCTTAACGATTGTAATTATAAAAAAAGAATTAATTGGTGGGGCAGATCGTTTTTGTCCTACAATGTTAAACTATGAAACTTACAGTAAAAATAACTCCCTATATAATACACCGCCATCCTTTAGTATTTACGTAACGAAACTTGTACTAGAGTGGTTGAAAGAGCAAGGTGGCGTATCTGCGATTGAAGAACAAAATAGAATGAAATCTTCACTTCTTTACAATTTTTTAGATGAATCAAAATTGTTTACTTCACCAGTTGATCCTACGTATCGATCACTTATGAACATTCCGTTTACAACACCATCAGAGGAGCTTAACAATCGGTTTTTACAAAAAGCGAAGGAACGCGGCCTTGTTACGCTAAAGGGACATCGCTCAGTAGGTGGTATGCGTGCAAGTATTTACAATGCGATGCCAGCACACGGTGTGCAGCAATTAGTGAATTATATGAAGGAATTTGAGCTTGAGAATAGATAGGGAGATGGGGATATGTTTCGTGTTCAAACGTTAAATCAAATTGCAGAAAAAGGTTTGCAAGTTCTTGGCGGAGAGCGTTATGAAGTAGGGGATAGAATGGAATACCCAGATGGCATTTTACTTCGCAGCTATTCTTTACATCAAGAAGAGTTTTCAAAAGACTTAAAGGCGATTGCAAGAGCTGGTACTGGTGTAAATAATATTCCTGTCGAGCGATGTACAGAAAAAGGGATTGTAGTATTTAATACACCAGGAGCTAATGCCAATGCAGTAAAGGAACTCATTATCGCCAGCCTTATTATGTCTTCACGTAATATTATTAATGGAGTAAGCTGGACGAAAAATTTAGAGGGTGAAGAAGTACCTCAGCTTGTTGAATCAGGAAAAAAACAATTTGTTGGATCAGAAATTGCAGGGAAACGTTTAGGGGTTATTGGACTTGGCGCAATCGGTGCTTTAGTTGCAAACGATGCGTTAGCTTTAGGGATGGACGTTGTCGGATATGATCCTTACATTTCAGTTGAAACAGCTTGGCGCCTTTCTACACATGTACAAAGAGCATTTAGTTTAGATGAAATTTTTGCAACATGTGATTATATTACACTGCATATTCCTCTTACGAATCAAACGAAGGGAATTATTGGTGAACACGCTGTAGAGAAGATGAAAAAAGGTATGCGTCTATTCAATTTCTCAAGAGGAGAACTTGTGGATGAAAAGGTTCTTCAAAAAGCGTTAGAAGAAGATATTATTACACATTACGTAACGGACTTCCCGAATGAAAATGTTATAAAGATGAAAAATGTAACAGCGACGCCTCACCTTGGTGCATCTACATCTGAATCGGAAGAAAATTGTGCGGTCATGGCAGCACGTCAATTACGTGAATATTTAGAGACAGGAAATATTCGTAATTCAGTAAACTATCCAAACGTCGAACTGCCGTATATAGGAAAGAAACGTATTACAATAATGCATCAAAACGTTCCGAACATGGTAGGACAAATTACAGGATGTTTAGCAGAACATCATATTAATATAGCCGATATGATTAATCGTAGTAAACATTCTTGGGCATACACAATGATTGATATTGATAACGGAATTGATGATATAATTAAAGAGAATATTGTAGAAAATATAAGCAAAATTACAGGTGTTGTAGCCGTTCGAATGATTGTGTAAAGGAGAGAGGAACTTGGCAAAAATCCGACCGTTTCGGGCTATTCGTCCAGTAGAAGAAAAAGCAGTGCAAGTTGCAGCTTTACCTTACGATGTATTAAATAGTGAAGAGGCAAGAGAAGTTGTAAAAGGGAATCCATATTCTTTTTTACATGTCGATAAAGCAGAAATCGATTTAGATCCGGCACTTTCACCATACGATGATCGCGTATATGAAAAAGCAGGTGAAAATCTAAATCGATTTATACAAGAAGAAGTGTTCATTCAAGACGAAGAGCCAGCACTATACATTTATGAACTGACGATGCAAGGACGAACACAATCAGGCCTTGTCGTTTGTACATCTATTGACGAGTATGAAGATGATACAATTAAAAAACATGAAAGAACGCGTCATGAAAAAGAGCTAGATCGTATTCGCCACGTAGATGTGTGTGATGCAAATACGGGTCCTATCTTTTTAACGTATCGTACAAAAGAAGATGTGAAACGTATCATCGCAAGCTGGAAAGAAGAACATGCGCCAATCTATACATTTACAGCAGAAGATGGCGTTGAGCATGTTGCTTGGAAGATTGAAGATGAAGATGTAATTGCGAATTTAGTAAACGCATTTGAAGATATTCCTAATCTTTATATTGCAGATGGACATCACCGCTCTGCATCAGCTGCAAAAGTAGGACTTATGCGAAGAGAACAATATCCGAATTACACAGGAGAAGAGGAATTTAACTTCTTCTTATCCGTTTTATTCCCTCACGATGAATTATCAATTTGGGACTATAACCGAGTTGTGAAAGATTTAAATGGCTTATCTGAAGAACAGTTTTTAAAGCAAATCGCGCAGTACTTTTATGTAGAAGAAGCAAATGTTTCTCCATATAAACCAAATGAGCCAAAATCATTTGGCATGTATATAAACGAGAAGTGGTATAAGCTTACTGTGAAAGAGGAAACATTTGATGCGAATGATCTCGTTAGAGGTTTAGATGTATCTATCCTGCAAGATCATTTATTAAGCCAAGTGCTTGAAATACATGATCCGCGATCTGATTCACGCATCGATTTTGTCGGTGGAATCCGCGGGCTAGAAGAACTAGAACGTCTTGTGAACAGCGGTGCATATAAAGCTGCATTCGCGTTATATCCGACGTCAATGGATGATTTATTAGCAATCGCAGATGCAGGGGAAGTTATGCCACCAAAATCAACGTGGTTTGAACCGAAACTGCGTAGTGGGTTGTTTGTTCATTCATTAAAATAAATAGACTTCTTTAGAGTGAAAAACCGAAATGATTTTTAGTTTCGGTTTTTCTTATTTTAAAAGTGTTTTTGAGGAGGAGTATCGATGAAATTGCAAGTAGGCGAAAAAATCACCTTTGAACGAACTTTTACAAAAGAAGATGTTGTTTTATTTACAGAGGTATCTAAGGATGAGGGAATCCACCATGTTACACCAGATGAACAAGGTCGATTTGTTGTACAAGGACTTTTAACATCAACACTGCCTACGAAAGTCGGTGGTGATCATAACGTATTAGCTCGCAAGATGGATTTTGAATTTTTACGTCCTGTTTTTAGTGGTGATACCATTCGTTGCGATGTAACCATTGAACAATTTGAGTCCGATGAAAAAAATCGCACAAAAATTATTGCGCTATTTACATGTAAGAATCAACTTGAAAAAGAAGTAATGAAGGGGAGTTTTTCGGGGATTATTCTTTAATTGGTAGGAAAAGTAATGAATAAGTGGGGGGCCATGCCTCTCAGGCTTAGAGTTTTAATTCCCCCATAACGAAAATTTTATGTATCGTTGAATACTGATAATAAGACGTTATGTAATATACTCTGTTCTTTTCTTAACTATTAGAAAATAGTTGAATAAGCTCGTCAACAAAAAGGACATTCCTAGTATTACAAGAAATGTCCTTTCCACTAAATCATAGGATATTTTGCTAAAATCCAAACTCTAAAATCAGTTTACTAGTTTGACCTGTAAACTGATAATTATAGGATCCTCTCAGACTTTCTAAGTTACCGGTAGCTTTGATAATTGTTCCTGGGGAATCTAAATTTCCTTTATCAAATATACCTTGCTCTATAGCTGTAAATGTCCCTTGTTGCCCCTTATAAATTCCTTCAAAGTGTAAAAATCCAGAAATTTTAGCAGTAGCCAAATGACCATCATTTATATTTGAGTCTAAATAATATAATAAGTATTCAACAAAAGCTTTTCCTTTTAATTCACCATCAATATCATATTCAACATGAGCAATATTAATAGGGAAATCTTTTCTAGTATCATCAATTGGTTTTTCATCCCATTTACTTACTGTAAATGTTATTTCCATACACGTAAATCCCCCTTTATCATTAGATAAGTAATATCCATATCATTTAAAAAGTACCAATTCAGAGTCATATCTCATAGGAGTGTTTTGATTTATTGGATTCCTGCCATATCGCTATCAAGCTAACAAAATAAAATACTCCCTAAAATGAAAAATAGGATCAGGAAAACATAATTATAAAACTTATGGCTCTACTTATTTAAAGTTTCACTCCACTCCACTTTCTAAAATAGAGAAAGACCTATTTTCACAATCAATTTCTGCCATCGCACCGTAAGGTAAAATAAACTTTGGTTCGGTATGGCCAAAATTTAAATTATAAAGAATAGGCAAATGTTCTAAATTATTTTCCTTCATAACCTTCAGTATTTCATGTTTATATTCTTCATAATATTTTTCGTCTTTTGGTTTGCCAAAAATAATCCCATTTGTTTTTTCCAAAACGCCTTGAGCTGCATAATTTCGCAACCAATACTTTATATAACTTGGTTCTGGATGTTCTTCAGATGTTTCAAAGAAAAGGATACTATTCTCCCAATGTTTTTTCTCAGGCCAAAGTTCCGTTCCTTTTACAAATTCCAGTACTTCAATACAACCACCAATCAAACGCCCTTGTACAGTAGTGGAGCCTTGAAGTACCTCATATCCAGTGTTCTGCTGCATCGTACGCCTTTGATTTTTATTCGATTCTATCCATTCTAAACGCTCGCTCGTCCATTCATTAGCTGGTTGAATTTCGCCAATCATCTCATTTGAAAAGAGAGTACGATTTACCGTCGCAATTGTATATGAATCCATCTCTACATTTTCGGCAAAATCGGTTAAAATTGCAGGACCGTAAAAAGAGGAAAGGCTTGCTTTATGACAAAACAAATGTGAAACGGTATCGTCAGAGTACCCCATAAAAATTTTTGGGTTTTCACGTATAATATTGAAATCAATATAAGGAAGTAAACGGATGCTATCTTCTCCACCTATATTCGTAATAATTGCTTTAACGCGCGTATCTTTAAATGCTGTCATTAGATCTTCCGCGCGAGCTTGTGGATTTTTATAAAGGTATTCGCTACCTTTTAAACTATTTGGCATGGGGATAACTTTAAGGCCGAAAACTTCTTCTAATCTCTTTACTCCTTGCTCATAACGCCATCGTAGCTTAGAATCACCTGCTCCTCCCCATGAAGCACTTACTGTCGCCACAATATCTCCTGGCTGTAATCTTTTTGGTTTAATTAACATTTTAACTCCGCTCCTAGATAATTTAATGGACTACGATTATACAAACTGTAGCATTGAAAAATATGCTGCATGAAATTAACTTCTTCAGCATCAATCCGTATACCTGCTGATATTCAAGGATTTGGCATTAGTGTTGAATATAGGAATAATCGATTTAAATTTGAAAATCACAGTATGCAACATTGCATGTGAAAGATGGTTGCTATTTCTTATAATTTGTAACTACAATGGTTACAGGTTGGGCGTATCCAATCAAACAAATAAAATCATCATGAATGTAGATGTTACATAATGGGTATGAAAAAAATGATTTTAGCAGGTGCTTTAGGGATCGCAGCATTATCAGGAACGAATTTACCAGGATTAGAACTGGCAAAAGCGAGTGCTGCTTTTATTGAATCGAATTTCCCGACGTTAGAAGGGCGAGTAGTAGAAGTAGATAACGGTGTGATTGTCGTAAAATCTAAGCAATACGAAGAACCTGTTAGTGTGTATCTAGATTCTCTTTCAAACGTGAAAGTAGGAGATGAAGTAAAAGCTACTGGACCTATGATGCGTAATTTTACAGAATATATGGTTGCAACCGTAGTTGAAAATACATCAAACAAGTTAGGTATGCACATGAAAGAAGACGGTTCGCCTGATTATGTAATTGGGGAAGTATCAAAAGTAGGAACGATGGAAGATGAGGGAGACGGCGCTACTAAATATGTCGTAGTTGAGTATCCATCGCTAAACGGGAAGAAAGTTATTATTGATGTTTTCTTAACAAAGGGACAAGTATTTAATACGGGTGAGAAAATGAAAATTGATATGAAGTATGTAGGTTGGGGCGGAAGTTCTATTAACTGGAACACAACGGATCATATTGAAAAGGTTTATGAGGTAAAGAGCAACGTTGAAAATAATGATGATGTTTGGATTTGGTCTTAATAAGGCGAGGATAAGTCGTTATTTGCAATTTACTCTAAACAATAAATGTAAAAACTAAATGTATCATGCAGTACCCATCAAATTATCATGTGTATGACAATTTGATGGGTATTTTTTATTTTGTGTTTTTTTGAGAATAAGGGATTTTCGATTAGAATATGATGTTTAAATCAGAGCGAGTTTAAAAAATACAATAATGAAAGAGGTGTTTATATATGGAGCGAGATGAGGTTTATTTACGAGCTAAAAAAAGGGTGGAAAATTTAAAAGCGTTTTACATTCATTTAACGGTTTATATACTAGTTAACTTAATGCTTTTTTTTATAAATGTAAGCTCTGATTCAAGTAAATTATGGTTTTTATATCCACTTGGAGGTTGGGGAATCGGCATCGTTATACACGGTTTGACAACTTTTCCATTTGGGATATTCGGAAAAGAGTGGGAAGAACGAAAGATTAAAGAATATATGGAGAAAGATAAGTAAATCCGTTTTGATCATTCTATTTTCAAAATAATACTGAGGAGGGGGTATTGTTCTACGTCTGTTTAGAAAAATGGGATAGAAAGCAGTGAGGTGTGACGGTTGTGGTAAAGACTTTACTGGGGATTTACATTCATATAAATTGCTTTAAATAAACAAAGACGCGAAGTCTCTTCTATGACTTCGCGTCTTTGTTTTTACTTTTTAGAAGGATTAATTAGCCATTCCTATATTCACATAAGCGGCGAATATAACATGTCCAATGATAATAACAGGAGAAATATTCTTGTAAACGAGGTAATAGTGATAGAGAAGCGAAGGGATCCATCGCTACACCTCTAAAATGAATTCATGTACAGTCTATAAATCGTTGAGCTCTTTTAGAAAGCTTCCGATCCTTCAGCCATATAATCGATGATTCGGACTGATAGGGGAAATCTATTAAATCTACTATTTTTATAAATTCTTGCGGGATATGAGATACAGCGCTTTTCGGCAAGATAGAGGCGCCGACTCCAGTCATGATAAGCATAAGAATAAATGCTGAGTCAGGACATTCACATGCTATATTTAATGTTATACCAAGGTGCTTGCATTCATCGATGACGAGCTGATGATAGCTGTTTTCTTTATCTTTATGTAAAAGTAAAAGGGGAATATGACTTAATTCGGTTAGAGGGATTGGAAGGTGTGAATGATATAGTTCCCATTTAGCAGGCATGACTAATACGAAAGGTTCCTTTGATAAACAAATGCTAGAAAAAATATCTTTATTAAAGGGTGTACGCAAGATAGCAAGTTCGATATACCGATTTTCTAATTGCTCTATTAAGTATAAAGGGCCACCTTCCCATATTTTTAAGTTCACATTTGGATAGTTATCTTGAAAATAGCGGATTTTTTCAGAGAGAAAAGGAATACATGAATGAAATGCTCCAATAGATAGATTGCCCCTTAGCCCTTCACCGGTATCTTTAATTTCCGTAATGGTTTCTTCTAATTGATGAATAATGTTTTTGGCTTTCGTATATAAAATTTTTCCTTCTTCAGTCAAATGCATATTTCGACCGTTTCTTTCAAATAAGTTTACTGATAATTCTTGTTCTAGTAGCGATAGTTGCCTACTTAGAGGTGGTTGTGCCATATGAAGTCGGTGGGCAGCACGGGTAAGTTGTTTTTCTTCAGCGATTACAATAAAGTAACGAAGTTTTCTTATATCCATGTCAAAGTCCCTTTCTATACCATTTTTGTATACAAAAACAACCTTATAGATAGTTTTCATATAATATCCCACATGATATCATAAACAAAAAGTTTTAAAAATAGAAAATTCTAAAAATTTAAAATTCTGTTTAGAAAAGGAATAACTTAAAAATAGATTGTATCGCTTTGAGGGGGGGATTTTTATGAAAGTTTCGTTATTTATTACTTGTTTATCAGATGTGTTTTTTCCTCAAGTGGGTAAGAGTGTCGTAGAAATTATGAATCAATGTGGAGTGGAACTAGATTTCCCTGAAGGACAGACTTGTTGCGGGCAACCAGCTTACAATAGCGGATATCATGAAGAAGCAAAACTAGCAGCAAAGCAAATGATCAAAGCGTTTGAACATAGTGAATATATTGTGACTCCTTCAGGTTCTTGTGCTAGCATGGTTCATCTTTATTATAAAGAGATGTTTAAAGATGATAGTGAATGGTATGAAAAAGCGGTTCATTTAGCGGATAGAACGTATGAGTTGACGGATTTTTTAGTGAATGTACTTGGAAAAAGTGATTTGAAATCTAAGTTGGTTGAGAAAGCTGTTTTCCATCAATCTTGTCATATGAGTCGTGCGCTCGGGATAAAAGAGGAACCACTGAAGTTATTATCGCAAGTAGAAGGTCTAGATGTAAAAGAATTACCATATTGCCAAGATTGCTGCGGGTTTGGTGGTACTTTTGCAGTAAAAATGAGCTCGATTTCTGAAACGATGGTTGATGAAAAAATAAAACATATTGAGGCGGCAGAAGCAAATCTCTTAATTGGAGCAGATATGGGATGTCTTATGAATATTGGAGGAAGATTGCGCAGGAAAAATAAAAATATTCAAGTGTTACATGTAGCAGAAGTACTGGCAAAGGGGCTGAATAAATGAGTGTGGCGGGGGAACAAGGATTTTTGAAAAGAGTAGATAAAGCGTTGCACAATCCGCAGATGAGAAGTGCGGTTCCATTTACACAAGATAGGCTTCGGATGGGACGAGAACAAGCTATACATGAATTAGGGAATATTGAAGAATGGCGTGAGGCAGCATCTGAAATTCGGATGCATACAATTGAAAATTTAGATAGTTATTTGGAACAATTAGCTACTAATGTTCGAAAAAAGGGGGGGCATGTTCATTTCGCTTTCAAAGCAGAAGATGCCGTATCTTATGTTTCTGAAATCGCAAGAAAAAAAGGAGCGAAATCAGTAATTAAGTCAAAGTCCATGGTTTCAGAAGAAATACACCTTAATAAAAACTTAGAAGAGATAGGGGTGAAAGTAGTAGAGTCTGATCTTGGAGAGTATATTATTCAACTAGCTGGAGAAGCTCCATCCCATTTAATTGCTCCGGCCATTCATAAGACGAAGGAACAAGTAGCAGAGCTTTTTTCTAAGGAAGCTGGAAGAAAGATCCCAGTTGATACGAATCAATTACTACAATTTGCTAGAGAGCAATTGCGTAAAGAGTTTTTAGAAGCTGATATTGGTATTTCCGGTTGTAACTTTGCGGTAGCGGAATCTGGATCAGTTGTTCTTATAAGTAATGAGGGAAATGCTCGCCTTACTACGACATTGCCAAAAGTTCATATTGCGATTATGGGGATGGAACGCCTTGTTCCGACGTGGAAAGATCTTGATGTAGTCGTTTCAATGTTAACAAGAAGTGCTACAGGCCAAAAGATTACATCTTATGTAACTGGAATTAATGGGGCGCGTTTACATGAAGATATGGATGGACCTGAAGAATTTCATTTAATTATTCTAGATAATGGTCGTTCTGATATTTTAGGAACTGCTTATGAAGAAGTATTAAAGTGTATAAGGTGCGGAGCTTGTGTAAATGTTTGTCCTGTGTATCGTAATATTGGGGGACATGCTTATGGAAGTGTTTATAGCGGACCAATTGGGGCAGTACTAGCTCCTTTATTAGAAGGATATGAAGAATTAAAAGAATTACCTTTTGCATCAAGTTTGTGCGGAGCATGTACAGATGTTTGCCCCGTGAAAATTCCATTACATGACCTTCTCATTGTACATCGTAAAGATGTGGTGGAACAAGGGTTTATAACGAAATTTGAGCAGCTGACCTTTAAAGGTTTCACGTTTATGGCGGGTCATCCATTCGTTTATGAGAAAGCTATTAAAATGGCACACACAGGTTTATCAATATTTGCAAAAGATGGCTATATTGCGAATGGCCCAGGCCCATTAAAAGGGTGGACAGAAAGTAGAGATTTTCCAAAACCTGCGAAACAATCATTCCGTGATTGGTGGAAAAAAGAAAAGAGGGATTCATAATATGAATACGGATGTACAACAATCTTTTTTAAACAATATCGCACGTAAACTAAACCGGGAACGTCGCTCGGGGGTAACTCCTCCCAGATGGAAAAACGATCCACTCAGCCACTTTCCTAAAGAGATAGATCACGAAAGCTTAATAGAGCAGTTTATTACAAACTTGCATACCTTACATACAGAAGTAAGTCATATATACCGTTCAGAAATAGAGAGTGCACTTCAGTACGTTGTACATAAATTTAATGTTCAATCTGCGTTGTATTGGGATGATGATAGATTACATCAGCTTGAAATAGGAAAGCATTTAACAGGAAATTTCGTTTCTCATCGAATTTGGCAAAGTAAAGAAGGTGAAAGAGAACTACGGGATTATGCAGCTCAAGTAGATATGGGAATTACATATGCCGAAATGGGACTCGCTGAGACTGGAACAGTTGTTTTATGGAATGGTGGTGGACGTGGACGTTTAGTTAGCGTTTTGCCAGCAGTTTATGTTGCGATTCTCTCAGAACATACAATTTATAGACGTTTAACAGAAGGGGTAACTAGAGTTCATGAACAGGTTTTGAATGGATTACCCGCCTGTATTAATTTTATCACTGGGCCTAGCCGGACAGGTGATATTGAGATGGAATTAGCTTTTGGAGTTCATGGCCCTGGAAAGGTTCATGTCATTCTATTAAAGGATTAGAGAGAACAACAAAAGAATACGAGGGGGAGTGGGGATTTTGATGAAGAATAAATTTCGTTATTATGTCTTTACAATGCTCACGTTTATTACGATGGTGAATTATATTGATCGAGGGGCCATCGCTTATGCGCAGTCTTTCATTATAAAAGAATATGGCTTTGACCCGAAGGAGTGGGGAGCTATATTAGGGTATTTTGGTTACGGTTACATGATTGGTTCTTTATTAGGAGGTATTTTTTCAGATAAAAAGGGGCCGAAATTTGTATGGATCATAGCAGCAACCGCTTGGTCTATTTTTGAAATTGCGACCGCTTTTGCTGGAGAAATAGGGATTGCTGTTTTTGGAGGGTCTGCTTTAATAGGATTTGCTATCTTCCGCGTTTTATTTGGATTAACAGAAGGGCCATCTTTCGCGGTTTCGAATAAGACAGCAGCAAACTGGGCAGCTCCAAAAGAAAGAGCTTTTCTAACATCCCTTGGTTTTGTTGGCGTTCCGTTAGGAGCAGTATTAACTGCACCTGTAGCGGTCTTCTTACTATCTTTCACTAGTTGGAAAGTAATGTTTTTTATCCTTGGTACAATTGGGATTGTATGGGCGATTATTTGGTATTTTACTTTTACGAATATGCCTGAGGATCATCCACGAGTGACAAAAGAAGAACTAGCAGAAATACGAAGTACGGAAGGTGTGCTTCAATCAGTAAAAGCAGAGAAAGAAATTCCAAAAGAGCCATGGTACTCCTTTTTTAAAGTTCCGACATTCGTTATGGTTACGATAGCATATTTTTGTTTCCAATATATCAATTTTTTAATATTAACTTGGACACCGAAATATTTGCAAGATGTATTCCATTTTCAATTATCTTCCCTTTGGTATCTTGGGATGATTCCTTGGCTTGGAGCTTGTATAACATTGCCGCTAGGGGCGAAGCTATCTGATCGTATTTTACGTAAAACAGGGAATCTTCGTTTAGCTCGAACAGGGTTACCGATTATTGCTTTATTACTTACAGCGATTTGTTTTAGTTTCATTCCCGCGATGGACAATTATGTAGCTGTATTAGCGCTTATGTCGCTTGGAAATGCGTTTGCTTTTTTACCGAGTTCATTATTTTGGGCAATTATTGTCGATACAGCTCCTGCTTATTCAGGAACATATAGTGGAATTATGCATTTCATCGCTAATATCGCGACAATCTTAGCCCCGACTTTAACTGGATACTTAGTTGTAAGTTATGGCTATCCTTCTATGTTTATCGTAGCTGCTATTTTGGCCGCTATTGCAATGGGGGCAATGTTGTTTGTAAGACCAGGGCAGCAAACGAAGACTGAAAGCTTATTTAACTGGAGAAGTAAGAAAGGGTTAGAGGAACCTCGTGCTAATTTTGAATGAGTAAAGTAAGGTATAAAAAATGAGTTATATGCATTTGAAGTGAATCTGAATAGTAGTAAATGAAAAAAACTCCTGAATTCGCATACTAAGTATGCAAATTCAATGGAGTTTTTTTGTTTGAAGAAAAGAGTTCATTGCTCGGAAGAAATAAAGAGAAATGATTAACCAAGCAAAAAGAAAGTATTTGGATTAATTTTTTTCAAAATGGTCTCTTTTTATTTACCGTAGAATTTTGGATTGCGTGATGTTTTTATTCGAAGTTTGCGCGAGTAGGTGTTCCTATTCATTTTTTAGCGTGAATTGCATGTGAAATCAAAATTTTATTTGTAGCACATAATAAATACAGTTGTTATCTTTTTTTAATTACATGTGGAAATAGGAAAAAGTTGATTTATCAACCTATATTAAAATAAAAATAAACCACTGTTCGATTTGAATATTCCACGATATAATGGTGAGAGTTTATATCTGAAGAAATATTTACATAAGAAGTGAGGTACTTTATGAAAAAAAGAACGACAGACATTATTTTTATTATTATTGGTGCATTTCTTTTTGCGTTAGGTGTCAATTTGTTTGTTATTCCGAATGAATTTGGTGAGGGCGGGGTAACAGGTATCACGATTATTACCTACTATTTATTTGAGTGGTCACCAGGTTTAGTCAATCTAATTTTAAATGCGATTTTGTTAATAGCCGGCTATAAATTTTTAAATAAGATCACAACAATTTATACGATTATCGCTGTAGTTACCAACTCACTATTTCTTCATTTGACAGAAGGATGGACGATTACTTCAGATGAAATGCTCGTAAATGCTATTTTCGGTGGAATATTTATCGGGTGCGGGATTGGTCTCATCATTCGCGTTGGTGGAACGACAGCAGGTACTACTATCTTAGCGAGAATGACGCATAAGTATTTAGGATGGAGTATTAGTTACGGTCTACTGTTTTTCGATTTAATCGTTGCTTTTTCATCGTATTTCATCATTGGTGCAGAAAAGCTGATGCTGACGATTATTATGCTATATGTAGGAACGAAAGTAATGGAATTTGTAATCGAAGGTTTGAATCCGAAAAAGGCCATTACGATTATTTCTGATAACCCGAATGAAATTGCCGGGAAGGTGACTACCTTAATGGGCAGAGGGGTTACTGTGTATTCAGGTCATGGCTATTACACGAAAACTCCGAAGGAAATTCTTTATATTGTTATTAATAAGCAAGAAGTAGTGAAGCTAAAGCGGATTGTTCAAACTACGGATCCGGCTGCGTTCATCGCTATACACGATGTTCGTGATGTGTTTGGAGAAGGGTTTGTTGATATTTCTAAGGCTTAATAAGAATTAGAATTAGTTTTTAAAAAGGCAGAAAATGAGCAATATTTTTTATTGAAATAATCTTAATGCGAAAATATGAGAATCTATTTTGATCACTTAATTATCAAGACCTAAATTTAAAAAAACAAATAAATTCAAGGACATTATATATTTTATATGACTAAATATGTAATGTCCTTTCTTATTCCACAATGATGCCCGTTTGTTGACGATTAATTTTCATTATGCTTTTTGTGCCGAGTCCAATGCTTTTTTTAATTCGTCCGGTTTTTGAGTGCCGATTACCACTGTATTATATTTCAACTTTAACTCAATACCTTTCTTTCCATTCATATTATAGGCCGTTTCACCCTTAAGGTTAAAACGAATTCCCCATCCTCCGAATCTTTTTAGTGGACTGTAAGTAATGCTTTCATAGTGATGTATATTTTTGAAAAGGTACTGTTTATATTGAAAATGAAAAGGAACAAAACGAACATAAAGACCTTTTTCACGGACCTCTATGATTAGCTTCAATACCCCAAGCATTAATACAGGAAAGGCAATCCCAAAAAACAACCACAAAGCAATTAACACACCATTGGGAGCTGGTTTATCTCCAAACGGGGTATCAAGGATAATTTGTTGAATGAATCCATACCACATCAGTGCGGAAATCCCCAATATGAGTATCCATACCCAAATTTGTTGTGGTCGCTGAACCTCACGAAAGATAATACGTTCTTGTTGTTTCATTAATAATCGTCACCTCCTAAATGATTTATTATAGGGAATCCTTTTTGATCCAGTAATATGTATCCTTTGTTGTTATTCTCTATGAGAGCCTCTTGTACTCTCATAGCACTGTACGCCTAAAGCAATTAACGCTCAGTCTAAAGACCTCACAACGCTTTCCGTTACGAGATACGTTAGTTATCTAAATTATACAAACTTTTCTGGATTCGGTATACATATAGAGTTTTATTTTTATTATCTGTATAAGTAATCTAATGTTTATAAGAAAAGAGGATATATGCTCATATATTGAACGTAATATCCTCTTCTTAGTTTAGTCTATTTAAAATCTATTTCAAAATGGATTCTTTTTATTTATCGTAAAATATTGGCTTGTAGGTATTATTTATGAACCTTTATTCCAAAGCTACATTATCATACAATCTGTTGTACTGTATTGTGGTTCTAATGCGTAGTATCTTTGATAACCTCAATAATTTCACTTAATGGATTTTAAAATTTAGCTCATTGCCATGAAAAAATTAATGCTGTAATTGTTTTTCTTTTTCTTGCAAAAAGTACAATTGTTTCTTAATGTAAGGATGTAGAAGGATGAACGAGAGAGGGTTTAATGAAGATGATACATATTTTATTAGCTGATGATGATAAGCATATTAGAGAGTTATTACATTACCATTTACAAAAAGAGGGGTTTAAAGTTTTTGAAGCGGAAGATGGAAAGGTAGCGCAAGGCGTGTTAGAGAAGGAAAATATTCATCTTGCGATAGTGGACATTATGATGCCGTTTGTGGATGGCTATACGTTATGTGAAGAAATCCGGAAGTATCATGATATACCGGTGATTTTATTAACTGCAAAAGATCAGCTAGTCGATAAAGAAAAAGGGTTCGTTTCTGGTACGGATGATTATATTGTAAAACCGTTTGAACCAGCTGAAGTGATTTTTCGTATGAAAGCTTTATTACGCCGTTATCAAATGCTGAGCGCTGACATTATTACACTTCACGGAACGACAATTGATCGTAAAGGTGTTGAAGTAAAGTGTAACGGTCAAACGATTTTACTACCGCTGAAGGAATTTGAATTATTATCACAACTTGCTAGTTATCCTGGAAGAACATTTTCAAGAGAAGAGCTAATTGAATTAGTGTGGGGAATGGATTTTGAAGGGGATGAACGAACAGTCGACGTTCATGTGAAGAGACTGAGAGACCGTTTCTCAAAACGAACAGATGATTTTCAAATTAAAACAGTGCGCGGGCTCGGTTATAAGTTGGAGTTGAAATAAGATGAAATCATTGTATTCTAGATTTGTTTTTATGACGGTTGGGATTATGCTACTTAGTAGTATAATTGGCTTTTTATTAACAAATGTATATTATCAGGTGAAGTTAAAACCGTACAATAGTGAAAAGATTTTAATGTATGCTGAGGAAGTAAAATCATTATATGAAAAGCAAAGTGAAGAGAATAAAGAGGCATATTTACAGTCAATTGCGAAATTAGGATATGAAATTTATATTGTCGATGACCAAAAGAATGGAAAACGTATCGGTAATGCGTTTCGTAAGACGACAATTAGTGATGATACTGTTCATAAAGTATTGCAAGGCGAAACATTTAATGGCGTTTCCACATATCCGACCCGCCTATTTATTACTGGTTTTTTCGATAATGAATTAATAAATAGTGTCGGTGTACCGGTGCAGCACGGTGATAAACAGTACGCTTTATTTATTCGTCCTGACATTCAAAACCAATTTGGCGAGATGCGAATTTTCTTAGCGGTATTACTTGGTTTTATCGTGTTATTAAGCATTATTTTTATAGCGATTGCAGCAGGTTATATCGTTCGTCCAATTCGTAAATTTACGAAGGCTACGCAAAAAATTGCGAGTGGTGAATATGAAATTGAATTGGACGTAAAAAGAAAAGATGAAATTGGTACGTTATCTACAAACTTTCAAAAGATGACGAAAAGTATAAAAGAATTGGATGAAATGAGACAGGAATTCGTATCGAACGTCTCGCATGAATTTCAATCACCGCTTTCTTCTATACAAGGTTTTTCGAAAACATTGCAAACAGAAAAGATGAGTGAAGAAGAAAGAAATCATTACTTACGAATTATTGAGGGCGAAAGTAAGCGAATGTCTAGTTTATGTAAACAGTTACTTACGCTAGCTTCATTAGATAAAGAAGAGAAAGTTCTACAAATTAAAGAGTTTCACTTACAAAAGCAAATTAAAGACGTTATTTTTATGCTTGAATGGAAATGGCGTGAAAAAGATATCGCCGTTGAATTTGATGTGCCGGATATTACAATACAGGGTGATGAAAACTTACTTCATCAAGTATGGAGTAACATCTTTACGAATAGCATTAAGTTTTCAAACGACGGCGGAACGATTGAATTTGTTGTAGAAGAATTAGAGTCAAGCGTGATGATCTCTATATCAGACAATGGAATTGGTATGGAAAGAGAAGAAATGGACCGTATATTTGATCGTTTTTACAAAGTAGATACAGCAAGAGCAAGAAACGTAGAAGGTAGTGGTTTAGGATTATCGATTGTGCAGAAGATTGTGGAACTGCATAATGGAAATGTTTCAGTGTATAGTACGAAAGGGGAAGGGACGACCGTTCAGGTTGAGCTTCCGAAATAGATGGAAAGAAAGAGGCTGTTACGGAACGGCCTCTTTTTTTGTCGGAAAGTCGATATATTTTGAAAATCGCTGATATATCTAAAAAATCGCCGATATAAATTTCACGTACTGACTTCCTACTATAAAGCCGCACCTTTCCCACACTCTTCCT
This sequence comes from Bacillus sp. NH11B, assembly GCF_001884205.1. NCBI lineage: Bacteria > Bacillati > Bacillota > Bacilli > Caryophanales > Bacillaceae > Bacillus > Bacillus sp. NH11B. The sequence continues at coordinate 63,713 of NZ_MAOG01000138.1, read as the reverse complement.
TAAACCGAACCCCAAAAGTATCCGCTGTAATTTCTTCAGCTTTCGGCAATGCTCGTAATTTCGGATGAATTAGCCATACGAGAGAAATGAAGAAAATCCCAATGCTAGCGAGTGCGAAAATGAGTTGGCTACTAAATACATTTGCGGTGTATCCGCCAATTAAAGAACCAAATGGCATCGCAATTGTGCCCATACTTCGCATAACTGAGTTGATGCGTCCAATATATTGATTTGGAATTACAATTTGACTAATTGTCGCAAATAATATGTTGGTTGCACCAATCGGTACCCAAGCTAGGCCGAATAAAAAAATAGACAACCATTGAAACGGTACAACCGTAGAGAGAAACCAAAAGATAGCACCAGTCGCAAAGCCAATAATAGAGACACGGCCAACGTTACGTTTGCCAACCCATGAACTGAATACTGCTCCAATTAAACTACCTGCTGATATAGCAGCTAAGAAGAAGCCATATGATTTCACGCCTCCTAAAGAATCAGCGAAAGAAGGGAGTATGGCCATCGTCATACCGATTGAAAAATTGGCAACAACTGAACCAATTAAGAATACGCCCATTAATGAACGGAAGACGATCGAAAACCCCTCTTTTAAATCAGAGAAATATTGTTTAGTTGAAAGTGATGTATTGGTTTCTGCTTGCTTTGGCATTTTTAATGAAAAGAACAAAAGGGCAGTAATCGCAAATGTAAAAGAGTCGATTACATATAAAGTAATGGCGCCAAATAGTGCTACTAATATTCCAGAAAGAGTCGTACAAATTAAATCGATGCCTTGATATGCAAATGAGAAGAGTGAATTTCCTTTTAATAATTGTGTTTTATGCAGTAGAAGTGGTAAAGCTTTTGACTGTGCCGGGTAGGCGAATTGTTCGATAAAGGCTACGATTGGCATAATGATGAGTAGTAGTTGGACTGTTAATAGGTCGAAGTAGTGTGTAATAGGAATGATTAATATAAGAATGCATTGCAAAACTTGTGTGATAACGAGGGTGTTTTTAATGGACCATCTATCAACGAATGGACCAGTAAGAAATTGAAGTGCAGAAGGTAATAACGTAAGAAAACCTGCTAATCCAGAATAAAAAGGATTACCACTCAGCTCATATACGAGCCACATCGCGGCTACATAGTATAAGCTATCTCCTATGTTGGTGAAAATTCTTCCTAAAAATAATAAGAGGAAATTCCTGTTTTTTAATATGTCCATTTTATCTACTCCTTTATAATAAATTTATTCGGTAAAATAAATTTGACCGTTTATATAAAAAAAATCGTATTACGATTTTTCTTCTTTTTTTACAAATCGCTGCATAGCTCGTTCGTCGATTTGTAGTGCAGTAGTAGAAATGTAATAAGATTTACTATTTGGATCTTTCTCCGCGTCTTTTGTGATCTCGTTTAATTCAGCCATCAATTCATAAAACTTTTTCACCCACACTTGAAATTGGTCTGGCGTGGCATCAAACTCCCAGCAGGATGAAACGTAATTCCACTCAGCTGGATTTTTACTTACTTTTCGTAATGTAAAAGCTTCTTCTGGTGCAGCGAGAATATGGCCTTTCGTCATTTCCGTCATTTGTAAAAAGATTTGGCGACCTGATTCGCTTAATAATTCTAAATGAGGTAATAGATCTGCGGCAGGGGTGAAGCCTTTAGCGACAGATTGATAAAATTTTTGAACGATGCCATTCTTTTCTTCTGTATAAACGATTTCTATAAAACCATTTTTCTCTAATTCTTTTAAATGATAATGAATTTTCGCCCTTGAAATGCCGAATTTCTCAGATAGTAGTTGTCCCGTATAAGGACGTTCGCATAGACGCATCATCATTTCGACACGTAGTGGATCGCTTATTGCTTTTAGTTGGTTATAAGTAGTTAGTGTTAACATGGGCTTCAAAATGATCAACTCCTCAAATTAAATTACTCGGTCAATATTATTTGACTGAATTGTATCAAGGATATTATTTATTTTCAATACTTTCAGAAAATTTAATCTTTGTAATGTAATCTTCTGTTCATATTCCGTTCATAATTCTTTTTTATTATTAGTGCATAGAAAGTAAGAGGAAGGAGCGAGCGAAATGTTTTTAGCTCTGCGTGAATTGAAACAATCAAAATTAAGATACGGATTAATCGGACTTATTATGGTGTTATTATCATTTTTAGTCCTTGTGATTTCAGGATTAGCAAACGGATTATCATATGATAATGCTTCATCGATTCAAAATATGGAGGCAAATAAGTTCGTTTTAGCAGATGATGCGGAAAATAAATTACTTCGTTCACAAATTAAGCAAGATGATGTAGATAACGTAGTAAATCAAGTAGGCGAGAAAGAGGCCGTTCCGTTTCGTGTAAAAATTTCAACTTATGAAAAGAAAGATAGTTCGAAAAAAGTTGATGTCGCTATTTTCTCAAGTGAACGCGATTCATTTTTAGAACCGAAAATTGTAGAAGGTGAGAAATTAGGTACAGCAAACAATGAAATGGTTGCTGATGAATCAATTAAAGAAAAAGGAATCGATATTGGGGATACAATTATTGATCCTGTTTCAAAGAAAGAATTTATAATCGTTGGATTTACGAAAGATCAAATGTTTAGCCATACACCAGTTGTTTATGTAAATGAAGATGTATGGAGCGCTATTTCACAACCAAACCAAAAAGATTATAGTGCAATTGCACTTAATACAGATAAAGACATTAAAAATGCACATGTTATCGACAAAAAAGAAGTATTACAAAGTATTCCAGGATTTAAAGAAGAACAAGGAACATTAACGATGATCATTGCGTTCTTACTTGTTATCGCTGCGTTACTAATTGGTGTATTCTTCTACGTAATTACATTACAAAAAACACAGCAATTAGGTGTACTAAAAGCAATCGGTACAAAGAACACTTATTTAGCAAATAGCTTAGTCGTACAGGCGTTATTCTTATCAGTTGTGGCGATGATAATCAGTATTGTTCTTGTACAAGGGTTAGAACAAATTTTACCAGCAGGTATGCCGTTCTTATTAACAACACCGATGATTGCACAATATGCAGCAATCTTTATCGTAATTAGTATTTTAGGAACACTTATTTCGTTATATCAAGTATTAAAAGTTGATGCATTAGAAGCAATTGGAGGCGGGATGTAATGACTTCATTATTAAAATTAGACAATGTAAGTAAAGTGTACGGAGAAGGGAATACTGAAGTAACGGCCCTTCATCCGATATCGCTTGATGTGAAAGCTGGAGAGTTTATCGGAATCGTCGGTCCTTCTGGATCAGGGAAAAGTACGTTATTATCAATCGCGGGTGCTTTATTATCACCATCAAAAGGGGATATTTACATTCGTGAACAAAATATTACGAAGTTATCAGAAAAGGAAATGACAGACATTCGTTTGAAAAAAATCGGCTTCATTTTCCAATTCGCAAATCTTGTTCCATACTTAAATGTAAAAGAACAATTGCTTTATATTGCAAAGCTTAAAAAAGACAACAAACAAGAATCTGAAAAGCGTGCAGATCACTTATTAGCAGCATTTGGATTAGGAGAAAGAAAAAATCATTATCCAAATCAACTATCTGGTGGGGAAAAACAAAGGGTAGCAATCGCTCGTGCGTTCATGAACAATCCAGATTTAATATTAGCGGATGAACCGACTGCAAGCTTAGATTCAAAACGTGCACGTGAAGTTGTTGAAATGATGAAACGTGAAGTGAAAGAAAGTCAAAAAGCAGCAATTATGATTACACACGATGAAAGAATGCTTGATGTATGTGATCGTATATTGACGCTTAGAGATGGACAGTTAATACAAAATTAAACAATGAAAAAGGACAACAGTACATATAAACGCTGTTGTCCTTTTTATTAATAATTTAAGGTAGTTATAATAGCATTATTTTGAGAATAACGTTTTAATTTTATTGCGTGTTACTAATAAAAGTCCACCTAGAATAGATAACATTCCTAAAGCCATATTACTTGATTGCTCACTACCAGCGTTAGGAAGTTCTCTAGTATTGTTTTTCGCTGGAACAGTAGTATTGTTATTATCCGCTGTCGTTTGTTTAGGTTGTGATACTTCAGTAATTTTGTTATCTACATTTTGCTTCGTTGTATGTAACTCAGCTAATTTGTCGTCAATTTTCTTCTCAGTATGTTTAAAGTCGTTTATTTTAATATCTAGGTCTTGTTTTTTCTTTGTTAAATCGTCTGAAACAGTTTGTTTTGCTTGTTTAATTTCATTTATTTTATTTATTAAGTCCTGTCTAGCCTTTTGTAACTCAGCTAGTTTGTTTTTCACATCTTGTTTAGCTAGTTCTAAGTTAGCTGAAAGACCATCTAAATTTTGTTTGATTTTCTTAAGTTCTTCTAACGTGTTACCTGCATTCGGCTTGTTTTCTTTAATTTCAGCAAGTTTGTCCTCAGCAGTTTGTTTCGCTTTCTTTAACTCGGCTAATTTTTCATCTACTTGTTTTTTTACTTCCTTAAGCTCATTAACCTTTTGATCGATGTTTTCTTTATGCTGCTTAATTTCATTCACTTTTTCATCGACAGTTTGTTTATGTTCCTTAAGCTCATTAACCTTTGTATCGATATTTTGCTTATGCTCTTTAATTTCAGCGACTTTGTCATCTACTTGTTTTTTATGCTCTTTAATTTCAGCAATTTTATCCTCAGCAATCTGTTTATCTTGCTGAAGTTTTGCATCTAACTCTTGTTTCTGTTGCTTAATCTCGCCGATTTTTTCATCTGCAACTTGTTTACGTTCATGTAGTTCATTAACCTTTGTATCAACATTTTCCTTAACTTGGTTAAGTTCATTTAATGTTTGATCCACATTTTCTTTGTGTTGCTGCAATTTCGCATCTAACTCTTGTTTCTGTTGCTTAATTTCAGCTAATCGATCTCCAGTACTTTGCTGGGGAGTAGCATCATTTACTTCTGCATGAGTAGGGGTAGAACCCGCAATCATTGCTAAAGCTAGTGTAGACGCAGCGATTGTTTGTTTTGTTTTCATATTTTTGTACCTCTTTCCTATGAATAAACTCTATTGTGTAAAATTGAGCATATAAAAGCAGATTATTATATCATTATATACCATGTTCGGCGCTTAGAGGAAGTATTTGCATAATAATCTGTGATTATGTAATTCTTATAGTCTCTTATTTTTGGATAGGGGATAAATCTTCAGCAAGATGAACAATTTCTTCGATAGTAGAGTTTACATCTTTATTATTGCGAATAACAAACAAATAATCAGCCTCGTTTTCTACAGGATCTACTACATCTTCATGAAGGGATTCAGCCTGTTGGCGATTGAGAACTTCTTTGAAGCTGGAATAGTTACCTCTAAAAATATTTGTACTTCGCGTGCTTCGAGCCACTCTTTCATAAAGTACATCATCTGGGATGTCAAAATGTACTAATATACGTACATATTCGTTTTGTGGAAATAATTCGTTTAGTAAATATAATCTTCCGTTTTTACTGCGATTGGAATTACAAATGATAAGGTGTAAATTTGTATATTCTTTTGCATAATCAACGATGAATTTTGAAAGACCATGCTTAAATGTATTAGGGCCCTTAGTCGGCTGTAATTTTTCATAATGCGTGTTAATAAATTCGGCTTGGTTATCTTGATCCATAACGAAAGAGTGGGGTAACTCTTTTTCTAATGCTTTTGCAAATGTAGTTTTTCCGCTGTGTGTTTTTCCTACTGTGATGATGACTAATCTTTTCATATTGGCCTCCATAAGTATTGTTATAATCAGGAATGTTCGGTGTGAATCGACAATTTTCCTGCCAGAGAATATGCAAAGTGTCGGAGTGGTAGTGGGCTGAAAATTTTACAAATAAACTTATTTATTATGTAATTTACCAATATTAAAAAAGTGTGAAATAAGGTTCTCCTAGTCAGGAGGACCTTATTTTTGTTGTGAAAATGAAGGATTGTGATGTTGTCCTAATTCAAATGAACTAAAAATATTCTGTTTAGAAAGAGGCAAGCAATACTATCATTATTGAAATATGTATATGGAAGGGAATTTAATTTCGTTTATTTCTCTTGAAGTGAAGCATAAGGAATAATTACTTGAAGCTTTAAAAATCCCTGAAGTAAGGGAATGTTCCTGGTGAAAAGGAGATTTAGAGTAACTATTAATAATAGCTATTATTAATAAAAAAGATGGGAAACGTATACCTTTTATTGTTAAGTACAGCCTTTCATAATCTATGTTAAATTAATTGGAAAATTCATGGGAAAATGTTATGGTTTATTTGGGAGCTGCACATTATTTATGTTCAGTAAAAAAGGGGGATTAAAGTGGGAGCTAAAATTTTTAACGGCAGGCATATAGCCAATAGCAAGGATAAAGAATTTGTTGTTTTTATTATTGGTATGCGTATTAATAACCTATTAAAATTTTGGAAGTGGATACCAGTTTTTAACGCTATGGGACCTATGATTAAAGAATTGTATCAAAACCCACAATGGGGTTTCTTACATACAGAATTTTTATTTAGTTGGAGAAAAGTAATCTTAATTCAATACTGGAAAGGATTCGATGAGTTAGTAAACTACGCTCACGGAAAAAACCATTCATATGCTTGGAAATCATACAACAATAAGATTAAAGATAATGGGAGTGTCGGTGTATTTCATGAAACCTATCAAATAGAAAAAGGTGCTTCTGAAGCAATCTATGTTAATATGCCAAAAACAGGTTTAGCTATAGCTACCGAGCACATACCAGTATCTCAAGATACTAATACTGCTAAAAAAAGAATGGGTGAATAATTTAGAATTTTTAATATTTACTTTAGTGAAAAATGAAGTATAAGAAAGACACCTCAGAGTGTTTTTCTTTTTTTCAAAAGGACCTGTTCATTAAAATAGGAATATTATGTATGTAATTTCAATTTTCCTCTTGAAAACATACAATTTTTCGAAGTGTTAAGGAGAGCTAAAAACTTGACAAAAAAACTTATTTATGCTATAATTTACCAATATAAAAATAATGTGTATAATAGGGTTCTCCTGGCCAGGGGGACCCTATTTTTGTTGTGAAAATGAAGGAGTGTATGTGCATGAAACAAGGTGAAGCAAGTGTAACGTCGTTAGTATCAGCTTTCAGCAGGGCGTATCATAGTCAGTTTGATAATCCGAAAATCTTTGATGATTATATCGCTAAAGAATTCATATCGCCAAAAGAACGTAACGAAATTGAAACGAATATGGTTCAAGGAATACATTTTTTCAATAAAGATATTGTAGAGCAGTTTCAAGGTGATCCGAAGGAAATATTAAAATGGATTACACAAGTTCAATTATCACCAACTCCTTTAGCACGTGCGGCATATTGTGAAAGAGTATTACTCCATGAAATTACATTGGGAGCAAAACAATACGTCATACTCGGTGCTGGCTTAGACACGTTCAGTTTTAGACACAAAGAATTAGAAAATAAAATAGAAGTATTTGAAGTGGATCATCCTTCTACGCAGCAGTTTAAGAAGGAAAGAATAAAAGAAGCAGAACTAGAAATTCCAAATAATCTTCATTTTGTTTCCATGGATTTCACGAAAGGTTTTTCCGATGAACAGTTACGTAATGAAGGATTTGAAAATAAAAAGACTTTCTTTAGCCTTTTAGGTGTTACGTACTATTTAACAAAAGAAGAGCTTTCTAGTTTAATAGAGTGTTTATTCGAGATGGTTCCAGCAGGTAGTTCTATTGTTTTTGATTATCCCGATGAAAACCTATTTACGGAAAAAGGGTTGTCTAACCGAGTTGAAAATATGGTGAAAATGGCAGCGGTAGGCGGAGAACCGATGAAGTCATGTTATTCTTATTGCGAAATGGAAGCATTGTTAGAGAAGTCGGGTTTACTCATTTATGAGCACTTATCACCAGAGGACATAAATAAATTATATTTTGAAGGAAGAAATGATTATTTGAAAGCTTTTGAGACGGTGCAGTATATGCATGCGGTGAAGAAGTAGATAATTAGTATAGTGAATTTTCAGGGGAAACAATTGGGATTTCTTAAGAAAGAAGAGATTTCGTCTTGTTATTGTACACATGAACCAGTTTACTTTAATAGGTAGATTAAAATAAACTATGATATGATTAGCATTGGATTTCTTAATAAGGGGGTTTTTAAATGACGCCAGAACAAATTGTTAGAAAATTTTTTGATGAAGTACGTTCGGGGAATAATCCTGACTTTTCAAATCAATTAATGGCAGAAAAAGTATTGGCACATCAAATTGTATCTGAAGAAGAACAAACAGTTTGCAGAACACCTGAAGATTATGCTGAACATGTAAGAGAGATGATTGAAGTATACGGTAACTTTTCTTTAGAAATTCAAGAATTTTTAGTACAAGGAAGTAAAGTATATGTACGTTGGAAACAAGTAGGTATGCATGTAGGAGAAATCGATGGATATCAACCTACAGGACTTCCAATCATTCAAATAGCAAGTGCAGTGTATAGAGTAGAAGATGGGAAAATTGCAGAGTATTGGATTCAAATTGATAGGTCAGGAATTCAAAACCAATTAGAGCGCAATAAAAATATTCAGTAGTTAATTTTTAAAGCTATAAGTAGGCATGGGGAGAAATCTCTGTGTCTTTTTTTGTTAAAAAAGGAAATGAGCTGTAGTGATGGAAAATATAATTATAAATATATTGCTATATATTATATAACATCTGAATATAAAATATATATGAATCGCTGTTTTGTAGAATCTAAAGGAAAGGGGAAATAGAAGATGTTGAAATTACAAGGGAAATTCAATGAAGCGAAGGTGTTTACTACTAATGTTGAAGAGACAGCAGCAGGTCAAATTATTGATCTCTGTAACCAAGAATTCGCAAAGGATAGTAAGATTCGTATTATGCCAGATACACATGCGGGGGCAGGTTGTACGATTGGGACAACAATGACAATTCAAGATAAAATTGTTCCTAATTTAGTCGGGGTAGATATTGGTTGTGTGGATAAAGATACAGAGTTTTTATCCAAGCAAGGATGGGTTAAAATTTCTGAATATAATGGTGAAGAGGTTGCGACATATGACATTAAAAACGATCGTACCTATTTCGAAAAGCCTATTATGTTTATTAAGAAAGAAGAAACTGAATTTTATCATTTGAAGACCAAATATGGTATTGATCAAATGCTTTCTAAGGAGCATACAGTTTTAGTGGAGAAGGGTTCACACCATAGGCCGAAATCTAGAGGTGAACGCTATACTTTGACAGCAGAAGAATTATTTAACAAGCATTCAGAAGTAAAACTTGGTTTTCGTGATAATTTTATTACTGAAATACCAGACTTAGAGATTTCGACACAACTCCCATTAACGGATGCACAAGTTAGAGTACAGGTGATGGTTATGGCAGACGGTCGATTAGAGAATAAGACCACATGTGTCATTAAATTAAAGAAAGAGCGTAAAATTTCAAGAATTAAAAAACTCTTAGAGGCCGCTAACATTATGTACTCTCAGAAAACATACGACGATGTTATTCATTTTCGCTTCCAGCCGCCAATGATGGAGAAGAGAATGGATAAATTATATGAAGCATCCTTATCTCAATTGGCTGTTATTTGTGATGAAGTAAAACATTGGGATTATGCAGTGGATCAAGGAGCATATTGTAGCATTTATAAAGAAGATGCAGACTTTATACAATATGCTTTTGCAACACAAGGAATTCGTACATCTATTAATCATGACAAGAGAGAAGGTAAAGAGTCGTATCGTTGTTTAGTGGCAAAATCAAAGCCTAGAGTACAAATAGCAGGAACACCAAAGACAGAAATTCAAACTGTTTCTTCTGAAGATGGATTTAAATACTGTTTTACTACTCATACTGGATATTGGATTATGAGACGAAATGGATGTATTGCTATTACAGGTAATTGTGGCATGCAAGTAGTAGTAATCGATAAGAAAAAAGAAGAAATCAACTTCGATCACTTAGACGAAACAATTCGTAAATTTGTCCCAAGTGGTTTTCGTATTCGAGATAAGGAACATCGATTTTCAAAAATGATTGATTTTAATAGTGTAAGGGCTCCATTTACATTACAGCGTGCTCAAAAAAGTATTGGTACACTTGGTGGTGGAAATCATTTTGTCGAACTGAATGAGGACGATAAAGGAAATGTATACATTGTCATTCATAGTGGTTCGCGTAATTTAGGGAAACAAGTAGCAGAGTATTATCAAAACCTTGCTTACGAGCAACTTATTAATGTTAAATCTATTAAAGAAGAAATCATTGGGCGTCTTACAAGAGAAGGTAGACAACAAGAAATACAGGAAGCTATACGAGGGATTAAGAAGCCATTGATTCGCAAAGAGTTAGCTTATTTAGAAGGTCAAGGATTTAAAGATTACATGAATGATATGAAAATTGCTCAAAAATATGCGGAGTTAAATCGTAAAGCAATGATGGATGAAATTGTCACTAGAATGGATTGGACAGTAACAGATCAATTCACTACAATCCATAACTACATCGATATGGAAAATATGATTTTACGAAAAGGTGCTATTTCAGCTCAGAAAGATGAACGAGTAATTATTCCAATTAATATGAGAGACGGTTCAATTATTGCATTTGGTAAAGGAAATCCAGATTGGAACTTTTCTGGACCGCACGGGGCAGGACGCATTATGAGCCGTAAGAAGGCGAAAGAAGTACTTAACTTAGAGGATTTTCAAAATACAATGACAGAAGTTTGGACTACATCTGTTGCAGAAAGCACGTTAGATGAAGCACCAATGGTATATAAGCCAATGAATGAAATTGTTGAGAATACAAAAGAGACAATTGATATCAAACATATTATTAAGCCGATTTACAATTTTAAAGCGAATTAAAAGGGGAGTAACGTTTATTATTAGAAAATATAATATTGGGAAGTAGGCATTATATTTTCTAATAATCCTCTAAAATCGATGCAGTGAGCTCTTATAGAGAAACTCCAGTTAGGCTTTTAAATACGAGACTTTCAAATTTCAACCAAATGGGATGCGACGTTTTCAGCGTTATAAGGTGAAGTTACGAGAGAAAAATAAACTAGATGGAGTGTCATGAAAGATGAAAAAAATTCTTGCTATATTTGTCCTATCTGTCAGTTTACTTGTAGCTGGTATCGTGTTGGTTGATATAAAAAAGACAGTGACTCAGTCGGATGTCTCCAAAAAAGAAAAGAAGTCTATGTTTAAGGAAGTAAACGATCCTATTATTTTAGAAGACAACTTTCAATCTGGACTAGAAAAATGGAAAATAGCGATCAACGAGCCGGAAAACCGTATCAACCTAGATACTGATACGATCTCGCAGCGTGTACATATAGTAGATGCGCCCGACATGACGAGGAATTACAAAGCAGTGCAGTTCGTTGTTCCACATTCTCAAGGACAATTCCGTTCAGAAATTGCACAGCCATACGAAGAAGGGTTCCACGAACGTTGGTATTCAGCACGGATTTATATCCCGCAGGATTGGGAGTTCGACAAGAGCAGTGGCAACGATATCGTCATGCAATGGCACGCCGTACTCGGCAGTGAGCGAGTAGATCGGGATTTTCCGGAATTGGCTATTGCAGTGGAAGGTGATAGATGGAATATACAACGAGCATTTGGTTCTCCTGCGAATATAGGGCGCGATTTTAAGACATTGGATGGACTAGTGCAAAAAGGAGTTTGGTCTTCTTGGGTAATCTATGCAAGGTGGTCAGCAGGAAGTGAAGGATTACTACGAATATGGAAAGATGGAAAAGTTGTATGGGAAGTGCAAGGTCCTAATGCCTATACTAGACGTGCGCGTACGCCTTACCTCAAGATAGGGCTTTACCACCCACAGTGGAAACCGAAGTATGGTGAAGTGAAACCTGGTCCGGTGATAGAACGGAAGATTTTCATCACAGATGCCAAGATTGGAAATGAAAAGGCGACCTATCAGGATATGGTGACCAAAAGTGATTCCTTAGAAAAGGGAAAACAGATATCCGGAACAAGTGGTAGCTCCTCATCGATTGGAACGTTAATTCGAAGCTTCAGTGCCAAATAAAAAATGGTTTACGGATGTGACGTATCTATTATTTATTGTATATATCAACGATTATGGATATCTTTAATCAAAAACACTGACAGTAGCAATGAATTTTTTGTGAAGAACAAGGAAATGAAATGTAGTGTAGTGATAGAAAATATACTGATAAAAATATGACTCTTGGAAGTAGGAGGCTTATGAAAAATAATGTAAATGTCTATATAGGAGTAGTAGCAGCTATAAGCATTTTTACCCTTTCGATAGTTTTCCTTTATTTTAATCCTTACAGCAAGCAAGTGCTTGATAAGGAAGTATATATCACTGTATTTTTCATGTTCTTACTTCCTTCTTTTCTAACAGTAATTGCGGCAGTTACTAGGAAAAAAACTTTTATGATTGTTTGCTGCATTTGGATGTTACCAGGAACTCTTTATCTTAGTGCAGCTGCAATACCTACGTTATGGAATTTATATATTATATTTCTAATAATTTATTTTTTATCAATTGTTTGGATGAAAAAGAGAAATGCTTGAAGAGTATTTCTCTTTTTTATTAAGTTTTTGAAATGGAAGGATGAGGAGCGTAATGAAACAAGGATTATCTAAATTAGCAGATGTATTAGTCAACCATTCTACTAAAGTGCAACCTGGTGATCAAGTGTTAATTCAAAGTGTTACTGAAATAGATCCTATGGTAATTCGTGAAATTATTAAAGCTGTGGAAAAAGCAGGAGGATATGCGCATGTATCAATGCGCGACGTTTCTGTTACTAGGCAATTGATTTTGTCAGGATCTGAAGAACAATTTAAGTTATTTGCAGATTGGGAATGTTATCGCTTAAGTAAGATGCAAGTATATATTAATCTTCGTAGCCCTAGAAATGCATATGAATTAGCAGATGTGCCATCAGAAAAAATGAAATTATATCAAAAGATATTTGGAAAGGCACATAGTGAGGCAGTGTATAAAACGAGATGGGTGACAACAAGAATTCCGAATGCGGCTTCTGCTCAAGAAGCGAATATGAGCACTGAGGCTTATGAAAAATTTTATTATGATGTATGTACGTTAGATTACAATAAAATGTCGAAAGCAATGGAGCCATTAAAAGAATTAATGGAAAAGGCAAAACGAGTGAAGATTATTGGAGAAGGGACGGATTTAAATTTTTCAATTGAAGGAATAGGCGTTTTAAAGGGAGATGGTACGGATAATATCCCTGATGGCGAAATATATACAGCACCTGTTAAAGATTCTGTAAATGGAGTAATAACGTTTAACACAGTATCTGTTCAACAAGGTTATGCGTTTCAAAATATAAAGTTACATGTCAGACAAGGGAAAATAATAGAGGCATATGCAAATGAGACAGAGCGAATGAATCGAATTCTTGATACGGATGAGGGAGCAAGGTATATTGGAGAATTTGCACTAGCGTTTAATCCCTATATATTGCACCCGATGAATAATACGTTATTTGATGAAAAAATAAATGGTAGTTTTCATGTAGCAATTGGAGATTCGTTACAAGGTGCAGACAATGGTAATAAATCAGCGATACATTGGGATTTAGTAAACATTCAAAGACAAGAGTATGGCGGTGGTGAAATTTGGTTTGATGACGTACTAATTAGAAAAGATGGCCGTTTTATTTTACCGGAGTTGTTAGGATTAAATGAAGAGAATTTGAAAAGGTAAAGTGCTTTATTGAAATTGTGTAAAGGAGATTAAAATCCGCCATAACAAACTAAAGAATTCATTGTATAAAGTTACATTTATTTAATGCGAATAAATAGATAGCTAGATTGGCGCGGATCGGTAATTGTTGAGTGAAAAAGACAAATTTTCTTGAAAAACACTTGATTTTTTATTACATCAATCTTTAAAATCCCTCCATATAATGTGAATAGAACTAGCACTTATTTAGAAGCCTTTGAAACAGTGCATTTTGTACATGCGGTGAAGAAGTAGAGGATTAGTAGGCATGGGGAGAAATCTCTGTGTCTTTTTTTAATGGAGATTTCTCCTACAAAAGTAGTAGAAATTTCATTTGAATTTACTACCTCAGTTGGATTTATCATATATCTATTTCGATAAAATAGTAAATAGATATATCAGATTTGGAGATACATTACAATGATTATACATATTTCAGATTTTAAATTACAGTAACTATTTAACCCGTTGTTATCAATAAAGAAAGGAACAAGTAGAATGTTACAGAATATATATGAAACTCATTTACAAGTAAGAGATTTAGAAAAGGCGATAGATTTCTATCAAAATAAGCTAGGGTTAGCATTAGCAAAAAAACTATCCAAAAGAAAATTGGCTTTCTTTTGGATAGGAGAAAGTAAAAAGCAAATGCTTGGGTTATGGGAGGTACATAATATTGATGTGTTTGAGATGAAACACTTTGCTTTTGGTGTAGATTTAGAATTTCTAAAGACTTCTAAATTGTGGTTAGAGAGTCGTGGAATAGAAGTGGTAGGAAGCCAAGGAAAAGGAAATCAAGAGCCAATTGTCCAAAGATGGATGCCAGCTGCTAGTGTATACTTTCTGGATTGTGATGGGAATAAATTAGAATTTATTTCTATGTTACATGATGATCCAGATGAATTAGAGTATGCATCTTATTTAAGTGAATGGGATGCGGAACACCGAGAAAAATAAATGAGATTGTATCTATAAACGGGAAAATGTTATTCTTTTTTGAAAAATATACAGAAAAGGTGGACGTTTTACTTTACCAGAGTTATTCGGATTAAATGAAGAGAACTTAAAAAAGTAGCGTATTTTATTGTCGTTATGTAACGGAAACTAAAAGATTTATCATATAAATTTACATTTATTTAATGTTAAAGGCTAGAAAGCTGGATTGGCGCGAATCGCTAATTGTGGATTGCAAAAAAAGACAAAACCTCTTAAAAAACAATTAATTTTTTACTCCATCAATCTTTACAATCCCTCCTTATAATGTGAATTGGACAAGCATCTAAGAGAAAGCAGAACATGTCAGTTTATACATTCTATTATTAGGGGGAGAATTTGTATGAAAAAGACAGTTGCCTCATTAGCTATTATGGCGGCTTTATTACCGACGTTTTCAGCACATGCAGAAGGGAAAGAGCAAGTCCGAAAATCAGCTACAACTTTTAATGTTATTAGTGATATTCAAGGGGATTTAGGGGATTTTGATCATGTGTTAAAAGATATGAACAAAGTGACGCCACTTTCTAGAGCACTTATTATGAATGGGGATATAACGCCAACTGGACAGCAGTCACAATATGATGATGTTAAGCGTGTGTTAAACAAAAATAAGCTCCCGGGAAATGTATGGTCAACTGTTGGGAATCATGAATTTTATGCTGGCAAATGGACAGCTGATGGGAAATTATCTCAAAGCACATGGCCAAATGGTGTAACGGAAGAAACATTGTTTAATCGATATTTAAAATTTAGCGGACAAGATAAGGCATATCATAAAAAAGAATTAGACGGTTATCCGCTTTTATTTTTAGGAACAGAAAAATATATGAAATATCACGATTCAAAAATGTGGGACGAAGTATATATGAGTGATGAACAATTAGGGTGGTTAAAGCAAAATTTAGAAGAGTACAGCCAAAAAGATAAAAATAAACCAATTTTCATTTTCTCTCATCACGTTTTACCTGATACGGTATCTGGATCAAGACAATCACCATATTTACAAGACTATTTAAACGTCGATAAATTGTACGATATATTAAAAGACTATCCGCAAGTTGTTTTCTTTACGAGTCATACGCATTGGGATTTAAATTTACCGGACTGGGCTGGTAAAAAGAAAATTGCAGGCGGAGATGAAAAAGGATTTACAGTTGTAAATACAGGCGGAATTGAAACAGGCTGGATGTCAGCTGGACCGAATGGGGGAGAGAAGACTGCTCCAGATGGATATTCATTTAAACAAGGATTACAAATAAAAGCATACGGTAACGATGTAATCGTAACAGCGTATGATTATAAACGTGATAAAGACATAAAGAAACTATTAATTAGCGATTCGAAAATTGCACAAATGGCACCAAATGTAACAGCGGATGATAGTAAAAATATAATTGTCGGTGCAACTGAATATATGGAGTACTCTATAGATGGAACGAATGAGTGGCATACGTATAATCCAGGGAATCCTCCGAAAATTGATGGGGAAAAAATCGTTTACGTCCGTCATAAAGGAGAAATGAATTTACAGCCGGGATTAACACAGCTGCTTCGTTTTTCGGTAAATAAGTAATTGGAAGAGGGCCTACTTTTTAATGAGTGGGCTCTTTTTATTTTGTTGTTTTTTTGCCGGTAAATCGATATTTTATGTCGAATCGTTGATATATTTCAAGTTATGAACGATATATTTGAAAAATCGTTGATGTAAATTTCATGTACCGTACTGAGGTTAAAATCATTAATGCAATTGCATTTACCGAAATGAAATTCAATACATTTTTAATCCAGAAAGATGACTTCATCATTTTTACATGTAATAATAGTATCGTTACATATATTGTGAAAGAGTATAAAAGGAGCGTTACAATGAATTTAGCTAAATTCCCTAGAAAAAAATATACAGAATCATATACACCAATTGAAAAGTTAAATAATTTTTCTGAAGCACTTGGTGGCCCGACTATTTATTTTAAACGAGATGATTTACTTGGTTTAACAGCTGGCGGTAATAAGACGAGAAAGTTAGAGTTTCTAGTTGCGGATGCACAGGAAAAGGGTGCAGATACGTTAATTACAGCTGGTGGTATTCAGTCAAACCATTGCCGTCTAACACTTGCAGCTGCGGTAAAAGAAAAAATGAAATGTATTCTTGTGTTAGAAGAAGGGCTTGAGCCAGAAGAAAAGCCAGACTTTAACGGAAACTATTTCTTATATCATTTATTAGGTGCTGAAAACGTAATTGTTGTGCCAAACGGAGCAGACCTTATGGAAGAAATGCATAAAGTAGCGAAAGAAGTAAGTGAAAAAGGAAATACGCCATATGTCATTCCAGTTGGTGGATCGAACCCTACTGGCGCAATGGGATATATTGCTTGTGCGCAAGAAATTATGGCTCAATCATTTGAACAAGGAATTGATTTCAGTACAGTTGTTTGTGTAAGTGGTAGCGCTGGTATGCATGCTGGTTTAATTACTGGTTTTTCCGGAACGCAAAGCAAAATTCCTGTAATCGGAATAAATGTAAGTAGAGGAAAAGCAGAGCAAGAAGAGAAAGTAGCAAAACTTGTAGATGAAACTTCAGCTCACGTTGGTATTCCAAACTCTATTTCACGCGAAGCAGTTACATGCTTTGATGAATATGTAGGTCCAGGTTACGCTTTACCAACATCAGAAATGGTTGAAGCAGTACAGTTACTTGCGAAAACTGAAGGTATTTTACTTGACCCAGTTTATACAGGTAAAGCAGTAGCGGGACTAATCGATTTAATTAGAAAAGGTAAATTTAATAAAGAGGACAACATTTTATTCGTACATTCAGGTGGTTCACCAGCTTTATATGCGAATACGTTTTTATTTGCGTAAGTGTGAAAAAGCATTGGGTATCCAATGCTTTTTGTTTTGAATAAATGTTGAAATTTGATACAATGCCGTGAATATGCGATGATTTTTCAACATGCAATGGTAAACAACGATATATATAAAGGAGATTGATGTATGACAGAATTTTGGGAAGCAAGTTTTATAGAAAATCAAATGATGTGGGGATTTGAACCTTCAGATTCCGCAATTTTGACGAAGGATTTTTTCCTTGAAAAGAAAGTGAAGGATATATTGATTCCTGGTATTGGATATGGAAGAAATGCAAAGGTTTTTATTGATAACGAAATACAAGTAACAGGTATTGAAATTTCAAAAACAGCGATCGAATTGGCGAGGGAAAATGAAGTTAATGCCAATTTATTCCATGGTTCAGTTACGGATATGCCTTTTGATAACAAACTGTATGATGGCATATTTTCTTATGCACTTATTCATTTATTGAATAAGGATGAGAGAGAGAAGTTTATTAAAGATTGCTATAGTCAGTTAAAACCAAACGGATATATGATTTTTACTACTATTTCTAAAGATGCCCCAATGTTTGGGAAGGGTAAACAACTGGGGAAAGACTACTTCGAGATAATGGAAGGGGTAAAAATGTATTTCTATGATATTGACTCGGTAAAACAAGACTTTGGAAAATATGGACTGATGGAAACTACAGAAATTGTGGAGCCACATAAAAATATGGCAAGTAAACCTCCATTTAAATTTATAATGATCAAATGTCAAAAAACACTATAATTACCATAGTGTAAAAATAGTGAAAGGTTACTTAATAAGCTGATTGAGTAAGCGATTTACTCATTCTTCTTTAAAGGCGAAGTAAGGGGAGTCAAATGGCGTCCCTTACTTCGCTTAATTTATTTTAAAGCAAGTTTTAAACTTTCAACGAACCATTTGTTACGGATTATATTTATATTTTACGTGAAATGATAACCGAACCAAAGGAAAAATAAAATAATTGCTGTATTAAATAACGTAAAGGTTAAACCGATAATAGATAAAATTCTCTTTTCGGTACGACTACAAAAAGAGATAACTGCTAAAATAATTGCTATAACAGCGGAAGTTAAAATGAAGTACGCGAAAGGAACCACGTATTCTACTCCAACTCTGTCTAAAATAGGTGAGAAGAGAAATAGGTTAATAGTAACGAATATACTTACAATGAGAAACGTATAACTTTTCCAAGTGTATGTTTTTAGTTGCATTGAAGGGCACTCCTTCTTTATTAGTGTTTATATGTCTAATCGCAAGGTGTTTACCTTTATTTTACAATTATAGATAATTTTTATTAAAAAGAGGGGTACTAATATGCGAATCAGAAATTTGATTGTAGTTTTTATCGCTATTTGTATATTCGTAGTAACCGGCTGTTCAAATATACTAGGAAATGAAGATCAAAGAATCGAAGTGCAAAAACGCATTGGTGATGATTATGAGGATTTGAATGTAGTTACAGACAAGAATCAAGTGTTGCAAGTAAAGAAAATATTAAATGAAATTCATTTTGAAAATAAAAAAGTGGAAATGTCTCGTTCAGCTGATTATCACTTTGTTTTTCAATTTAAAAATCCGAAAATAGAGGCGAAAGCTGTATTGTATCAAATTTGGATAAGTCCTAATAAAGATAAAGTAGAAGTAATGGCGGGGGATAATCGGTATTCTCAATTAGAAGGGAAAAATGCAGCCGCTTTGTTTTGGATTGTTACGGGAGAGAAGTTAGCTGAATAAAAGTATATGTTACTTAACTTTTTGGTGTTTATTGTAATGGTTTACTACTTGTGTTCTATTAAAAAGTCTAAAGTTGATCAATTAAATGCAATCAAATCTAGTCAAAAGTAATGAAATTTCAGGAAAAATAAGGTACACTAGTCAATGGTTTTGGTTTAAAATCGATTGACGTTAATGTATACGGGGGAAAAATTGATGAACAACAATACAGTAAATGAATCAGTTGAAGAAGTTGAGAGAAAACGAGTAAGATCGAGCAAACGTTTTACAAATTGGAAGCTTATCGCAGCGGGTGTTGGTATAATTGCACTTCTCATTGGGGGAATGAGTTATTACCAGGCAACTCACTTCAATTCGAATGTTACGATTAATGACACCAATGTTGGTGGTTTGAGTGCTGATCAGGCAATACAGAAACTAAAAACATCTGGACTAGCAAACAAAGTCTATGTCGATCAACAACAAATTTTAGATGAAAAAGATACAAAAACGGAACTTACGGAAAAAGATTTGCCACAAGTTAAGAAACTATTAAAAAGCCAGTGGACATTTTTCCCTTCTTCAAAGGAAAAAAATTATTCATTGCTACCGGACGAGGCAGATCAGTATCGTAGTGAAACGATGAAAAAACTTGTAGAAGAAAAGCTCATCTCTATGAATGAAAAACTAAAAGCGCCTCAAGATGCTATGGCGAAGCTTGAACAAGGAAAAGTTGTTATCTCGAAGAGCGTTGATGGAAAACAGTATGACGTTACTAGTCTACTGAAAGATTACGACAAGCAGAAGTATAAAAGTGAAATTCATCTGAAGTCTGCATACATAAAGCCTATTAAAGAAGACGACCCGATTGTCAAAAAAGAGGAGGAAGCACTACAAAATCTTCTTAGGCAGTCCGTTGAGTATAAAGTACAGAATGAAGTGTATCCTTTAAAAGCAAAAGATTTAATTCAAAATGCCTCTATGTCAAAGGATATGAAAGTTACAATCGATGCGAGCGACATTAAGAATAAGATTGCTGAAATTAATAATGCTAAATCAACGTTAAATAAAGATTTCGCATTTAAAACTCATTCTGGTTCGGTCATATCAGTAAAAGGGCAAGGCTACGGCTGGGCACTAGATGTTGAAAAAGAAACAAAACAAGTTGGGCAAGCTTTTGAAAAGGGTGAAAAATCGCTATCTGCTTCTAATATTCACGGAAATGGTTGGGAGAAGGAAGGTATCGGTTATAAAACAACATCGAATAATGGCATCGGAGACACGTATGCGGAAGTTTCAATTGCAGAGCAACAAATTTGGATTTATAAAGATGGAAAATTAGCAGTCACAACAAATGTAGTAACTGGTAAACATAGCACGAGTGAAGATACATCACCAGGTGTGTGGTACGTCCTATATAAACGAACACCATACACGCTCAAAGGCAGTGCAGTAGGTAAAGCTGATTATGCAGTTAAAGTAGATTACTGGGTTCCATTCACAAATAGCGGTCAAGGATTCCATGATGCTGGCTGGCGAACAAACTGGGCGAATAATGCCTATTTAACAGGGGGATCAGGTGGGTGTGTTAACCTTCTTCCTAATGTTGCAAAAACTGTGTATGATAATTTGAACACTTATGATCCAGTTATCGTGTACTAGAAAATAGCAATCTTGCGTGAAGCGATGTATGTATCAAGAACTTAAACTTAAAAAAGAAGCAGAAAATCCTGAGTGATTTTCTGCTTCTTTTTTACTATTTATACTATGCACTTCTCGTGTGCGGGGGGATAGTTATAAAAAATACAAAATATAAGCTAGGTACATTTAAACATAAAATGTGGTTATCAAGTCAGAGAAAGGCACCTGATGGTATCTTTTCTTTATTTCCAAAAGGACCTGCTCAATATCATCATGGATTTATAAAGATGGCATTTATATTTATATTTACTCATAAGAATGGAACTAGCATAGTATTTACTGGGGGGATTAAGAATGAATAGGGATGAAACCTCATTACATCCTGATACGGGTGTTACGTCTGTAATGTTTGTTGAACGGTCATTAAATGAAATTCGTTTTTGGTCTAGAATCATGAAGGAGCATTCTTTTTTTCTTCGATTGGGGTTTAGATGTGAGGATACCCAACTAATCGAAGAAGCTAATCAATTTTATCGATTGTTTGAACATATCGAACAAATAGCGTATTCCTATACAAATGAAACAGATCCTGGGCAAATAAAAAGATTTAATTCAGAAGTACAACAAGCTGCAACTAATATTTGGGGATTTAAACGAAAAATTCTAGGATTAATTCTCACATGTAAATTGCCAGGGCAAAATAATTTTCCACTGTTAGTTGACCATACAAGTAGGGAAGCTGATTATTTTAGAAAACGCTTAATTGAATTAAATGAAGGTAAATTAGATGCCCTTCCTGATGCTATTATTAAAGAAAATGTTTTCTTTTTAAGGATTATGGCAGACCATGCTAAATTTATTGGTCATCTTCTTGATCCATCGGAAAGAAAGCTTGTAGATACAGCACGGAATTTTAGCAATGATTTTGATGAATTAATGTATCAAGCAATTGACTTAGAATCTATGAAACCACAATCTCAAACAGTTCCTCTTTTAGATCAATTTTTAGATCAAAATCGTGTGTCAGTCACATCTCTTCGGGATTTTAAGAAAACGGCACGTGATTTAATTGAGCAATGTAAAATAAAGAGTATTATTCATCCATTATTAGCAGACCATGTATTTCGTGAAGCGGATAGATTTCTTGAAATCATTGATATGTTTGATGCTCATCTTACCAATATTAAATCACAACCTAGATATTAAAAAATAAGGAAAGATACTATTTTGCCTTAAGCTGAGAAGTTAACAATTTATTGTTAGCTTCTTTTCCTTGTGATTTTTAATATTTCCAAATTATCCCCTTACAAATTACCCAAAAGAAACAAAGCGGAAAGAGATTGAGATGAAAAGAATGGTTATTCAAATCGGCACATTATGGAGACAGTTCGAATTAAAAATGTTGAATAAAATTGACACTGAATATCATTTGCATTTATTATGGAATCGTCCCATGTAATTGGATATGATTTTTGTGAAAAAAGTCTACTTTTTTATTAATGTAATAGATTTCAATTAAAATGTCACTTTCAAGAACTATCACTAATTTTTTTTATGAATTTAAACGTAGGAAAGGGTAAAATAAAAATGAACTGGAAAAAAGGCGGATTATGGATTATTATTTTTTTCATTGTAAAAGGTACGATTTCTACACTTTTACTTGTTACAGGTGCTAAATATTTTAATTTATCATATATGCAACTTTTCGTGCTAGTACTGATTTTATTACTGATTTCTCTCATAAGTCGAAAATTGCTGTATAGACATAAACAAAACAAAAAGCAAAAAGAGCTAAATATATAATGAAGCCCCAGAGATCTTTGGATTTCTGGGGTTTTACTTATTCAATAGTGAGTTTTGGGTCCGTGATACGAATAGTACACTCCATCAGTTTTATCGGTTGTAAATTAAGAATTCACTAATTTATTGAATAAATAGAAAACGCTTTTCTTTTTCTTTTATTTCATCTAATATCAATAAGGGCACCAAAAAAATAGATAGGGGTGCTAGAATGTACGGTATTATTAATTACGAGGTGTTTTTACTAACAGGGATTTTATTAAATCTAATTCCTGGTGCAGATACCATGTATATTGTGGGAAAAAGTATTTCACAAGGTAGAAAAGCAGGTGTGTATTCTGTTTTTGGTATTATTACTGGTTCTTTAGTTCATACGTTATTGGTTGCTTTTGGTTTATCTATTATACTTACAAAATCCATTGTGTTATTTAACACCATTAAGGTTATAGGTGTTATCTATCTTGTATATTTAGGAATTAAAATGATACTCGATAAGACAAATGTAGCTTTTCAAGCCTCATCCAATAAATTGAACATTAGAAAGATATATTTACAAGGACTCTTAACAAGTCTCACGAATCCAAAAGTCTCTTTATTCTTTATTGCGTTTCTTCCGCAGTTTATAGATACAAAGGCTTCAGGTCCTATACCTTTTATCATTTTAGGAATTACTTTTACAGTAACAGGACTATTGTGGTGTTTATTTGTTGCTTATTTCTCTTCATATGTCACAAAAAAATTAAGAGGAAACCAAAAGGTAGGAACGATTCTAAATAAAGTAACAGGACTGATTTTTATTGGTATGGGGTTAAAGTTGCTTCAAACGAAGGCTCCTCAATAAACATGAATAATAAAAAAATGCCCCCTTTCAAGAGATGTTATCTTTGCTTTAAGCTAATTTCTATATACTAAAAAGCCCCTTCAAATTTGAAGGGGCTTTTTGCTTGTTATCGGTCAATCGTCGTTTTTTTGAATTTACTAAAAGTTGCTGAACCCAAGCCAAATAATGATACCCTTTCTAGCAAAATAATTAACCATCCTACGCAAGAAAGTTCAGGTAGCTAATCGCATATGTTTTATGGAAAGGATGTGATTGAATTATGGAACGGCCGAATTGGGGAATTGGAGGATTAGTATTCGTTGGCTGCATGTTTCTTGGCGGAGGAGTGGGATCTATATTAGGTGATACTCATGCTGGATGGCTAATAGGGATGGGTGCTGGATTTATTGGGATGGCTTTAACGAGACTGATCAGAAAGTAATATAACGGGATTCTTCTTCGGATAAATAAGGAAATATGTATGTAAGTAATTCATGGTATAAGAGCTCTATAAATTATAGTTAGAAACTTCTCTTTTCTAAACTACTCCATACATAGATATGATTCTCAAGTCGGAGGATGGCACCTTAGGGTGTTTTTTTTATGTTCCCTAAAAATGTCTTATCATAAAATAGACTTCGTTAGATTCCGATAATCTTTTTTGTACTAGAATAGATTCATTACCGTTTCAGACCTAAGTATTCATTCATAACCTAACAGTAAAAGGGGGGATGATTCAAGGTATGGCGTTTAATGATGAATTAATTTGTCAACAGTTTGCAAGAATTATCGGTGGCCAAGAAGGATTCGCCGGTGGAAAATGCGTAGCAACAATAAATCGGGATGAAATAAAGGCAACAATCTTAGGAAAACGTTTTAGAGTAACAACTTCCTTCTCATTCGAATCAAGAGATAATAAAACTGGACGGGCATTATGTCTAGGCCGGGTAGCGCTCTTACAAAAGGAAGTCACTGGATTTGTTGCTTCAATTATTAAGCAAGGAATAATCGTTTCATCTATACACAATGAGTGGTTATGTGATGATCCAAATTTGATTTACGTTAATATTGAAGACGTTGATGATCCACTAGCTTTCGCAAGAAAAGTTAGAAGAGCGTTATGCAATTAACTAATTTCTTTCGTTAAATGAGATGCTATCACATGC
Organism: Bacillus sp. NH11B; assembly: GCF_001884205.1. Taxonomy (NCBI): domain Bacteria; kingdom Bacillati; phylum Bacillota; class Bacilli; order Caryophanales; family Bacillaceae; genus Bacillus; species Bacillus sp. NH11B. Next base: position 38,870 of record NZ_MAOG01000138.1, on the reverse strand, counting down.
GAATTTTCAGTCCACTTTCGATGGACAAGAAAAAGATTCTATTATTTATGTATTAGCAAGTGAGTCTGAAATAATAGAAACAGTTAACAAATCGAGTAAGAAAACCAATCGTTTCTGATGATTATGCTTTACTAGATTTTATTCAAAAGCCGAGTACGTATTTTATCCCGTAAATGCCCGATTTGCCTCAACTAATAATCAGTGGGGGATGAGCACCCCACTGACACGGATTAAAGTTTCGCTTCATCAGCAACAGCATTTATTTTAGCTGGTATTGTACTTTTTATTATGTTTTACCCAGATCTGTTAGAGATTCCAAAAAAATTTGACTACTTTTCAAATAAATAAAGAGTAAAAAACCGATTCTTTCGTAAAGGAACCGGTTTTTTACGTACGAAATTTGCGTTTTGTTGGTGTTACCACACCTCTATCAAGTTATCAGATACAAGGTAATAGATGTTTTTATAATTTGGAAGACGAGGAAATGAACTTGGAGGGAGTATTGGAAGCGTACAATCAATACATTGAGGGGGCATGTTTAAGAAGATTAAATCAATGGAAAAGGAAATGTTTTTTAAGTCTGGGCTATGGACCTATCCGCCCGTTCTAATTAACTAAAAGAAGAACTTCCCTATACCGATTAGACTACTAATCATTCCTATTCCATTCATGCTGCTTTTTCCTACTGCAAGTAAGTTTCCAAGCATTCCTGGCTGACCGTTATTCCCCCATCCCATGGGACTTACCTGTCCTCCCCACGCTGGGGGGGGGCCGAAAACACCCCATTTATTAGAATTAAAATTAAAAGCCTTGGCTGGCGGTGATAGTAAAGCGGCAAGATGCCCTTGTGCGAACATCCCTGTATGATTGAATGGTTGAGCCCAAGGGAAGGAGGAGGGGTGAAAATTGAAACCTGCATGGCCTGAAAATGGAGCCCAATTAGCAGGATGTCCTTGGGGCATCATCCCCGCATAATTGTTTGGCTGGCCCCAAGAGAAGGGGGAGGACTGGGGATTGAAACCCGTATAATTGGCTGGTGAATCCCAACCAAATGGATAGACTCGACAACTCCAATTCTCAGGAATCTTCAGACCATTCATTCCCTCAGCTTTAGTTATTTGGGGCTGTGAATATAATGATGACATTGAAATTTGGTTATTATATTGCTCCCCGTTTCCCTCTGAATTCAAATACCAATATTGGTGCATAAGCGTATTCCCCTCACTTTAAAAATGTAATGTTAGATTTAGCCTATGTAATATTCCTTTTTATGGATGGTTACATAACTAGATTTACAAGCCTGTATTTAAATGTTTATAAAGGTGTAATCAATAAAAAAGATTTTAAAATGTTACGTTGAGCAAATAGAATTGCTAAAAAGAGAATATCCATTCGAAGAGTTTGGCAAAATACTGCAAGGATAATGTATTTTTGTGCAGATATACAAACGATTTAAACGAATCAATGGAATTGATAATGAAGGGACAAATAAATATATGAGTGAAACATTACATAAAAGAAAACCACCATATTTAATGCTTGTAATCCTTTTTATTGGCGCATTTGTTTCATTTCTAAATAACTCGCTTTTAAATGTAGCCTTGCCATCAATAATGAAGGATTTAGATATTAAAGATTTTTCAACAATCCAGTGGCTTTCTACAGGGTATATGCTTGTAAGTGGTATATTAATTCCAGCATCAGCATTTTTAATAACCCGCTTTTCCAATAGGAGCTTATTTATTACATCTATGGTGATTTTTATTCTTGGTACGGCCTTAGCGGCTGTAGCACTGAACTTTAGTTTATTACTTACTGGCCGGATGGTTCAAGCGGCAGGTTCTTCAGCCATGGGGCCTTTGTTAATGAATATTATGCTAGTAAGCTTTCCAAGAGAAAAAAGGGGAACAGCAATGGGGATTTTTGGATTAGTTATGATTACAGCTCCTGCAATTGGACCGACACTATCAGGTTATATTGTAGAGTATTATGACTGGCGTTTGCTTTTTGAAATGATTTTACCGTTAGCAATCATTAGCTTACTGCTGGGGATTTGGAAATCGGAGAATGTCATGAGACAAAACAAAAATGCAAAGCTTGATTATCTCTCATTACTATTATCTTCTGTCGGTTTTGGCGGTTTGTTATATGGATTCAGTTCTGCAAGCTCCGATGGTTGGACGAATAAAGTTGTCTTAACAACCTTAATCATAGGCGCTATTGCCCTAATTGCTTTCATTATCCGTCAATTAAAAATGAATGAACCATTATTGGATTTACGTGTTTACAAGTACCCAATGTTTGCACTTGCGTCTGTAATTGCAATTGTCAACGCAGTGGCCATGTTTTCGGGTATGATTTTAACACCAGCTTATGTACAAAATGTCCGCGGTATTTCACCGCTGAGCTCTGGGCTGATGATGCTTCCAGGTGCGGTAATAATGGGGGTTATGTCACCAATTACAGGTAAATTATTTGATAAATATGGCCCTCGGCTTCTTGGTATAGTAGGACTTTCCATTACAGCTGTTTCAACTTATATGCTGGCAAACCTGCAAATCGACTCTAGTCACACGCATATTATTCTTATTTACACACTGCGGATGTTTGGGATGGCGATGGTGATGATGCCACTTATGACAAATGGCCTTAATCAATTGCCAACTCGCTTAAATCCGCACGGTACGGCTGTTAATAATACAGCTCAACAAGTGTCCGGTTCGATTGGTACTGCTATTCTTGTTACGATTATGAATTCTGTAACAAAAACAAAAGCTGAAAGTCTAATGGTTGATGTAGATCCAACAACCTTCACAGAAGCTACGAAGGCAATGTTAACGCAGAAAGCTTTATTATCCGGAATTCAATATTCATTCTATGTAGCGCTTGGCATGAATGTTGTTGCACTACTATTAGTTTTTTTCGTTAAACGTGTAGATACAAGCGTGGAAGCTGTCGAGAGGTTAAATCGGTCGAGTGAAACAAAACTTTAGATAATGATTTCTAAAAAATTTTTGCTGATTAGTTAGACTATGAAGAAATGCAAATTTCTGCTGCTAAGGCGCTGGTATTTAAATCTGGAAAAAAACAGTGAAATAATTATATATAGTAAAAAGGATCTGATATTCATATCAGATCCTTTTTCATTAGTAACACAGTATACTTGTTTATCGTATTTGTTTGAATTGACATTAGAAACTACTGGTTTTCCCAATACTACAATCTTTAGCTTTCAATTTCTGATAAACATTATAATAATTCGCTTCATTTTAATTTAGTATTTTTTCTGCAAGTTATAAATCTAATGTCAACAAATAACTTAGATTATCAACCTTATAAGCAATATCATAATCATGAATAGTTAGGGAAAAGATAAATAAGGTAATCAATTACATATCTGTATCCCAGACGATTCATTGCTATCTTTTCTTTATTGAATGGGATATTTTATCCCGCTATTTGCCGGGCAGTAAGACCCCCACCTCGAAATTCAGCGGAAGCAAAGAAGTTAGGCGGGGGTCGGGCTGCCCGTAAAAGCCCGATTGGTGAGGGCTGATAATCAGTGTGGGATGAACAAAACCCCCCCACTGATTAAAGTTTCACTTTATTTCATGCTTTTTTGAAAGGGTGTTTTTAATGGATAAAAATGTATCTGCCATTCCTCAGCCGAAAACATATGGACCGCTGGGTAACCTCCCATTAATCGATAAAGATAAACCGACTCTATCGTTTATTAAGCTGGCGGAAGAGTATGGTCCCATTTTTCGAATTCAAACTTTAAGTAATACCATCATTGTCGTTTCTGGACATGAACTGGTAGCAGAAGTCTGTGACGAAACACGGTTCGATAAAAGTATAGATGGTGCTTTAGCAAAAGTTCGTGCTTTTGCTGGAGACGGATTATTTACAAGTGAGACTGACGAGCCTAACTGGAAAAAAGCTCATAATATTTTGATGCCTACATTCAGCCAACGGGCAATGAAAGATTACCATGCCATGATGGTCGATATTGCCGTACAACTCGTTCAAAAATGGGCACGGCTTAATCCGAATGAAAACGTAGATGTTCCGGAAGATATGACTCGCCTTACATTAGATACAATTGGTCTATGTGGTTTTAATTATCGATTTAATAGCTTTTATCGTGAGACCCCTCATCCTTTTATCAATAGCATGAGCCGTGCTCTAGATGAGGCGATGCACCAATTACAGCGGCTGGATATAGAAGATAAACTCATGTGGAGAACGAAACGTCAATTTCAGCATGATATTCAATCTATGTTTTCTTTAGTAGATAATATTATTGCTGAACGTAAAAGTAGTGAAAATCAGGAAGAAAATGATTTACTTTCCCGTATGTTAAATGTACAGGATCCGGAAACTGGTGAAAAATTAGATGATGAAAATATTCGTTTCCAAATTATTACCTTTTTAATAGCTGGGCATGAGACAACAAGTGGATTGTTATCTTTTGCAATCTATTTTTTATTAAAGAATCCAGATAAATTGAAAAAAGCCTATGAAGAAGTAGACCGAGTATTGACAGATCCGACTCCAACATACCAACAAGTTATGAAACTGAAGTATATTCGGATGATTTTAAATGAATCGCTACGTCTATGGCCTACTGCTCCAGCATTTAGTCTCTATGCAAAAGAAGATACAGTGATTGGTGGGAAATATCCAATTAAGAAAGGAGAAGAACGTATTTCTGTCCTTATTCCACAGCTGCATAGGGATAAAGACGCGTGGGGAGACAATGTGGAAGAATTCCAACCTGAACGATTTGAAGAGCTGGATAAGGTTCCTCATCATGCTTATAAGCCATTTGGGAATGGCCAGAGAGCATGTATCGGTATGCAGTTTGCACTTCATGAAGCCACACTCGTAATGGGCATGCTTCTTCAACATTTTGAATTCATCGATTATCAAGACTATCAGCTGGACGTAAAACAAACATTAACGCTAAAGCCTGGTGATTTTAAAATTAGGATTCTACCCCGAAATCAAACTATTAGCCATACTACTGTTCTTGCGCCTACAGAGGAGAAACTGAAAAACCATGAAATCAAGCAGCAAGTTCAGAAGACTCCTTCTATTATTGGAGCAGATAATCTTTCGCTTCTTGTTCTGTATGGCTCGGATACAGGGGTAGCAGAAGGTATTGCAAGAGAACTAGCAGATACAGCTAGTTTAGAAGGTGTTCAAACGGAAGTGGCAGCTCTTAACGATCGAATTGGAAGTCTACCGAAAGAAGGAGCGGTTCTTATTGTAACTTCTTCTTATAATGGAAAGCCACCAAGTAATGCCGGACAGTTTGTGCAGTGGTTGGAGGAATTAAAACCGGATGAGCTAAAAGGTGTTCAATACGCAGTTTTTGGTTGTGGAGATCATAATTGGGTTAGTACCTATCAGCGAATTCCAAGATACATTGATGAGCAAATGGCTCAAAAAGGAGCAACAAGATTTTCTACACGTGGAGAAGCGGATGCAAGTGGTGATTTTGAGGAACAGCTCGAGCAATGGAAACAAAGTATGTGGTCTGATGCGATGAAGGCATTTGGATTGGAACTTAACAAAAACGTGGAGAAAGAACGCAGTACATTAAGTTTACAATTTGTTAGTCGTCTTGGAGGATCTCCTCTTGCGCGAACATATGAAGCAGTTTATGCATCTATATTGGAAAATCGTGAACTTCAATCATCTAGCAGTGAAAGAAGCACGCGACATATTGAGATATCCTTGCCAGAAGGCGCTACGTATCAAGAAGGAGACCACCTTGGGGTGCTGCCAATTAATAGTGAGAAAAATGTCAACCGAATTTTAAAACGCTTTGGATTAAACGGAAAGGATCAAGTCATACTGAGTGCAAGTGGACGAAGTGTAAATCACATACCTTTAGACAGTCCGGTTAGTTTATTTGACCTCCTTAGTTATAGTGTCGAAGTTCAAGAAGCAGCCACTCGAGCACAAATACGAGAAATGGTGGCATTCACAGCATGTCCTCCTCATAAAAAGGAATTAGAATCATTATTGGAAGAAGGAGTTTATCATGAACAAATATTAAAGAAACGTATTTCAATGTTGGATCTTCTTGAAAAGTATGAGGCTTGTGAAATTCGATTTGAACGTTTTTTAGAACTTCTTCCGGCGCTCAAACCGCGTTACTATTCTATTTCAAGCTCTCCACTCGTTGCACAGGATCGTCTGAGCATTACGGTTGGTGTTGTGAATGCGCCTGCATGGAGTGGGGAAGGGACATATGAAGGAGTCGCTTCTAATTATTTAGCTCAGCGTCATAATAAAGATGAGATTATCTGTTTCATTCGAACGCCACAATCAAACTTTCAATTACCTGAAAATCCAGAAACACCAATTATCATGGTTGGACCAGGTACTGGAATTGCACCATTCCGTGGATTCTTACAAGCACGACGTGTTCAAAAGCAAAAAGGTATGAACTTAGGACAAGCACATCTATACTTTGGTTGTCGTCATCCTGAAAAGGATTATCTCTATCGTACAGAACTAGAAAATGATGAAAGAGATGGATTAATCTCTTTACACACAGCTTTTTCTCGCTTAGAAGGACATCCTAAAACATATGTACAGCATTTAATAAAAGAAGATAGAATCAAGTTAATTTCGTTATTAGATAATGGAGCTCATCTTTATATATGTGGTGATGGAAGTAAAATGGCTCCTGACGTAGAAGATACCCTTTGTCAAGCATATCAAGAAATTCATGAAGTCAGTGAACAAGAAGCAAGGAATTGGTTGGACCGTGTGCAAGATGAAGGGCGATATGGAAAAGATGTTTGGGCTGGTATATGAATTTTTCTTAATTAGATAAGTAATATGTAACGAATGAAATTCTTTCGAATAAGTGTTGATTTAAGTAATAAACTCATTTATAAAAATCCCGTATTTTTATTGAATACGGGATTTTCTTATTTTTAAATAAGCTGGACTGATACTGTAGAAAAATAATAGGTAATTCATTTGACAATTAAAATGACCTAATTTAATATATATGTCATAGCATGTAATTAGTAAAACAAATACATTCACTTTGAATAATTGACTGGTATGCTATATCCTTTTATGTCTTAATATATAGAGGTGATACATGAACTTACATGATTTAATAGGCTATCTTGTTCATCGTACTGATGTGAAAATGACCAATTATTTTACGAAGAAATTAAAGCCTTTTGGAGTTACGCCAGAGCAGTGGGGGATTATTAGTGTTCTTTGTAGCCAAAGGGCCACTACTCAAAAAGAGTTAGCAGAAGCGATTGATAAAGATCAAACTACTGTCGTAAGAATGATACAGTCAATGGAGAGAAAAGGGATTGTAAAGAAGGCTTTGAATGACCAAGATAGGCGTTCACACAACCTTTTTTTAACTGAAAAAGGTGACGAGTTAAAGAAAACACTCTTGCCTGTAGTGAAAGACGCTCACCATTTCGTTACGAGTAATTTGAGCGAAGAAGAGATTAAAGTATTACAATCATTATTAAACAAATTGTATGATACACGCTATTAATACTTGTTCCTTATTGATGCTACGCTATTCATAAGGAACAAACTTTGTTTTATGTATTATGTGCTATAGCATATAGTTTTTGTTTGTTTGGAGGAATGGGAAGATAGCTTTATTTTGTATGATATCTGATTCAGGGTCACCTTTTTGCCTAGTACCAGTCAAATTTTTGTATTATATATGCTATAGCATGTAAAATCCATCCCTTTAATATTAAGAAGGGGAATGTAAATTGAAGCGACTTCCCTATGGTCAATCTCAGGAAATAGGGTAAAGGTAGTGATTACTATCTGAACAATACTGAGTTTTTATCAAATAATAAGAAAGGTGTGGTTACTATTTTAATTTTCATCAATATTGTAAAAGCAGTGTTGTTTCTGTTCTTTTTAATGACAGGTACGAAAATTATATCTGGGAAAATGGCAGATGAGTTCAAGCGATTTGGTTTACCTTCGTTTTTTAATTTTTTAACTGGAGCTTTTGAGATTGTAGGAGCAATTGGAATGTTGATAGGAATTTGGTTCCCAACAGCAGCTTTATTGGCAGGATTATTGTTAGGCGGTACGATGCTTGCAGCTGCATTAACTCTTATTGTACTAGCGAGAGATCCCTTTAAGAAGGCAATACCTGCGCTTGTTTTGTTTGTCCTTAGTATAGGGATAAGTTTGTATCATATTTTTTAGACATAACCGAAAACTGTTAAATTGTATGCGTTCAAGTTCATATCGTTTTGTAATTATTTTATAGATAGGGGGTGTGAAAACGTATGAATGAGTTATTATTTTTCAAAGTCTTAGCGTTTCTTGCTATATTGACAACAAGTATTGTTGCTGGAACCGTTTTTGCATACTCTAATTCTGTCATGCCTGGTCTTCGTAATGCGGATGATCGTACCTTTGTTCTTTCGGTTAGACACTTTACCTCATCAGTGGCTAATCCGATTTTTCTCTTCATTTCAAACGGTGCTCTTATAGCGCAGATCGGTTTTGTTGTATTAGCGGTTTACCTACAGCAATTCGATAAATTTATTTTAGGATTAATCGCATTGATTAGTTATGTTGCGACTCTACTGATCACTTTCACAGGAAACCTTCCGATGAATAGAGCGATTATCTCAGCTGAACTACCTGTAAGAGATTCTGGATGGGAGGAACTCAGAGTCGAATTTGAATCCCGTTGGACGTTGCTGAATCACACGCGTACCTTAACGTGCATTTTGAGTGTGTCGGCACTACTAATAGCGTTGCTTATTAATTAGTAGTATGAATATATTTAGATAAATAGTGATTAACCGGATAATTCTTAAGGAATACGGCATTGGAAAATAACTTATCGTTCCTGATTTTATCAGATGAATATCTGGTGGATTTAAAAGCTTATGATGTTTTCTATCATGGCGATGCTCCCCTTATGAAGCCCGCGGTACTCATGGAAAACCAGCCTACTTTCTTGTGAAGAAAAATGGACAACTACTATATCAACAGAGACAAACGATGCCATTTGGTCGTCCAACTTCGACAGAGTTTAGAAAAATTGTTCAATATATAGGTAAGAATCTCAAGTCTAAATAGAGCTCTTTTTAATGAGTTTTTAATAACTCTTTAATTTTTTAATACAATAAAGAATAGGGAAAGTCTCAAACTAGTGCTGGAATAAAAGCAATACGAATTTAGACATTACTATCATTCGAATCATAATTAGTAAAAGAATGAGAAGAGTTTTTTATACAAAGGAATTCCCCGTGAACTTTATATTGAAAATAGGAGTGAGTGAAAATGGCATATTTATTACAAGTTGATTTTCCGTTTGAAGGTCCTTTTGGTGAGGAAATGGAAAAGGCGTTTTCGGATTTAGCAAAAAGTATTAATGAAGAAGAAGGATTCCATTGGAAAATATGGACAGAGAATCAAGAAACAAAAGAAGCTGGAGGCATCTATGTATTTGAAGAAACAAAAGATGCTGAAAAATACGCGGAAATGCACAAAAACAGACTTGAAGAAGCTGGTGTTAAAGATATTAGAGTAAGAATTTTTAACATCAATGAAAAGTTAACGGAACTGAATCGTGGTTATATTAAATAATTCCGACAGTCGGAGCAAGCTTAAAAAGGAGGGGATAATCCCCTTCTTTTTTGAATTCTTAAATTGATGATGAGGGGGATCTCACACAAAAAAATCCCTATATAGATAGGGATTCGTGTATTGGCACATAGATCCTTGGAAAAGGATATTCTAAGTGTAACATATGAGAGTTCTTGAATTTGTGAAATTGACGTGAAAGTACTGTGAAAAAAGTTGTATTGAAATAGTTATTTATAAAAGGGTAAGACCCTTACTGGGAGGTAAGGGTCACAGTAAATGCAAATTTATTTGTAATTTGCTAAGATTATAATATATATACCAGTCTATACATATTACGAAAATATGAACAAAACTGTTATTTAGTAACTATAGGTAGAACATCCTATTTCTTTTTATTTATATAATTAAATATAAATAGTAAGTCAAATGTGACAATGATAATTATAAGTAATACCTCTAAAAGTGCTTCCGTTTTCCCATGCTGCAAAGACTTTAGAAAGAAATCCCATTCTTTTTCATAGGGAGGTTCTACCCAATTTCGTTGCAGTCCTAAAACCATTCCGTTTATAAAAAAGATAATACTTAATAGGATTCTTCCAACAAATACGGCAACTACTTTTATATTCCAATGCTTTATCTTGATTACATACAGGAATGGGAATAGTATAAGTATCCAAAAAACAATAATATAGACTGTATTTATCATTCTTTACTCCTCACAAAATGATTGTTTCTTAATCTTGGTGAATTTTCAGGGTGAAAGTTACTGGTGTTCAAACCGTTTCTGCACTTGCGAAAAAAGGAGTCAGAATACCGGATCCTTTTCTATCTCTCCGTCTCAAAAAACTCAATCCACTCTCCATCAGGTCCAGCAAAAAATATGTAACGTGTTCCATCTGGCAATGTTTCGATTTCTTCACCTAGTAAAAATGTTACTTTGTGGCTTTCTAGTCTTTTGATTTCATCTTCTAATGAATCCACTTTAAAGCAAATGTGATGTACTTTTCCTTCGGTTGGAAGGCAAGAGTTATAACCTTCAATTAGTTCAAGTATCGTTTCCTTTGATTCTTCCACACCTAAAAAAGCGAGTTTTAAATCTGGGTTCGGATGTCCCATGCGCTTAATGAGCTGTAAGCCAACGACTTTTTCATAAAATGAAATAGATGTTTCTAAATCTGCAACCATAAGTCCTACGTGTTCAATTCTTCTAATTGGCATGTGCGACCCTTCTTTCTGAAAATTATATATAAAATAATATGGAAAATTAAGAAAATAAGCAAGATATAATTGTTACAATTTTTAGGGCGTTATATGGTATAGTGAGAAAGTATGTTTGGGAGAAGGAAGGAGATTATACGATGAATACACCTACTCAAACTCCTTCATTATCAGAAACGATGAAAGAGTGGCACTATGCATTAGCATATGAAATTAAACATTGGAAAACGATAGGTGGTAGTAAAATTTCTATCATGAACGGTCGTTTTTTATATACAGATTATGAAAATACAGTGTATGTATTTCAGCTTATTTCGGAAGTAAGCTTACCTGAGGGTTCACCGATTCGAATTGAGTTCGATGGTGAGGAAGCGACAGGGGAAGTACTATCTGTACATGGATTAGAAATAGAACTGAAGTTAAATGATTATATACAAGGCGAAATACGAGAAGCGGTTTTATATAGTGAACCGTGGCAATTGTTAGAGCAACTGCAAGAGAGATTGAAAGAAGCGCGTAAGGATAAGCTGAAACGTAATCGTATAAAGCGTCTTGTTGAGGGGACGAGCAGTCCAAGGCATATTGAGAAGATGAAAAATACGAAAAATGAATTGGCGTATCGTTCATTTTACAACCCGACAACGTACGTGTGGGGACCACCTGGAACAGGGAAGTCTTACAATTTATCACGTATTATTTCGGCGCATTATCAAAAAGGAAAATCGGTACTTGTGTTAGCTCATAGTAATGCGGCAGTAGATGTATTAATGAGCGAAGTAACGAAGCAAATTGAAAAGAAAAAGAAATGGACGCCTGGCGAAATTGTTCGTTACGGTTATAGTCAACATGAACATATACGAGATCATGAAACGTTACTTGCATCGAAATTAGTTGAAACGACGAACGGATCTTGGGGAGAAGAGAGACTCTATTTAGAAGAAACACGACAAGATCTTCGTGAAAAGATTTTATCATATAAAGCGACTTCTGCTGATAAGAAGCGTATGCAAGAAATAGAAGGTGAACTTCGAAAGCAAAAAGCGAAAATTAAAGAAGTAGAAAAAGAATATATTGAAAATGCGAAAGTAATCGGTGCGACTTTATCGAAATGTGCCATTGATTCACTTATTTATGAGCGTACATTTGACTTAGTTGTCGTAGATGAAGTAAGTATGGCCTATGTTCCGCAAATTGCATTAGCAGCTTCACTTGGAAAACGTATCGTCGTTTGTGGTGACTTTTTACAGTTACCTCCGATCGCAATGGCGAACCATGAACTCGTTCGGAAATGGCTCGGCGAAGATATGTTTTATCATGCAGGAATTGTTGATACTGTAAATAAATCAGAGACACATCCAAACCTCTTTATGTTGCAGGAACAAAGACGTATGCATGCAGACATATCGAAGTTTACGAACTCATTTATTTATAAAAATAGAGTGTACGATCATCCATCTGTTTCAGAGCGTAAAGAACTTGCGCAACTACAACCGTTCGCAAATGAGGCGAGTGTTTTATTTGATACGAGCTTAATGGGAGCATTTTCTTTAAAAGACGCTGCTTCTGGTTCGCGTTTTAATATTATGTCTGGTTTAGTGGCGATGCAAATGATGTTAATTGGACTGTTAGACGGTGTTCAATCAATTGGTATAGTTACACCGTACCGAGCACAGTCCCGCTTTTTATCAACTTGTATTAGAGAAATGTTACAGAGAACGAAATATCAAAACATACCAGTATTAGCGGCAACAGTTCATAAGTTTCAAGGTTCTGAAAGAGATATGATGATCTTTGATACGGTTGATAGTTATCCGCAAGAACGTCCTGGTGTATTATTCTTTGATCATAAAAACCATCGTCTCGTCAATGTAGCAGTAACGAGAGCGAGAGGGAAGTTCATTCAATTATCGGATTGCCATTATATGCGTAAAAACCTTTCGAGAAAACAAGCGTTATCACAATTAACAGCACATATAGAACGTCACGGTGATGTGTATGATCGCACGACATCAAGACAATTGTGGGAGCGAAAAATTTCGAAACGTTTACGCTGGTTTATGGAAATGAATCTTGAAGAGCCGAAAGGGTTATTAAAAGATATTTTAGTGGCAAAACGAAAAATTATCATTTCACTTCCAAGTACAAGACAAGTGGATAAACGAGTATGGCAAGCGTTAATGCGCACAAATGCGCAAGTAACAGTTTATAGTGATGGACCAGTTCCATTAAAAAATGTAAAGTTACAAAGACAAAATAAAGCGTTCCCGTTCCTAGTAATTGATGATGAAATCTTTTGGGCAGGGGCACCACTCACATCTCAAATGATGTTTGAAGGGAGCACGGAATTCCCGTATATATGTGCAAGACTACAAGCGCCGGAAACGATTGGTGTATTAAAAGGATTTTTGGATATTCGGTAAATTCGGATAGGAATTCCTTGACTTTTATTCGGAATAAACTTAGAATAAAAATAATTTAATATAATTTTATGAAAATTCTTATCACGAGAGGTGGAGGGACTGGCCCTACGATACCTCGGCAGCGGATTCTATATGAATACTGTGCCAATTCCAGCAAGTTTACTTGAAAGATAAGAAAGAAGCTCATTTGACTGTATATACAGAAGCCTCTTTCTATCTTTTAGAAAGAGGCTTTTTTACGTGAAAATAAAAGGGGGAAGAAAAATGGGAGCGACAGGAGTAACGTCACAAAGAAAAACAATTGAAGAGAGCATAGAAAGAAATAAGGAAAAGTACATAGAAACAAGTCATGATATTCATGCGAATCCGGAGATTGGTAACCAAGAATTTTACGCATCAAGAACGTTAAGTTTATTACTAGGAAGTGCAGGGTTTCAATTGCAGCACAATATAGCTGGTCATGAAACAGGTTTTATCGCACGAAAAAGTTCAGGGAAACAAGGACCAGTTATCGCATTTTTAGCTGAGTATGATGCTTTACCAGGACTTGGTCATGCGTGTGGTCACAATTTAATTGGCACAATTAGCGTTGCGGCAGCAATTGCACTATCAGAAACGCTTGAGGAAATCGGCGGAGAAGTTGTCGTGTTTGGAACGCCAGCAGAAGAAGGCGGGCCAAACGGTAGCGCAAAATCGAGTTATGTAAAGGCTGGTTTATTTAAAAATATCGATGCGGCGCTTATGATTCATCCGAGCGGAAAAACAGCGACGACGAGTCCTTCATTAGCAGTTGATCCACTTGATTTTCATTTTTACGGAAAAACAGCTCACGCGGCAGCTTCACCTGAAGAAGGGATTAACGCATTAGATGCGGTAATTCAGCTCTATAACGGTATTAACGCACTTCGCCAACAACTTCCGTCAGACGTGAGAATTCATGGCGTCATTACAGAGGGTGGAAAAGCACCTAACATTATTCCTGACTACGCTGCAGCAAGGTTCTTCATCCGCGCAGCAACGAGAAAAAGATGTGCAGAAGTAACAGAAAAAGTGAAAAATATTGCACAAGGAGCAGCGTTAGCAACAGGTACGAAAGTGAAAATTCATCAATTCCAAAATGAAATCGATGAATTACTCGTAACAAAAACATATAACGACATCGTAGCTGAAGAACTAGAATTACAAGGTGAAGAAGTAAATCGTAAAGAAAGACTTGGCATCGGTTCAACCGACGCAGGAAACGTAAGCCAAGTTGTACCGACAATTCACCCATATATTAAAATCGGTCCAGATGACTTAATTGCGCATACAAATGAATTTAGAGAAGCAGCACGTTCAGAGTTAGGAGACAAAGCACTTGTTACATCTGCAAAAGCACTAGCGAATACAGCGTATCGATTAATTACGGAAGAAGGGTTGCTAGAGAAGGTGAAGGAGGAGTTTAGGGAGGAGCAGAGGAATCAGGAATAAGGAGATTAAGGTGCTCTTTTCGAAGAGCAATCTAATTAATAAGTAGAGATATAAAAAAGAACATTGAAATATCAATGTTCTTTTTTATTTACTAATCATTGATTTTGTTGGTTTTTCTCAAGAAAGAGAAACTTTTACTGTTACGTATCCCTTTATCAGAACGACAATTTCTCCTCAAACTCACTCTTTAATACAATTAAAGGAGACGATAATCCAAATTGCATTAAAGAGTCTAAAAATGTAGCGAGAGAATCCATCGAATCGCTCATGACCTTCATCATATAATTAAACTCCCCGCTAATTCGATATAAATCTGTTACTTCAGGAGCTGCATTACAATATTGGATAAAATCAGAGCATTGGCTCGTTTTAAACATAATGAATGCTTGAATGTTTTTATTAATTTTGGAAGGCTCAAATTTCGTTCGGTAAGCCGCTATAACTCCTTGATCTTCAAGCTTATTAATACGCTCTTTTACAGCAGGCTGTGTCATGGATATGATCCGTCCTATTTCTGAAACGGAAATCCTCGCATTTTCATATAACAAGTTCATTATTTTGTGATCGATGTCATCCAGTTTTATTGCATTTTGCATTGGGTTATCTCCCTTGTTTTATTTTCTAAAGTAAATTGCAATTTATAACTATAATATCATAAGTAAAAGAACTGAATTACCTATAAATCTATATTTAAAATGATTGGTGTTTGCATGAAAATATAAGTATAGGATTTATCCCGCTATTTGCGGGCAGTAAAACTCCCACCTCAAAATTCGGCTGGAGCAAAGAGGTTAGGTGGGAGTCGGGCTGATTAAAGTTTCATTTTATCAAACGGAAATTTAGGAAGGATGGAAAAAATGAAGAATCTTGATGGGAAAGTAGCGTTAGTAACAGGGGCGAGTCGCGGAATTGGCCGTGCTATTGCAATGAGATTGGCGAAGGACGGGGCATTAATTGCAATTCACTACGGCCGAAATAAAACAGCTGCAGATGAAACGATTAGTGAGATTGAATCTAATGGAGGAAAGGCATTCTTAATTGAAGCTGATCTCAATTCAATTGATGGTGTCAAAAATCTAGTAGAACAATTAAAGAATGAATTACAAATAAGAGTTGGTACATCAGAGATTGATATTTTAGTAAACAATGCAGGGATAGGTACACAAGGAACGATTGAAAATACGACAGAAGAAGTTTTTGATGAAATTATGTCTGTAAATTTTAAAGCACCGTTCTTCTTAATTCAGCAAACATTACCGTTACTACGAACAGAGGGACGCATTATTAACATTTCATCAGCTGAAGTACGACTTGGTTTTACAGGCTCAATTGCATACGGTTTAAGTAAAGGGGCATTAAATACGATGACACTTCCTCTAGCTAAGCATCTTGGAGAAAGAGGTATAACAGTGAATGCAATTATGCCTGGATATACGAAGACAGATATGAATGCGAAATTGCTAGATGATCCTGAAATACGAAGTTTTGCTACGAACTCATCTGTGTTTGGACGAATAGGGCAAGTTGAAGATATCGCAGATGCAGTAGCATTCCTTGCTTCTTCTGATAGCCGCTGGGTAACGGGGCAGATTTTAGATGTTTCTGGAGGGTTTTGTTTATAGGGGCACTACTTTATAACGATCAAATTAAAATTAAAAACAGTTATAGAGACTCCATTCCTCGGAAATATTTTAACTATTAAGTTGTAAAAAGAACCGTAGTTTTTCATTTTTGAAAAGGCTATGGTCCTTTTTAGTTGTAGCAAAGTTATGGTGCGAGGAAGTTTTTTTAAAATCAAAAAAATTTGATTAATAAGTTGCATAAAGAATACATCAGCGTATATACTATAAACATCAAAAAAATTGATGAAGGGAGAGTGAACTAAAATGGCACAAGATTTTCAGCTCTATGAGAAAAAATTTAAAGCGTTGGCGGATCAGAAGCGTTTAGAGATTATGTATGAACTTTGTCAGCGAGGTCAGACTTGTGTATGTGATTTAACAGAGATTTTTGAAATGACGCAATCTAAGTTGTCCTATCATTTGAAGATTTTATTAGATGCAGGTTTAATTGTAAAAGAAACAAAAGGTACGTGGAGTTATTATGATTTAAATGATGCGGAAGTGAATAATTTATTATCAGAAGAATTGTGCTGTATCTTTAGAAAAACAGGAAAAGGTAGTTGTTGTTAAATTTTTGCGCTATTAATCAAAAAAAATTGATTAATGATATATAAAGAGGAGAAATAAGGTATGAAATATGTTCACGTCGGTATAAATGTTACGAATTTAGAGAAGTCTATTGAATTTTATGAAAAGGTATTCGGTGTATCACCAGTTAAGGTGAAAATGGATTATGCAAAATTTTTATTAGAGACTCCAGGACTTAATTTCACGCTGAACGTGCGAGATGAAGTGAATGGAAATCAGGTAAATCATTTTGGTTTCCAAGTGGATACAGCTGAAGAAATCACATTACATAAAGAAAGATTAGAAAAAGAAGGTTTCTTTGCGCGTGATGAGATGGATACGACTTGTTGCTATGCAGTACAAGATAAGTTTTGGGTAACGGATCCTGATGGTAACGAGTGGGAGTTCTTTTATACAAAAGCAAATAGTGATGTTCATAAAATAGAAGAGTTATCTTGTTGCACGATTTCTAATGAGGTGGCTAAAAATTCTTGTTGTTAATAGGAGATGGGAAAAATGAAACGTTTATCTTTTCTAGATCGATATTTAACATTATGGATTTTTCTAGCGATGGCTGTTGGAATTGGTTTAGGATTTGTGTTTCCTAGTGTAGTAGAGGGACTGAATACATTACAAGTTGGAACGACGTCTATTCCGCTTGCTGTTGGTTTAATTGTAATGATGTATCCACCGTTGGCGAAAGTTCGCTATGAGGAAATGGGCCGGGTATTTAAAGATGTAAAAGTTTTGGTTTTATCTTTAGTGCAAAATTGGATTATTGGACCTGTACTTATGTTTGTTTTAGCAATTATTTTTCTTCCAGATAAGCCTGAATACATGGTCGGACTCATTATGATTGGTTTAGCCCGTTGTATTGCAATGGTAATTGTTTGGAACGATCTAGCAGATGGGGACAAAGAATATGCAGCAGGTTTAGTGGCGTTTAATTCGGTATTCCAAATGTTATTCTTCTCAGTTTATGCATATGTGTTTGTAACAGTAATCCCGGAATGGTTAGGCATTGAAGGGGCTATCGTTAATATTACAATGGTAGAGGTAGCGAAATCAGTATTTATCTATTTGGGAATTCCTTTTATAGCAGGTATGTTGACACGTTTTGTACTAGTAAAGCTAAAAGGAAGACAGTGGTATGAAAAGGTCTTTATACCTAAAATCAGCCCACTTACATTAATTGCACTGCTATTTACGATTATTATTATGTTCTCTTTAAAAGGGGAAATGATTGTTAGCGTGCCATTAGATGTAGTAAGAATAGCAATTCCGTTATTCATTTATTTTATTGTGATGTTCTTTGTTTCTTTCTTTATGGGAAGAAAAATTGGTGCAAACTATCCGGTGACTACAACGTTAGCATTTACAGCAGGTAGTAATAACTTTGAGTTAGCGATTGCTGTAGCAGTTGGTGTGTTTGGTATTCATTCCGGTGCGGCATTCGCAGCTGTCATCGGACCGTTAGTTGAAGTGCCTGTAATGATTGCACTTGTAAACGTTGCTTTTTGGTTTAAGCGTAAATATTTTAATGACCAACCAATAAAAAGCTAAAACAAAGGTGGAAAACAACATGGAAAACAAAAAGACAATCTACTTTTTATGCACAGGAAATTCATGCCGAAGCCAAATGGCAGAAGCTTGGGGAAAACAATACTTAGGAGATAAGTGGAATGTATATTCTGCAGGAATCGAAGCACATGGTGTAAATCCAAATGCTATTAAAGCAATGAAAGAAGTAAATATCGACATAACAAATCAAACATCAGATATAATTGATGCAAACATTTTAAATAGTGCTGATTTAGTCGTTACGCTTTGTAGCCATGCAGATGCTGTCTGTCCATCTACTCCGCCGCATATAAATCGTGTTCACTGGGGATTTGATGACCCAGCAGGAAAAGAGTGGTCTGAATTTCAACGTGTTCGCAATGAAATTGGAGAACGTATAAAGCGATTTTCTGAAACAGGGGAGTAAATAAAGGAAAGAGTCAATCTTCTATCGTATAGGAGATTGGCTTTTTTTATTATATATTTCATTGGTTTAAAACAACTATTAAAAGGAATAGAGAATATTCTGTCATAGTGATAAAGTTAGAATAGAGCAGTTTCAGGAAGGCGGTTTAACGTATACATTACTTTTAGAGTGCACCTTACATGGTTTTTTGTTTATAAAATTTTGGTGGTGGGGGTATAGCGAATAGCGTTTACTCTCATTTTTTTGAGAACAGAGTGGAACGCAAAATATAAAATGTAATAAATTGTCCTACTGAGGTTACTCCTTTGGGTTTTTTGTAGTTAGGTGAAAGGGAGTCTAAGGAATGTAGAGAAGGTTGATTTGAAATGACTGGCACTTTTAAACGATTTTATTTTAAAATAAACAACTTTTTTTATAACTTAACACAGTATTTCATTTAACTAGATTGAAATAGAATTTTTGTATTCTGAAAGTTTGATATTGTTAGTTTTTTACATACTTTTCCTGTTTATAATGGTATAGTAAAATATAGTAAAAAAGAGAGGGGATTAGTATGGCAACAATTGGAATTGATTTAGGGACAACAAATAGTTTAGTAGCTACATGGTCGGAAAATGGTGCAACACTTATTCCTAATGTTTTAGGTGAATTCCTCACACCATCGGTAGTTAGTGTTGATGAGACGGGTGAAATTTTGGTCGGGCGTATTGCGAAGGAGAGACTAATAACTCATCCACAACTAACAGCGGCAACTTTTAAACGTTTTATAGGAACAGAGAAAAAATATGAACTAGGTACATATACTTTTTCATCTGAAGAACTCTCATCTTTTATTATTAAATCTTTGAAACAAGATGCAGAAGCGTATTTAAATGAAGAGGTTACCGGTACTGTAATTAGTGTCCCTGCCTATTTCAATGATACACAGAGAAAATCAACGAAACGTGCAGCGGAAATAGCTGGATTAACCGTAGAACGTCTCATTAGTGAACCAACGGCTGCAGCAATTGCTTATGGATTATACCAAGAAGAGTCAGAAACAAAATTTCTCGTATTTGATTTAGGGGGAGGAACTTTTGACGTTTCCATTTTGGAATTGTTTGAAGGGATAATGGATGTAAAATCTATTGCTGGTGATAATTATCTTGGTGGTGAAGATTTTACAAAAAGTTTAATGAGCTTTTTCCTGGAATCACATCAACTGGATCCAGATTCACTTGATTCTAAAACATTATCATTAATTTATACACAAGCAGAACGTTGTAAGCTTGCTCTGTGTGATGAGTCAGCTGCGACTATGAATGTTGTGATTCAAAATCAAACATATGAAACGAGCATAAATAGAGGTGAATTCGAAAAAATTGTAACACCACTACTGTTACGTCTTCGTTATCCAATTGAACGTGCCCTTCGCGATGCTTCGTTAAACCCGAAGGATTTAGATGCTGTAATTTTAATTGGTGGGGCTACAAGAATGCCACTTGTGAAATCTGTTATATCTAAAATGTTTGGGCGTATGCCTTATGCAAACATAAATCCTGATGAAACAGTTGCTTTAGGTGCCGCGATTCAAGTTGCCTTGAAAGAACGAAATAAGGCGTTAGAAGAAGTGATTTTAACCGATGTCTGTCCATATTCTTTAGGAACAAGTGTCGTTCAAGAATTTGGAGATGGTAAGACAGAGTCTGGTTACTTCTTCCCAATTATAGAGAGAAATACACCTATTCCTGTAAGTAAAATGGAGCGACTATATACAGTAAAGGATAGACAACAATTTATCATTATTGATGTATATCAGGGAGAAAACCGCAGGGTAGTAAACAATTTGAAACTAGGTGAACTCAAAATTAAAATTCCTCCCGCTCCCGCTGGAAATGAATCGGTTGATATTCGCTATACATACGATATTAACGGCATTCTCGAAGTTGAGGTAATAAGTACGTCAACTGGAGAAAAGAAAAGAACGATCATTCAGCAAAACGCTGGAAATCTTACAGATGAAGAAATAGAAAAGAGACTTTTAGAGTTAAGAGATATTAAAATTCATCCGAGAGATAGAGAAGAAAATCGACTTCTTCTTGCAAAGTGTGAACGACTTTACGAAGAGTTGCTGGGCGATGAACGTAAAAAGATTTCTATATTACTACAACAATTCGAGAGCGTGCTTACAACACAAAATGATAAAAAGATTAAAGAAGCTTCTAGTATATTAAAAGAACATATTGAAAGTATGGAAAGGTGGGCAAATCGCTAATGAGGATTTGGGATACGTTGGAGATTGAACCTACTGACAATATTTCGGTGATTAAAAAAGCCTATGCAAAACTTTTAAAAATACATCATCCAGAAGAGGATCCAGAAGGATATCAACGATTAAGAGAAGCGTTTGATCAGGCAGTAAAAAGTGCGAAAAATATGAAAGATAAGCCGTCGATTCAAATAGATGAAATTACCGCTCCTGATAGGGAACTTGCAATTTCTCCATGGACTAACAGTGATGCAGAAATTGCTACTACTACGATCACTGAGCATCCAGTCCATGTATTCATGGAAAGCATTGAGACTCTTTATGATAATTTCTTTGCACGGATAGAGCAGGGAAATTGGGAAGAAATATTGCGTTCAGACGTGGTATGGGATGTTCAATATGCAGCAGCACTACAAGATCAGTTAATTGAATTCTTCTTATATCATTATCACTTCCCACATTCGATTTGGGAATTAATCGATCAAGTATTTCGATTCAGTGAACAAAAAGATGATTTAGTAAATGAATACGGAGAAGAAACAATCCAATTTTTATTAGAAAGAATTAGCGGCGAAGAAGAAATGCGTTATGATATTTTTGAAAAAAATGATGATTTAGATTTTGAGTTGTATTTTTATATACGAGAAGAAATTCAAAGGAAACTGATAGCGAATGAACTAGAAGATGTAAAAGAAGAATTGGATCGTGCGTTTGCAATGTATCAAAGGGACCCCGAATTATTACGTATGCAAGGTATTTATTATTTACGTATAGATAATAAGGAGAAGGCATTACAGGCATTTAGCGATATTGTGTCTATTGATAAAAACGATCCAGATGCATTATTATATCGTGCCCGTATTCAGTATAATCTTGGTCAATTTCACGATGCTATCAAAGATTGTGAACATCTTCTTTCTGTCCATCCAGAGCATATGGATGCGATGCTTATGATGACAAAATGTTTAGAAAAAATAGGAGAAATAGAGAAAGCTGAAAAAATAGTGCAAGATGCCCTGAAAATAGATATAACCCGTGTTGAGTTTTTCTCATACGTCAATACATTCTTTGCAAAAAGTGGAAAGAAAGCACCTAAACAAAAGATAACAAAGGCTCATATATTTGGGTGGATATTCTGGTATAGTGGCTTATTTTTAAGTCGTACTTGGGTGTATTTCTTATTCTTTATACTTGCTACTGTAACGCGATTACCTTTCAAGTATATTCTTTTTCTTCCAATCGTTTGGGAATTATGGAAGTTTTATAGATTGAAAATCAAATTTTAAGGAGGAGCTTAGGTGTTCGTTTCAAGAAAGCAAAAGCAGATAGAACAATATTTTCGATGCCTGTCTACAATTTGTATAGATAGTTATTTTCTTGTTCATTATTTTACAAAATATGAATTTACATTTATAAGAGACCGTATACTTGGTAAAAGATTTTTGAAAAGACAATTAAGGGAATTTGATTGTAACGACTCAGCGCAATTAAAAGAAAAGATTGAATGGTTATTAGAAGAAGGAACACGCCAAGAATTTCACACTATACACAATCAATTAACTCCTCTTTCAGAAGCAGGGCGAAAGCTGTCACTTACGAGTCAGTCAAGCAATGAAAAAATCTACATTGTGAATTACTCATTGCATATGTTACCGGATGCTGGGATTGCTGCATTTGATTATGCACAGTGTATTTATTTAAGTCGAATTGGTAATAGATTAGGTTATTTATCTAAAAAAGAAGCAGAACATTATATGATACAAGCGGCAAAACTTGCTCAAAAATCCTATTCAGATTGGAAAGAGTATTTTTTAGCTTATCATATCGGTTGCCATTTTAATAAATCGGACATAAAGTTCACGAATGTGGATAAATATAATTTTACTTACCCACAGAGTATGTTTAGAGTTAGAGATTCTTACCTGAATACAATTGTATGGGAAAATGACCTCCTTACAGATTTGAATGAAGGATAATTTTTGAGGGGGAATCTTACAACTAGACCGGATTATATTAGAATTGTTGATACATAATACTTCACCAAATGAAGAATTAGCAATATAGTCGTTTGAAAATCTAAGTTTAGTTCTATAACAGGTCCCAATTGTGGACCTTAGAAATACTTGATAAAAACGTTCTTTGGAATTATGCGGACTCCATGTATTTGCCTACTCCTCCACATGTAAATCGTATTCATTGGAGATTTAACGCTTCAGTAGGAAAAGAGTGGTCTGAATTTCAACGTGTTCGCGATGAAATCGGAGAACGGATTAAACGATTTTCTGAAACAGGTGAGTAAATAAAGGAAAGAGTCAATCTTCTATCGTATAGGGGAATTGGCTCTTTTTTATTATATATTTCATTGTTAAAAACAACTATTAAAACGAATAGAGAATATTCTGTCATAGTGGTAAAGTTAGAATAGAGGAGTTCCAGGAAGGTGGTTTAACATATGATTTCTGAATTAAACAAGAATGATTTTTATAAATGTACCGGTTTAGTAAATGAAAAAGGGCAATTAGAAGTAAAAGCTGTCATTGCAGGAGTGAACCCTGGTCGTATATTTGTAGATAACATCTATTCTCCTAATTCTGGGCTTATATGGTTAGGTAATAACGATGGCTTCTTTTTTATAGGACGTGCAGAAAATGAAAAGTTTAATAAAGAAATTAATAGTTTTATTAATAATGTAATAGAACCTGAGGCGAGAAAGGTTGAACTAAATTGCTTTGAAGGAATCGGCAATCATTCAAAATGGAATAAAACAATTGAAAAAATATTTCAGCATCGTAAATTAAAGAGTTGGAATCAAAGAGTGTATACGATTAAAAAAGAAGACTATGAATATAATTATGAACCTAAAATTGAGCTAGGGTATACAGTATTGAAAATAAGTAAAAGCCTCTATGAAAATCATGAAAAATCATTGAAGAACATTGAATTTTTAAAATCAAAAATTTTAGAGTTTTGGTCCTCACCAGATGAATTTTTTACTAAGGGAATAGGCTATTGCATTACTTATGACAATATGATCATAAGTGTTTGTTTTTCAGGATTCGTCTTTGAAAATATACATTGTATAGATATTGAAACAATAGAAGGTCATCAGGGAAGAAAATTAGCCCAAAAGATAACTCATAGTTTTGTAAGAGAGTGTTTGGAGAATAACATCATTCCATATTGGGACTGTATGGAATTGAACAAGCCTTCTGTGGCTGTTGTAGAAAATGTAGGGTTTGCAAATGTGTTTAATTATGTAGGGTATTATTTTCCATTTGAGTAACTTAGACGTATTTTACAAACCTATCAACTTAAAAGGTTTTTATATGAAAGGAGAATAGGGTGAAACACATAATAAAAGACGTATTAATGCATTATTTTAAAGAAATTCATTCAATAGCAGTGGAGGAAGAATTACATAAGGATAGTTGGAATACCGATCTACACTATAAAATTATGGTGAATGGAAAGCGATATTCCGCAAGATTTATGAATAGCGCTCGAACAATCAATCCAGCCTTTGGGACGTTATCAAATGAACAATTGAAAGAGCAGGCACGGTATACGTATTATTTACGCGAGCAGGGGATTCCTTTTATGCAAATTAACAAGAATAGGGCAGGAGAGTCATTTACATTTGTCACTTGGAATGATGAACAATACCGATTTGTATTGTCTAATTGGATTGAAGGGGAACATATTACACATTGTACAGAAAATATTGCAGAAGCCTTTGGAACGGAAGCAAGAAAGATCCATGATATTTCTAGTACATTTCAAAGCTCGATTTTTCAAAAGAAATCTCATTTAGATGGGTATGCCCAGTTTCTTAATATGTTAGAAAGTAAGGCAAGCGCATGTAAGGAATTACGCGAGTATATAGATCTTGCTAAATATCATATAGAATGCGCACATACGAGTGACTTAGAGTTTATCGTACAAACAGATTTAAATCCTTTGAATGTTTTATGGGACTCAAGCCAACAGGTAAAAGGAATTGTAGATTTTGAATCTATTAGTTATGTAGACCGCATTGAAGGATTAGCTTTTTTAATAAAGTGGTATTCTCGAACAAAAGGAATACATTCGCATGAAGTGTGTGCGAGAGTTGCTAGTTCATTTTTAGAAGGGTATAAGGCTAATAATATTTTAACTTTAAATGATTATAAAAGACTTTCTTCATTACTATGGCTATCTGGTAGTTTGAATTGGAATTTTGTGAAGAAAACGCTAAGTATAATAAGTGATGAGAGGGAATTAGAAGAACATTTGGAAGCTTATAGAGTGAGGGGGAAAAAATTATCTTCATTGTTAATTTGTAGATAACATTTATTCTCCTAATTTCGGATTCAAAAAAGAAACCATATGAGGTGTTCTAAAAATGAAAATACAAATTGTATTGTTTGATGGCTTCGGAGAGCTTGTCTCTTTCGCACCGTTTGAGGTACTCAAAAGAGCGATAGAAGAAGGGGCTTCATTTACGGTTGAATTCGTTTCAAGTGAACCAAAGCAAGAAGTTACTACTTCGTTTGGAGCTACGGTTAAACTAAATGATTTTTTACGAATGGATAATCGCCCAGATTTGTTAATTGTACCTGGTGGTGGCTGGAATCATAAAGCCGAACATGGCGCACGAAAGCAAGCAGAGATTGGTACCTTGACCGAAATGATTAAAGGGATGCACAAGGAAGGAACAATTGTTGCTGGAGTTTGCACAGGAGGTATGCTACTAGCTGCCTCAGGTATATTGAATGGTCGAAAGGCGACGACGCACTATTTGGCACAGGATGAAATGAGTGAATACGGTGCAGAACTTCTTCGTTACAAAATTGTGGATCAAGGCGATATTATTACTGCAAGGGGAGTTACTTCAGGAATCGATTTAGGTCTTTGGATTACTGAAAAGTTCGCAAGCTCCAAAATTGCAGCTGCTGTTGAATATAGAATGGAATATGAAAGGCGAGGGGTTGTTTGGAAGTAATTTTTTATTCGCTGAATCATATTTTTTGCCGTAGAGCGTATTAGATATTTTAAAAGAGAAAGAGCCAACTTAATACAAGTAGGCTCTTTCTTCTATGTATGAACTTTCTATGGTTAATAATTTGGCTGAATATAACCTAATTTTATCCCGCTATTTGCCGGGCAGTAAGACCCCCACCTCACAATTCAGTGAATGCAAAGAAGTTAGGTGGGAGCCGGGCTGCCCGTAAACGCCCGATTGGTGAGGGCTGAATAAAGTTTCACTTTATTCCCTTTGTGACAGCGTCTAAAGAGGATGAAACAATAGTACAAGAATCACGAATAATATAATTATTAAAATATATTAATTTCATAGGCGTGAAGATGTAGTCTAACCATTAACTTAAATGAATTCGCATCGATATACATGAAGTTAAGTGTTTGGTACTTTCTAACTCTCGTATTCTATAAAAATCATTTGCGAAAAAGGGATTTGGATAATTTTGTTGAATTTATTTATTCTGAAAAAACAATTTTGAATTGGAACTAATTTACATCTAATAATTAGAGGAGATTAAAAATGAATCACTTTTTTGTAGAATTTGGTGAATACCAAGCAAGTGTTTGTGAATGGGGAGATAAAAGTAAACCTCAAATCATTTGTTTTCATGGTTTAGGAAGTACAAAATTAAGTTTTATAGAAATAGCGGAACTTTTAAAGGATAAATATCATATTGTATCATTTGATCTACCTGGACATGGGAAAACACCAAGTTTTAAGAAGGATGAAGATTACGGTGCATTCCATTTAACAAATTGGGTAGTAGCATTACTGGAGCAGATAGGAAAAGAAACATTTCATATATTAGCACATTCATGGGGAGCAAGCGTTGCACTTCACTATGCAGCAGAATGTCCAGAAAAAGTTAATAAAATGATTTTGTTAGATGGTGGTTATCATCATGGTAAAATGAATGCAGATTATTTTGCGAAGCTATATAAAGATTCGAAAGAAGGGGAGTGTCCACCGCGATCATTAGAAGAAGAAATCACTCATTATGAAAAAGATTTTGATGAATATATTTTTGACAGTAAAGAAGCATTCATCCAATCAGAAAAAATGGTTTATAGCAGATGGTCACCATTAATAGAACGCGCGGTTTATGATTTAATGCGAGAAGAAGAGAGTAAAGTGAAATGGCATGCTACTGGCGATACCGCTCGAAGTGTAATTAAGTTTCAATATACGGTGTATAAAACATTGAAATCTCATAAAATTAAAAGCGATATTTTATTATTGTATTGTGATCTTCCAGATAATTATTTAGAAATAAGAGAATTGCAAATTGCGGAATTTAAGAAGTATATTGATATTACAACTAAGCTTTATAAAGATACAGGGCATTTAATGCACTGGGATAGACCAGAAGAGATTACTGAGGATGTTTTAAATTGGTTCATATAAAAAAGGTCCGTTGTTCGAATGTGAACAACGGGCCTTTTGTTGAAAAACTTAATTCAAGAGTGATAGGGGGACAAGCAAGAGCATTACAGTTCTATCACCAATCCTTTTTTTGATATAATAGATGTACAGCAGAAAATAGATAGAAAGATACTGCTAGTAATTTATACTTAAAATGTAGGGAGATTGAACAGAGTTATGGGGAATGAAAAAGAAATTAGTTCCGCTAAATTAATATGGAAGATGACGAGGCCACATACATTAACGGCGACGTTTTCTCCTGTAATTTTAGGGACAGTGGCATCACTTTATGTTGCCGAAATTGATTGGCTTTTATTTATTGCGATGATGGTTGCATGTTTAGCATTGCAAATAGCAACGAATTTATTTAATGAGTACTATGATTTCAAACGCGGATTAGATACTGCTGATTCTGTTGGAATTGGTGGTGGAATTGTCCGTCATGGATTGAAACCAAAAAATGTGTTAACAGTTGCGCTTTTATTGTATGTAGTAGCAGCATTTATTGGCATTTATATTTGTATGAATAGCAGCTGGTGGTTAGTCGTTATCGGTTTAATTGGGATGGCGGTTGGCTATTTATATACAGGTGGTCCATTACCAATTGCGTACACTCCGTTTGGAGAATTAGTTTCTGGATTGCTAATGGGAACATGTTTTGTACTCATTGCTTTCTTTATTCAAACGAATACTATAACGATTGAAAGTGTATTGATTTCCGTTCCAATTGGAATTTTAGTCGGTGCAATCAACATGTCGAATAACATCCGAGATATCGAAGAAGATATTAAAGGTGGAAGAAAGACATTGGTAATCCTCCTTGGGAGAGAGAAAGCTGTAGTAACACTAGCTGTAGCCTTTTTCATTGCTTATTTATGGATTACCGTAATTGTATTGATGGGTTATATAAGCCCTTGGGCATTAGTTATGTTCCTAGGTTTGAAAAAGCCAATCTCTGCAATTCGAAGTTTCCAAAAAGGGGAAAAGGATCCCGGGTATATGCGCATAGCAATGAAATCAACAGCGATGACAAATACGATTTTTGGCTTCTTATTATCAGCAGGATTATTAATCAGTTATCTGTTTTAAATAAAAACTATTGTTAAGTGACTAAACCTCAAATTCTCGATTTTAATATAGAGAAATCATATGAGGTGAAACCCGAAGCACCATACTTATTTGTTGAAGAGTACCTAATGGCGGGTGCTCTTTTAAATTTGAATAAAATGGACATTTGAATTGAAATATACACTTAAACTAAGTTGATAAATATTTGTAACCCCTTTCGTTGATTTAATTCTAGAGGTATATTTGATATGAACATATATAAATTTCATTAGGGGTATAAGTGAAGATGCGAGAAAAAGAACGCTTAAAGCAATGGAGAGCAGATCTACAACAAATTATTTTGGAAAAGTCTAAAGAGAAAAGAAAGAAAAAGAAAATGAAAAATAAAAAATATAGCATTCCTGGCAATACAGCTGACTTCATGAATGGCAAGAATACTTATCGTAAAGAGAATGGGGTATGGAAGCAAAGAAATAAATAATGTGAGAATAAATGAGTTTGATTAAGTGTATAGCAATTATCGTAGGCGCTACCGCGTAATCTGGGTGGCGTCTTGTTTGTTGTTAAGGAAAGATAAGGGATGAAATAGATTTGAGACTTAAAGATTAGATAATAACATTATTAATTTAAAATGCAGAAAATAGACTAGTAAACAAGCTGTTTTTGTTTTTTAGCATAGAATATGAGGAATCCAAGAGTTAAGAGGAGGTAATCATATTTATGGGATGTAATTGTAATTTCAGACATTGCAGAGATTGTAATAGATTTTGGGATGATTTAATGTTCTGTAGACGCAGACATAGAGATTGTGATGACCGTCGTTGTAGACGTGACCGCGACTGTGATTGTGATGAATGTCGTCGTAAACGTAATCATGATCGTGACTGTGATTGTGATAAGCGTAAGGATTGGTAAAGTCCTTTGAATGAGTGCGTTTCTTCACAGCACTCTTTTTTTGTTTATGGGTTTTCTAAATTTATACTTATTAAATGCCTGAAATGGAACGTGAAGTAATTAATGACCGTGTTATTAGTGGTGTAGCTGCTGCGAAGGCAAGAGGAAGAGAAGGCGGTAGAAAGAAGGCTCATACTCCTCAACAAATTCAAGGCATGATGGAAATGCTTGCTTCTGGTAAAACGAAAGTAGAGGTATGTGAGATGTTTGATGTTGCTCGTGCAACCCTGTATATGTACTGAAACAGGAGTTAGTCGTACTGTTTTGTACGAAATAGCAAAAGAAAAAGGAATAGTTTAATTTACTTTAAAGTAGCGAATCCGCTGCTTTTTTATTTTATCAAATAAATTGTTTTTGAAAAGAAATGAAATAGGGGTTTGCCTTAAACATTTATTATTAATCAAGAATATAAGTATAGAAACAGGTCTAATTTTTGTAATGGTGGAGGGGATTGTTGTGGACATAACTCAAAGTGTGGCAAGAATAGTGGTTAATGGGAAAGACCTTCCGTTCACTTCAGTTCAAACCTCTGCATGGAATCATGGGCCTGTAAATGATTTAATCGTTTCGACGAATCAGAGAGTGAATGAGCTTTATCAATTCATGTGGTCACAAGTACCAGTTACGATCTCGGTGTATTTTCTTCAAGGGGCGGACTTAATGAGATTCGCTAGGATTGCTGGAATTAATGAACGTGTAACGGGAGAATATATATATCATTTCATTTGGGGATAAGGAGAATTCAAAGTAGCTTAACAGCTGCTTTTTTATTTTGCATAAAAAAAGGAACAATAATAGGCTCCTTAATTCGTTTCAGAAGTTGTGCAGTTTTTCTTGATGATATCTTTTATGTTGATAATTAAGGATATAAGGAATCCAGCAGCTAGGATACCGTTTACCCAGTAATATGTATTCCCGGATGTAAATTTATTATAAAAGGAATCGATATTATAATATACTAAGCCTGCTGACTATGGGATGGTCGGGTACAAATGTTAATGTTTTGCCTATTAATTTTTCTTTTATCCGCTTATAATCATTTGTTTTATTGAATAAAGAAAGTAATTTCTCTGAAATCCGTTTATTAGTAGGCAGTTTTTTTTCATTCCGCATTGTTGGTACATAGTTCTGTCCGAAAGCACCTTCTTTTGCTAATACAATGGATGATACAAGTATTTTCACCGCCATGTTTTGACCGATTAGTTTACCTGATATTTCACCTCCTAACCTTGATAATTCAGGTGTTAACGGAAAAAAGGGAAATCTAAAAGATACAGAAAATAAGAAACCCTCAAATCAAGAAGGTAGCTGAGTAGTAATATTTTTCTATCCAAATATTACTATTTTTTATTTTTCATGCTATGATTGATATGTTAATGAGTTGAAAGGGTGATTTTATGAAGTTTGGTAAAATAGGATTAGTTGTTGCAGCAAGTTTAAGTCTTTTCGCTTTATCTGCGTGTGGAAAATCTGCAAAAGAAACCGTTGTTTCTTCAACAGAAAACATTTTGAATGCAAAACAAATGGAATCAAGCGGTTCAATTTCTTTTAAATTCGATTCTAATGCGAAAGATATGAAAACAGAAAATAAAGCGGCAAATGATATGTTAAAAAACATATCATTTACAGTTGATTCAAAAACAGATAAAGATGCAAAAAAAGATGAAATAACAATTGGTGCAAATATTAAAACAGATGGAATGAAAATGGATATATCGATTCCAATGTTTATGGATGAAGGGAAAAAGGCTTTATATGTAAAAGCGAATAATGTAAAATCACTATTACAATTAGCTGGCGTTCCTGGTGATAGTTTTTCTACTCTAGAAGGAAAAGTTATCAAAATGGATATGAAAGATTTAGGGGAAGTAGATACAAAAGAATCTGTGGAAATCCAAGAGAAAGTGCAGAAAGCGTTATTAGATGCAATCAAAGCACTTCCTGAAGACAAATTTACAAAAGAAAAAGATGTATATACTGTGAAATTAACAGGTAAAGATTTAAAAACAGTGATTGAAAAGGTATTTGATGAAATGTCTACAATGAAAAACTTCACTGGAACAAAACAAGAAATTGCAGACTTTAAGGAAAAATTAAAAGATGCAAATCTTGATAAATCATCTGTTTCTTTAATTTATACAATGGATGGAACAACGATCAAAAAACAAGATGCAGCAATTCATGTAGAAGCAGAAAATTCTAAAGACGAAAAAGAAACAATTAAATTTGATATGAATATTAATTCTGATATTAAATCTATCGATAAACCTATCAAATTCACATTCGATACTTCTGAAAAGAACATTGTCCCAATGGATGAGTTGCAAAAAATGATTGGTGAATTTATGAATCAATCTATGAGGTATGATGACATGGATGGCGGGGAAGTAACTCCTGTTCAACCAGCTCCAACAGAACCTGCAGTATAAAAAAGCCCCCTTAGAAGGGCATAGCCACATTGCTATCAAACTAACAAAACAAAATACAAAAAATACGCTATTCTTTCTGTAGAATTATAGGAAAGGGTGGCGTTTTTGTATGTCTATTTCTGTATTTGATGAATTACAATTATTTTCACATCACGCTTCAAAAGAAAAAAGTGAGGAGAAAACTCACTTTAATTTATCTTATTCCTGACTTCTATCACCTGTACGCAATGAATGATTTACTAATACGTTTCATTTATTTTACACTTCACTTTATATACATCATTCATTGCTTTCGGGGATGACGACACAACGTGTACGGTTGTTTTCCAAGATTGGTACGTGCTCAAATCCTAGTATAAGTGTTTACAATCTAGCTGCATAAAAGGGGAAGGGATAAGAATTATAGGAAGAAAATCGGTAGGGTTCTCCTAATGGTCGGCTTGGTTTTAAGCGGATCTTTTAAATTTGTCTCTTAAGTCAACGATTATTTATATGGTATTCTGGAGGAAAGGGGATGAGGTTATATGGATGTGACGAAAGAAATTGAAAAGATTTTTGTTGATAGTGAAGAACTTTCATTTATTGAAGCTAAAACTTTGAATTATCAGGAGCAAATGTCTACTGCAGATGGGTTTATTATTAGAACTGACGAAAGAGTTAAAAAGTACTATGATGCTCTTTGGTCACGAGAACAGTTATTAGTAGAGGTTCACTACGGGGATGGTTCACTTAACTACAAGCTTACTAATATTATAGCTGTCAAAGATGGCATGAATGGACAATACGAATATCATTTCTTTGGTGGATAGGGGAGTATCTCTTGAATTAGTTCAGTGAATCTGAAATTGGGACACAATATGAATTTAAAAAGGGTAAAACAAAAAATGAGTTGGAACTGGAATTAGTTCAAGAAAACATTCCATCAGAGTATTAAAGATTAATATCCCCTTCAAAGAACCTATTAAGTGCATCTTACATTTCCAGCAACTTAAGGATATAAAACTACTCCAAAAAGTAAAAAAGCGTTATTCTTTCTAAATAAGATAAATTTGAAAGAATAACGTTTTTGTTATATCAATCCAAACTTATCTTAGCCAAATGGGTATGTAATCATACTATTTTTGGAATACGAGGATTAATACGACCTAATTTAATAGATTTCTTACACGTAACTTTAAGTTCTTGCATTAAAACTTTTCGAATTATATTTTAAAATTTTTTTTGGAGAAGTTCTTCAATAAGTTTTGTTTTTTCATTCACCTTTGTTGTATATGTGAAATCACCATAACAATATGGATACCTAAAATTTTGTTTATTTCCACCACAAGTGTATATGTCTGGATTCTGATCAACTTTCATCTTAGAAAACTTTTTAGCCAAATCGTCTGAGTGTCGTTTAGCCTCTTGACTAGAAATAAAATCAATATACCCTGGTCCCATATTATAGCTTTGAATAATTGTATCCATGCTAACACCTTTTTCTGTTCCATATTTGTACATTTGAGCAAAGTGCTTTACCCCTTGTTTAATGCTCAAGTTTATCTCTTGAATTTCATTTGGCTTTAATCCAAGTGATTCAGAGGACTGCATAGGGTCGTTGCCCTCACCTCTACTCTCTTGGTACATAATTCCTAACAAAAGTGCTGTTTTCTCTCCTAAATTATATTTTTCTAATTCTTTTTTCATAATGGGCTCATATTGTAATAAACGTTCTTCGGTAGCGAGCGCTTTATTTCTATGAATATTAGTTTTATGATTAAAATATAGTATCCCAATGATTGTTCCTAAACCTAAAATACTAATAAAAAATAATATAATAACTTGTTTTTTACTCTTATTCTTCATATATTACTCCTCCTTGTATAAAAAATTGCATTTTCAATGGTGGTTGGTTATTTATAAAAGATGCAATAATCACCTTTTCCCCTGCTTTTTTAGACTCGAAATCTTTTCTTTTAGATGTAAAGTTTAATATAAAATTTTAAAGATAAGGTAAAGATAAGATAAAAATAAAATAAAGTTCATTTATTAGAGTAATTTAAAAGGATATTGGTATAAAGGGGAGATTAACAGACCATGTCTAGGATTCAAATTATTTATCTCCTACCTTGCTATATAGTAAACTGTCAAAAATTATAACAAAATAGAGTTTTATGATCATTTCTTCAATTCAAAAACAAGCCGAAACATTCACATCCAGATGTAAATGTTTCGGCTTGTTCTTAGGTAGTCAACGAAGTATGTAAGTATATCCATACCAGAATACTACTTTATATAAAATGAACTTGATAAGGTGTATTATGTAACTTTAAAATAAAGTTTGATAAACAAAATTCAAAGCTACAGATATCTCATTTTTAATTAGTTTTTGCTTTTTTTAATTCAATTTGTTTTTCAATTTCCTTATCTGATTCATCACTCATTTCAAACTTATACATATGAATAAAGTATTTCTTTGTGTTTGGATCATATTCGACTCTTACTGTGACATCTTTTTGCGGATCCTCGTTCAAATATCCGTTAAATATTGTTTCATGAACTTTATACGATAAAGGGTTTGCTTTATTATTGGAATTCGTATTCTTATTAAATGTCTGCTTTACGATTGTTAAATTCAAATTAAAATCTTCTTTTAAATATTCCACTGCCTTTAATTCCGCTCTATTACGAATTAATGTTTCTTCTTCAGCGCTCAGGGATTCCTTCTTTTCCTTTTCTTCAGCCTTTTGGTTATTTTTTAATATATTCATTGCATTTGCATTTTCTTTTGAATCTAAATCTACTATCCATTTTTTATCTTTGTAGTATGTCTCGATAGTAGATGTACAGCTATATCCACTGATTTGCTTTTCTTTTCCTTTATCACAATTTACTAATTCATATCTAATGTTTAACTTCGGATGAGCAGGGCTTCCTGCATTTTCATTCCAATCTAGCATACTATCTTTAAACATATCTGTAATCTTAATAGGACCATTCTTTTTTTCAACCGCTGCTTTTACTTTTTCTACAATTTGTTGTTTTTCTACTTGTTCTTTAAATATGTAGTTTTTTTCATGATGTCCATAAATTAATAAAGGGGCCTGTAAAGTAATCCATAATACCACCCAAGATAGAGCATAGTAACTTAACATTCGCTTTACAGAGAATATACGGAGCAAGGCAAGCGCTACACCAATATATACCAATGGAATGCCGATATAAAGAATTGGAACTGTAAAAATAAATGTAAAAGCTGTCATTAAAAGTATGCCGTAGAGTAAATTATTATATTGGGGAATCCCCATACTATAAGCTCCTAAAATTAAAAGCCAAATATAACTTGTTGAAACGAGGAAAGCAACTGCATAAAATCTCTTACTTTTTTTGTTTTCTTCCATTTTTTCACCATCTTTTCAAGAATAAAACACTATCATGTAGTGTAACATAATAGATCTATAATAAAATATTTATTTTGAAAATAAGACGTTTTGAGAAAATATATTTTGTAATGAACCTGTAGTAAAACATGTACATTTCAGATGTAAAATAGGGGGAGGTAATACATTTCACTTATCGAACCGTTACATTCGAATAAGTGGAATTAATCATATGAAGCGATGAATCGTGTAGAACATAAACATGAAAACGATTCATATTAGACTTTACAGGAATCTTGATGCACTTCACAATCAAACACAACACAATAATAAAGGAGAGAAGCCATGACTTGTTTTTAAGAGCCAAAGACGTCGTATATATGCGCTAAAATAGAAGCTATTATAGCATCATAATCCAAAATATAAAAATAAATTTCTGAACGGTGCTTATCCGTTGGGTTCATCAGAAATCGATAGATTCATACAAAAACGCCTTCCTTCCTAATAATACTTCTACAAAAAGAATAGTATTTCAGCTCCTTATTCAATAAAATAAAGCCGATGATACCTTAGTGTAGGAAAAATCGGCTGTTTTCATGGCGAAATTTGCTTAGCGTATGTTTTCAGCGTTTTGTTGGTGGGGCCCCATCGCTATCAAGCTAGTAAGACAAAATCCCCCCTGAAATGACAAAAGACGTTATTCTTTCTGAGAAACCATAGGAAAGGATAATGTCTTTTTTCTTTATAGATAGTGGTTTTATAATGATGTGGCGTTGTCTCCCCGTGTAAACATAAGTATCACACACCTTGTATATTAGCTGCTTATTGAGAATATAATTTCAGTGCACATTATTAGAAATTTATAGTATGTTTTAAAATACTCTCTACAATTGATGTGCATAGTATATGAATTTTTTTCTATTGGAGGGATTTTATAATGGCTGATAATGTGCAACAACTGATTCAAGAGCATAGACAATTTTTCCATCATGATCATACGAGAAGTCTTCAATTCCGACTTAAGCAGTTAGAAAAATTGAAAACTTCTATTCGGAAATATGAAAAACAAGTGCTTAGCGCATTATATCAAGATTTACACAAAAGTGAATTTGAATCATATGCTGCCGAAGTTGGTTTCGCATATAACAGTATCAATTTTATAATGAAATACCTAAAACAATGGATGAAACCTCAAAAAGTAAAAACACCTATTCATCTTGCACCTTCCAAAAGTTACATAATAAAAGAGCCATATGGTACAGTGCTAATTGTTGGCCCTTTTAATTATCCATTCCAATCATTAATTGAACCTCTTATCGGGGCAATTGCGGCAGGAAATTGTGTAGTTCTCAAACCTTCAGAAAATGCACCAAATGTTTCAGCTGTAATGAACAAAATAATAAGTGAAACGTTTGATAAGCAATATATTCGTGTTATTGAAGGAGATAGAGAAATAACTTCTTTATTGATTCATGCACCATTTGACCATATTTTTTTTACTGGTAGCATTCAAGTTGGAAAAATTGTCATGGAAGCAGCAGCGAAAAATCTTGTACCAGTAACATTAGAACTTGGTGGAAAAGGACCAGCTATTGTCGATGAAACTGCTAACCTTGATATAGCGGCCAAACGTATTATCTGGGGAAAGTTCATAAATGCTGGACAATCCTGTATTGCACCTGATTATGTTATTGTGCACAAATCTATCAAGGCAACACTAATTTCAAAAATGAAAGAAATTATTACTAGCTTTTATGGCTCAGATGTATCAAAAAGCAATGATTATGGTCGAATTATCAATGAGAGACAATTTGATAGGCTTATTTCTATATTAGAACAAGACCAAAATTATATAATATTTGGCGGAAATTCATCTAGAAGTCATTTATATATTGAACCAACACTTCTTGAAGTAAAATCGTGGGATGCTGCAGCTATGAAAGAAGAAATTTTCGGGCCGATTTTACCAATTATGGAGTACAATGCTTTAGATGATGTCATTCATATGATTAACAACCATCCCAAACCGTTAGCTTTGTATATATTTACTAAAAATAAAAATGTTGAAAAACAAGTACTAGGACGAACTTCTTTTGGGGGAGGATGCGTCAATGATACAATGTCACATATGGCTAATCTACACTTGCCTTTTGGCGGAGTAGGAACTGCGGGGTTCGGTGCCTATCATGGTAAACATAGTTTTGATACTTTTACACATCGTAAAAGCATTTTAAAGAAATGCTCAAGTATAGACTTAGGGATTGTATTTCCGCCGTATAGGGACAAAATTAAAATTTTACAAAAGATTTTCAAGTGATTATGGAGGCTACTCCCAAGTAGTCACTCATATTCATGGTAATTGAAAAAACACCGCACAATAAATTTCCAATCGCAAATAAATTCGGTACAGCTTTTACCATCTGATTGAACAAGGTTGTTCCCCCTAAGTTGATCAAACTGTTTCCGTTCTTAAGTAGATGGGCATGTATGGTGATCCCACATCCAACAACTTAAGAAAAGCAAATACCTCAAAACAAAAAACACACTCGTTCTGATTAGGAACGAGTGTGTTTAGGTTATCTGAAAGGTACAAACTTCCATGAGCTAGGTTTTTGTGTTTTTTCACCTAGTACAATCCAACTTTTCTCTGCATTTATATTCTCATAATTTAATGGATAACCATCTGTAAAAATATTATATTCTGTAGGATTATTCGGGTTAATTTGAATTTTAAAGTCAGCCAAACTATCAGATTTCTCAGCAAGGTGAACCCAACTAGAATATTTGGACCAATTTAAATATTGATATTGATCATAATTAGAATGCTCCATGCGAAGGTATACGCTTTCACCGTGGTGTAGCTTTGCATCATTATCTTTGTAAAATACAAATTCCATAGGTGTACCAGATTGTATATCATTCTTTTTATTTGCAAGTAAAACATAATCGTAACGATTTACTACATACCATTCAAACGTTAGACCTTGAAAAGGAGATTCACTTGGTACGATATAATAGTTTTTCCCTGCTTCTATAACATTTCCTGCTATATCATAGATTTGTGCAGTTTCTAAACTTGGAGCTTGCACATTTTTAGTAAACGTTTTAAACCAAAGATTTAGGAAACCTGCTGTATTACGCTGAGATTCTCCTAAGCTTCGCTGCACAGCTGGGATAACCATTTCTTGCCACAATTGCGCCTTACCGCTATTGTAATACTTAAATGTTTTATCATTAGCGATATTTTTAATTTCAGGTTTAGCTACTCGGGCTGCATAATCAATCCATTCTTCAGGTGTAGATAGAGAGTCGTTATAATTCCCTCCAGTATTAACTGCAAATTGATCTTGAATGGTTGTAACATAATTTTCAAAATAGCTATGATATTTTATAGCTCTCGTATCAATTGCAGTAAAATTTGCTGCATGCATAGGTTGGGTAGCATCTGTAAAGTAGTGC